>CAJJDI010000048.1 GCA_905182835.1 uncultured Flavobacteriaceae bacterium | reverse complement strand
GATATATATCTACGATAGATTCGGGAAGCTACTAAAACAACTTAACCCTCTTGGTCCTGGTTGGGATGGTACCTTTAATGGTGAAAACCTACCCGCTACAGATTACTGGTTTACCATTAGACTCGATATAGTCTTCGGAGATGCAGAATCTATAATTAAAGAGTTTACAGGACACTTTAGTCTCAAAAGATAAAAGTTAAGGAGCCGAAATGAAATCGGATAAATAAGAAAATTTATCAGTTAACTCACCTTTAGACGTCATTTTAGATCTTTGTAAAACGCCATCTTTATCATCATTAAAAAAAGAAGGTAAAACATCTGTAATAAACATCTCTCCAAAAGATTCACTAGCGTCTCTAGGAAGTTCACAAGGTAAATTGTCAACAGCCATAACAGTGATGGCACCAGGTTGATTATAATCAACCTCTTTGTTTGAGATAGGGTCATATCCATATATAGGATCTTTTATAGTTGAAGATCTAATAGTACAAACAATAGGTCCATTAATATCACAACTAATATCTGCTATTAATTTAATTTTAAAATCATCTAAATTCACATCCTCAAGGGTGATTAAATTTGGAGCGTTCTTATCATAATAATGACCAGCTATAAACATATCACTCGTGCTAGAAAACTTATTAAAAGTAGACTTATATTCAGATGGGTTTTTATAAAAATCAAAACGATCGAGAGTCTGGTTATCAATTCTATTATTGTAGTTTAAAACATCAATTTGAATATATACAGCTTCTTCAAATGATTTATTTAAATAATCAGAAATTGAAACTTCTTTAATTTGTAAAAAATCTAAAATTTCTTTAGCTCCAGAACCAACCCTTCCTTTACCGGTTAAAACAATTTTCATATCAGGAATTGAGATTTTAAGTAACTCAGCATTCAACTCTTTTCTATCCTTTAATTCTGAGGCTTTAGGAAGGATAAAAGAATCATTTTTTAAACCAAGTGCTCTAAATGCATTATAAGCTCCAACAACACCCGCATAGTAACCAAAGCCTATTAATCTATTATTATTTTTATCTACAATAGTTTCATGATCGAACAGTTCAATATTATTATGTAATATTGATAGTAATAAATTTTTATTATATGGTTGTTTTTTAATAGTATGCGAGAAAAAAAAATATTTTTTGTTTGCAATTAATTTATCAATAGGAACTTCTTTAACTCCAATCAAAACATCTGCAGAAGAAACATCATCCACTACACTAAAACCTAAATCAGAATATTCTTTATCCGAATAACATCTAACATCACTAGACTGAATTAAAAATTCAACCTCAGGGTAAAGTTTTTTAGCAGCTAAGCATTTAGAAGGAGTAAAAACCACTCTTTTATCAGATGGAGTTTTACATTCTTTGATTATTCCTATTTTCATATAAATTTTTTATTGAAGCTAATTTAGTTTGATTTATATCCATGTACAAGTTTTTTGTAACTTTGACATTCATTTTTAAAGTGTTCATTGAAATTGGGGTCGACTGGTATTGACTGCGAGTATTATAAATTAGTAAGCATGTCGCGTAATAAAATTGAGACGCGTAAAACACTATTTTAAATTTTAAACGGCGAAGATAACTACGCTTTAGCAGCTTAATCTGAATTATAGTAGGATTAGCCTTGTTCCACTAGGTGGGAATGCTAAATGTTTCCTAGGAGCCTTGGTTAATGGCGCCTAATAAGAAGCATCGTAAAAGTTAACATAGAAAACTTGGAGTTTTGACTTGTTTTTGAAACTAAAGAAACTAAGTAATATATAGATTGTTTTTAGTCATTATATTATCGAAAATTAAATAGAAACTATACATGTAGAAAGCTATTTTGTAGCTTGTTTGGACCCGAGTTCGATTCTCGGCGGCTCCACAGTAGAACCCGCAACCTTTTATGGCTGTGGGTTTTTTATTATATATAAATCCTCCCCAAATCCAAATCAAGTATATTGCACACATAAATTGTTCTTATGAAATTAAACTTATTGTCTTGTGATGCCGTAAGGCCAGATAGAAGAGCTATATCCAAATGTATAGCAGAAATTTCATCTAATATTGATGAATCCTTATCTATTGAACTTACATCTATAATCTTAGAAGGAGATCCAGTAGATATTGAAATTGAAGATAAAAATTCTGGTTCAGCGTTGAGAGCTCTGCGAAAACTAAATATAGATTACGAGATTATAGAATAGATAATTAAGAAGTTTTGAGTAATCAAAATAAGTAAAGAAATAATTCAATGAAAATTAACATATTATTATAAGTTAGAATTTCAAAACCTTTAGGTATTAATATATTTTTGCAATTCATAACGTAATAATGAAGTACCTTATAAAAACTATAATTCTTTTTTTCTTTTTCCTGTCAATTTCAGCCCAGGAAAAATACACAATTAGTGGTTCCGTATATGATAATAGCAGTAACGAAACTTTAATCGGGACTTCCATATATTTCCCTGATTTAAATATAGGGACTAGCACTAATGAATATGGTTTTTATTCAATCACAATTCCACAGGGGGCACATGCCGTAAGTCTAAGTTATCTTGGTTATGTAACAATAAATAAGTCTATTAATTTAAATAGTAAACGTACAATAGATTTTTATCTGTATGAGGGATCTCAGAGTTTAGACGAAGTGATAATTGAAAGTAATATTGAAAAAGTTAATATTAAAACAGCTCAAATGAGCATTAATAGACTTACTTCAAAAACAATAAAACAAATACCGGTTGTGTTGGGTGAAGCAGATATTATTAAGTCAATTATTCTATTACCAGGAGTTACTTCTGCTGGAGAAGGAGCTTCAGGATTTAACGTAAGAGGTGGAGCTGTAGATCAAAACTTAATTCTCTTAGATGAGGCTATAGTTTTTAATTCTTCACATGTATTTGGGTTTTTCTCTGTTTTCAATCCAGATGTAATAAAAGATGTTAAATTATTTAAAGGAGGAATCCCTTCAAAATATGGAGGAAGACTATCCTCTGTATTAGATATATACCAAAAGGAAGGGAATAATAAAGAGTTTAAATTAACAGGAGGTATCGGATTAATTTCTAGTAGAATCTTAGCCGAAGGGCCATTAAAAAAAGAGAAAAGTTCATTTTTAATCGGCGGTAGATCTTCTTATGCACATTTATTTTTACCTCTAATAGATAACAATAATAAAGCTTATTTTTATGACTTAAATACTAAAGTAAATTACCGACTTAACAAAAACAATAATATCTTTTTCTCTGCGTATTTTGGAAAAGATGTGTTTGGTATAAATGATAGTTTTATAAATAAGTATGGTAATACTGTCACAAATCTTCGATGGAATCATCTTTTTTCTGATAAATTATTCTCTAATCTGTCTCTGATTTATTCAGATTATTTTTATGGATTAATTCTGGATTTTGTCGGCTTTGAATGGGATTCTGGCATTACAAATATAAATTTTAAGTATGATTTTAACCACTACCTAAAAGACAACTTTAAATTAAGTTATGGGGTAAATAATATTTATACAAAATTTAATGCGGGTGAAATATTTCCAAATAGAGATGATTCAGGGATAATACCTTTTAAATTAACTGAAAAATACGCAAATGAGTTTGCTTTTTACTTAGAGGCAGATCATAATATTTCAGATAAATTTAACTTAAAATATGGTCTTAGATTTAGTAATTTCATCCGTTTAGGGCAAGATGAATTAAATACCTATGAAAATGACAACCCGGTAATCTACAATCAACAATTTCAAAAGTATGAACCTGGTATTCCCAATGGTAGTGTAAGTTATGAAAGAAGTGATATACTAAAGAGTTTTAATAATTTTGAGCCACGTGTATCATTTTCGTATT
This sequence comes from uncultured Flavobacteriaceae bacterium, assembly GCA_905182835.1. Taxonomy (GTDB): domain Bacteria; phylum Bacteroidota; class Bacteroidia; order Flavobacteriales; family Flavobacteriaceae; genus SGZJ01. The sequence continues at coordinate 20,202 of CAJJDI010000048.1, read as the reverse complement.
TATTAAATAGTGATAGCTCTCTAAAGGCTAGTTACAATAGAATGGCACAGTATTTACATTTATTATCTAACACCTCCTCTCCGACTCCTTTGGATATATGGGTGCCAAGTGGGTCATTTATAAAACCACAGCTTTTAGACCAGTATGCGGTCGGATACTTTAAAAGAATTAAAAATGGAGATTACTCACTAGAAACAGAGTTGTTTTATAAGAATATTAAAAATAGAATAGACTATATAAATGGCGCTAACTTAGTTGCTAATAACGAAATTGAAACAGTAATTTTAAATGGAAAATCTAGAGCATACGGATTAGAGTTTATGTTTAGAAAAAGTGAAGGGAAGTTAAATGGTTGGTTAGCTTATACCTTATCAAAATCAGAACAGCTTACTTCAGGAAGAAATAGTAATGAGCCAGGTATAAATAATAGCAAGTGGTACAACACACCTTATGATAAAACACATGACTTATCTATAAACGCAAGTTATGAATTAAGTACAAAATGGAAATTTAGCACCAACTTTTTAATACAAACTGGGCAGCCTACTAACTATCCTGTAGGTCAGTACGAATTACAAGGGTTAAATGTGCCTATTTATAATGATAATCTCAGAAATGCAGATAGGCTTCCTGCTTACCATAGATTAGATCTTTCTGCTACTCTCACTCCAATAAAGAATAATAAAAAAAGATGGCAAGGAGAATGGGTGTTTGGTATATATAATGTTTACAATAGAAAAAATGCTGCTTCAATAGCATTTTCAAGGAATACAGAGACCTCAACAAATGAAGCTATAAAAACATCAATATTTGGTCTGGTTCCTTCAGTAACTCATAATTTTAAATTTTAAAAAATGAAAAAAATTACAATAGTATTATTCAGTACATTTATATTTTATGGATGTGAAGATGTAATTGAAATAGATGTACCATCTGGTGAATCTAAACTAATTGTTGATGCATTTTTTGAAGTTTACTATAATCAAACTCCAGTAACTGCCAACACTATTGTTAAGCTAAGAGAGTCAACAGATTATTTTGAAGAACAAATTCCTATTGTAACTAATGCTACGGTTCTAATAAAAGATCTGACAAATAATATAGAGATTATGTTTACGGATAATAATTTAGATGGTGATTTTGAACCTATCACTCCATTTATACCTCTGCAGAATATAGAGTATGAACTTAATATTTTTTTTAACAATGAAATGTACAAAGCGAGTACTAGTAAAATAATAACATCTGGTTTTTCAGAAGTGTTTCAAGGAGATAGTACACTTTTTTCAGGCGAAGAAATTGAAGTAAATGTGTCAATAATGGATGATATTACCACTGATAATTATTATTTATTCGATTTTTCAAATAATTTATATTTATCAATAGAAGATCGATTTTTTAATGGTTCGAGATATAATTTTTCATTTTTTTATCAAGAAGATGAAATAGTACTACCTACAGATGTTACAATAAAAATGTCTGGGATTTCAAAAGAATACTTGACATATTTCAGGGTACTTATATCACAAAGTGGTCAAAATTCTGGTGGTCCTTTTCAAACTATTCCTTCATCATTACTAGGGAATATTGTAAATACTACAAATATTGAAAATTTCCCATTAGGATATTTTCATATTTCAGAAACAGACACCTATAATTTAAGCTTAACAGAATAATGTAGAGTCTTAAAAAGACTATTTCATACAAAGTTTAAGGGAAAAATTTTATGTCATATTTTTAAAAATAAATTTTAAACAAAAAAAAATGTTCGGACTATTCAAGAAAAAATCAGAGAAAGAAAAATTACAAGAGAACTATGAAAAACTCTTGAAAGAAGCTTACAATTTATCTACTACAAACAGAAAAATGAGCGATCAAAAAACGTTTGAAGCAGAAGAGATAGCTAAGAAAATTGAGAAACTGAATTAATATATTTTAATGAAATGGCAAAAGATAAGAAACCAGATAGTGTAGTTTTTAATACCGAAACTCAAAAATACGATGCATCAATTAAAACTTATGCAACATCTGTAGGTGCTCCCGTAATAACAACAACAAGTGCTATTGCTTGGAAAAATAGAAGTATTAATAAAATAAATCATAAGGTAGAAGCTAAATACTTGGAATTAAAAGCTGAGTACAACAAAATGATAGAAGAGTTTGAATACAATAAACTTATTTTTAAAGCAGAATTTTCTTCAGAGCCAATTATTGGAGAAATATACCATTTATACATAAAAGAAAATGAAGAAACCTTTCTCTCTATTATAGCTCCTGATGAATGTACTTTCAATACGTTGGGCAGCTATTATTTAAACGCAGATCAAATCTGGCAAAAAATATAACTCTGGGATGTCAAAACAAAAAGAATTAACTGAGATAGAATTGGATCGAGTTATAGAAATGGCTTGGGAAGATCGTACTCCATTTGAAGCAATCTTATACCAATTTAAATTAACCGAAAAGGACGTAATTAAAGTAATGCGTGGTACACTCAAAGAATCTAGTTTTAAACGTTGGCGAAAACGTGTAAATAGTGGAGTTAGCCAAAAACATTTAAAAAAAAGAAATCCTGATATCACACGTTTTAAATGTTCCCGTCAAAAGGCTATTTCTGGAAATAAAATAAGTAAAAGGTAAATGGAATTATTTGAGGAAAAAAATGCTATTTTCCCTACCTTCTATGATGAAATTTTACAACGTGTTAGAAGGATTGATCCAGTTAAATATAGTTCAACACGAAATTATATAAATGGGTCAGTCACTTACTTGTCACCTTATATTTCGAGAGGAGTTATTTCAACCAAATTTATACTTTCAGAAGTTTTAAATCGCGGTTATAAACCTGTCCAAATTGAAAAATTTATTCAGGAATTAGCCTGGAGAGATTATTGGCAACAGCTTTGGATAGCAAAAGGAGATAGTATAAATAAAGATTTAAAAAATAAACAAACACCTGTTTCAAACAACTCTATATCTAAAGTAATTGTTGAAGGTAAGACAAACATTATAGCTGTAGATAAAGCTATTAAACAATTTTATAAAACAGGTTACTTGCATAATCATTTAAGGATGTACATCGCTTCTATTGCTTGTAATGTAGCTAACAGTCACTGGAAGGTTCCAGCTAAATGGATGTATTACCACTTAAGAGATGCAGATTGGGCAAGTAATGCTTTGAGTTGGCAATGGGTTGCAGGAGCAAATTCTAATAAAAAATATATTGCCAATCAAGATAATATTAATAAATATTGTTTAACAAATCAAAAAAATAGCTTTCTAGATGTATCTTATGAAGATTTAAATAAGTTAGAAATTCCTGAAATTTTTAAAAATACACCAATTATAGAGTTAAGAACTCCTTTACCAAAACAGAAAGAAATTATTATTAATGAAACACTTCCAATATGTATCTATAATTTTTATAATTTAGATCCACTTTGGAAAAAAAATGAATTAGCTAATAGAGTTCTATTGTTGGAGCCTTCACATTTTGAACAGTATCCTGTTAGTCAAAAAACAATTGAATTTATCATAAACATCGCTAAAAAAAACATACCTAATATTAAGATTTATGTAGGGGAATTCAACATACTTAAAGCGACTTATAATTCAATAAAAATTTACTACAAAGAGCACCCGCTAAACAACCACTATCAAGGAATTGAAGAACCTAGAGAATGGATGTTTGATGTGAAAGGATATTACACATCTTTCTTTTCTTTTTGGAAAAAATGTAAAAAACAGCTTAAATATTAAAATATGAATCTTAATAGATTAGAACATATATTGGACTTATAAGTAAGTTAAAAAAATGAAAAAAGAGCACATTCCACAAAAAATATGCATAGTTTGTGATCGTCCTTTTGCATGGCGTAAAAAATGGGAAAAGAATTGGAATGAAGTAAAATATTGTAGCGAACGTTGCAGAAGAAATAAATGAAAAACATAAACTTAATTTTTCCACATCAATTATTTGAAGAGTCACCACTTTTTAAAACAAAAGCTGCAGTCTATCTAATTGAAGAATACTTATTCTTTAAACAATATCCATTCCACAAACAAAAAATAGCTTTCCATAGAGCCACAATGAAAAGATATGCTGATTTTATTCAAAAAGAGAAAAATATTGAAGTACTCTATATTGAATCCAAAGAAGAGATCTCAGACATTAGACTATTCATTTTAGAATTAAAACGTCGAGGAGTTGAACACATTAACTATATTGACCCTACAGACAATTGGCTACAGAGCAGACTAGAAAAGTCATGTGTAAAAAGTAATATTTCAACTACCGTATATGATTCACCTTTATTTTTAAATACAAAAGAAGACTTATCTAGTTTCTTTCGAGGGGATAAAAAAAAATATCACCAAACTACCTTTTATACCGAGCAACGTAAAAGACGAAATATTCTTATCGAACCTGATGGAAAACCAACAGGTGGAAAATGGACTTTTGATACTGAAAATAGAAAAAAATACCCTGCTAAAAAGACACCACCAAACATTCAATTCCCTGATACAAATCCTTACTATAATGAAGCAAAAAAATATGTAAGGACACACTTTTCTGAGAACCTTGGAAATCTAACTGAATATTCATTATACCCAACAAATTTTGAGGATACAAATAACTGGTTACAGAATTTTTTTGAACAACGTTTTATGGAATTTGGTGTGTATGAAGATGCAATAGTAGCTGAAAATTCTATATTAAATCATAGTGTTTTAACACCAATGTTAAATGTAGGTCTAATAACACCTCAAATAATTATTGATCGTTGCTTGACATATGTAAAAGAAAATAATATACCAATTAACTCAACTGAGGGTTTTGTACGACAAATTATAGGATGGAGAGAATTTATAAGAGGTATTTATGTATCTAGAGGAAGTGAGGAAAGAACTAGAAACTTTTGGAAATTTAAAAACAAAATTCCAGCTTCGTTTTACAACGGAACTACCGGCATTCCACCTATAGATCAAACGATTAAAAAAATAATACAATCTGGTTATTGTAATCATATAGAACGATTAATGATTTTAGGTAATTTCATGATGCTATGTGAATTTGACCCAGATGAAGTTTATAAATGGTTTATGGAGTACTTTATTGATTCTTATGACTGGGTAATGGTACCCAATATTTATGGTATGAGTCAATTTTCTGACGGAGGTTTGATGGCAAGTAAGCCCTATATAAGCGGGAGTAATTATATAATAAAAATGAGTAATTACAAAAAAGGTGAATGGCAAGAAGTTTGGGATGGGCTTTTTTGGAGGTTTATGCATACCCAACGTAATTTCTTTTTATCAAACCCTAGACTCGGTATGTTAGTAAGAATGTTTGACAAAATGCCACAAGAAAAAAGAGAGAATCATATTAAAAATGCAGAAAGATATTTACAAACTTTGGAATTATAATTATATATGTTTTCAATATGGTTTTAGCTATATCTAAATATTTAATTAAACAATAACTCACTTATTAATAAGCTATTTAATTTCTATAAAAGATATTAATTAAAATTATTTTTCTAATTAATATTTGTTTTCATAAATTTATAATCAAATTACAGATTAACTATTTGTTTAAAATTCAAAAATTATGACTCTTATTAATAAAGTAATATTAGTGCTTAGCATATCATTATGCTTTTCATCTTGTGAAAACAAAAATTCAGTACCAACACAAACTTTTGCTGATTTAGATTTAAAAAGAGGTGATTTATTATTGTGTGGAGATCCAAATTTTGGTGAGGTAAGTTTTTCTTTATCATGCAGGTATGATCTTCGCGAGACTTTTAACTTAGGCTTATCTTTAATTCACTCATTTGAATATGCAGAGGCTGAAAAAGCATTTGTTAGTATTTTAGATCAAGATTCAGAATGTTTAATGGCATATTGGGGTACTGCAATGAGTATTTTAAACCACCCTTTGTCCCTTAAACAAAATTCAGAGTCACTCAAACGAGGAGAAGCGCTTTTAAAAGTTGCACAGACATTGACTCCAAATAACGATCGTGAGAAAGATTATATAGATGCTGTTAGTATTTACTTCAAAGATTGGCAAACTTTAGATACAAGAACTAGAAAAGCAAAGTATGAAGGTAAGATGGAAGAATTATACAATAAGTACCCAGGTGATGTAGAAACTGCTGTTTTTTATTCTTTGGCTATACTTGCTACTGCTGATTTAAATGATAAGACATACAGTAAACAGAAAAAATCAGGTAAAATATTAGAAGATCTATTCAAAACAAATCCTAATCATCCAGGAATTGCACATTATATAATACATAACTACGATTCACCTGAGCTTGCTAATTTAGCTCTTACTACTGCACGTCAATATGCGGTTATTGCACCTGCGTCAGCACACGCTCAACATATGCCATCGCACATATTTACGCGTCTAGGACTTTGGGATGAATCAATCAAATCAAATATAGACTCGGCAAACTCTGCAGTATGCTATGCTGAGTCAGTAAATCCTAATGCAAGTTGGGTAAGCGAAATACATGCAATAGACTATCTAGTATATGCCTATCTTCAATTGGGAGATAACGCTAAAGCACAGTTAGAAATGGATAAAGTAAAAGAAATCAAAGAAGTATTTCCTGAAGATCATTTTGCATCAGCATATGCATTAATTGCGATACCTTCCAGGTTAGCTATAGAAAATAAAAATTGGGAATTAGCTACAAAACTTGAATTACCAAAAACTAAGTTAGATTGGAACAAAGCGGATTGGCCAAAAGCTATTCTACACTTTTCAAGAGCTTTAGGATTTGCAAATACTGGAAACCCTTCAGCAGCTAAAAAAGAGTTAGATATCTTAGTTTCTCTTAGAGATCGTTTAACTAGCGCAAAAAACAGTTATGAATCTGGGCAAGTTACGATTCAAATAGAAGCCATTAAGGCTTGGATAGAGTATTCTAAAGGTAACTCTGAAGAAGCAATTGCATATATGAAAGTAGCTTCTAACTTAGAAAGTAAAACTTCTAAAGCTGCTGTTACTCCAGGTGAAATTATACCAGCTGATGAACTATTAGCAGATCTTTACTTAGCTTTAAATAAACCTAAAGAAGCGCTTGAAACATACAAGATAAATTTAAATGGACATCCGTCTAGATTTAATGGAATTTATGGGGCTGCAAAAGCTGCCCAAAACCTTAATGATATTGAGCAAGCAACTTACTATTTCGAAGAATTAATTAGACTAAGTGTAAAAACAAATAGCACTCGCCCAGAAGTTTCTGAGGCAAAAGATTTTTTAGCAATTTAGAAAACAGTTAATACAAAAGATGTTTAGAATTCGTTTAATATATTTATGCTTCATACTGATTGGGTTATCATCGTGTAATCAGGATTCAAAAAAACAACTTCCAATTTATAATCCTGTAGATTTTAAACCAAAATTAGTCGATAAAAGTGTAAGAAATGTAAGTAAAAATCATACTGTAGCCGATTTTAGTTTAACTAACCAGAATGGAAATAATATAACTAATAAAGATTATGAAAATAAAATTTATGTAGTTGACTTTTTTTTTACGAGTTGCCCAAGTATTTGTCCTATTATGACTAATAATATGGTTAAAATACAGGATGAATTTATTAATAGTGATGATATAATGTTATTATCTATGTCTGTGACTCCAGAAATAGATAATGTCCAAGTTCTTAAAAAATATGCTATAGAAAAAGGTGTAAATGATTCTAAATGGAATATTACAACAGGACCTAAGAAACACATTTATGAGTTAGCAAGAAAAAGTTATTTTGCTGTAGTTGAACAAGGAGATGGAGGTCTTCAAGACTTTATACATACTCCTAATTTTATTTTAATTGATACTAAGAAACAAATACGGGGTATTTATGATGGTACTGATGAAAATGAAATTTCTAGGTTATTAGCAGATATCAAGATTTTAAAAGGTTAGTTTTTGAAAATTCAAAACAACTAAAAATACCAGAAATAGTTTAGCAAAATGAAAAAAACCACAAAAAGTTATATTTTCTCAATTTTTATTATTTGCTCTTGTGTAAATGAAGCGTCTATAAATGAAATAAACTCATCCTCTACACCTAGCACTTCAGATAATAAAATTATGCCATTAGGAGCTTCTAGAGTAGATGCTAATAGACCCTACTTTGAAAGCTACAGATATGAATTATGGAAACTTCTACTAAATAGTGAATTGGAATTTGATTATGTTGGTACTCAAAATGATAATTCAGATTATCCTCCATATTTAGGTGAAACATTTGATATTGATCATGAAGGAAGAGGTGGATGGACAGCTGAAGGTATTTTATCTGAAATGGACAATTGGTTAGATAACACGGATATTCCAGACATAGTTTTATTTAGTGCACCAGGTGGAAATGATGCGTTAGATGGCGTGGATTACAATACGATTATTTCAAATGTAAATTCTATCATTGATATCTTACAAAATAGAAACCCAAATATTACTATTATTATTGAAATACCAGCACCAGTGCACTCTTCCCTTATGACTGGTTACATAAATGACTATTTTGTTCAGTTAGAAAATGATATAGAGGGCCTCTGCTCAAATCAAACGACTTCTTCTTCTCAAGTGATTTACGTAGATATGTCTACTGATTTTATAGATGATTATTTAGCTGATGACTTACACTATAATCAAGATGGGGCTCAATTTATTGCAAATAAATACTATGAAGTTTTAATTAATATACTACAATAATATTATTAATCACAATCAGAATTTAATTTATATAAGCTATATTCTGGTGTTATGAATGTTGCTATACCACCATCACAGTCAAAGGTAATTGGAGTAACTAATTCATTCCCAAAATTCAAATCAACAGTTAAAATATCATTTTCAAATGTGTAATTGTTAGTTCCTGGGATATGATTTCCATCTCCTGCTTCAAATGAATTAAATAATTCTTGAAGCTGTTCAACAGGAGTTACACCATCCCAATAATAGGTGTAACGTATCCCATCTTCATAAATGAATATACCGTCATTTATTGTTAAAGGATCCCAAATCCATTTACCTTCCATTGTATAAGCTGGAATTGGGTTGTCTTGTGAATCATCATCACAGCTAAAAGCAAATATTAATAAGGCGGAGAGTAAGATTAATTTTTTCATAACTTGATTATTATTATTATTCGCAATCAGAATTTAATCTAAATAAACTATATCCTGGCGTTTCAAAAATTGCTTCCCCACCATCACATTCAAATGTAATAGGAGTAACTAATTCATTCCCAAAATTTAAATCAACCGTTAGGATATCATTTTCATATGTATAATTAAGAGGGTTCGGGATATGATTTCCATCATTTGCTTCGTATGAGTTATACAATGCATTACAATCACCTTCAACACAGTAATATGTGTAACGTAACCCATCTTCATAGAGATACATTGTATTTCCTTCTGGAACAGTTCCTTCTATAAGCCATTTTCCTTCAATAGAATAGTATGGTGCAGGAAGATTTTCTGAATCTTTTTCACAACTAAATAAAGTCAAAATAGAAAGAGTTAATAAGATTAAATTTTTCATGATTTTATATTTTTAATATTTTAATCTAAATTAACAATACTAATAGAAAAAAAAATCACCTTTTGCCGTGAATTTTATTATTTAACTAATCTACTTACTACTAGAAATCTCTATTGCTTTTTTAATTAATACAACTTTTTTATAGTTAGTTTCAGTTATATCAAAATACACATACATTCTTCTTAATGATGACCCTATACCATCAATACTTAAAAATGCTAAATCAGATATCGCTTTATTAGTTATTTCTGGGTTTTCTAAAAGAATATTTAAAACCTTCCAATCAGTTTTGTTGAGTTTTTTATTAATATATGATCCAATTTTATTTTTATTTAAACTATAATTCTTTGATTCAATTATTACATTTAATTTTTCTTTTCTCTTTAGAGCGTCAATTTCAATTAATAAATTCTCAAGAGATTTTATATTAATACGATTTTTCTTTCTTTCCTTAATTATTAGTAGAGTGACAATAATTAAGATTAAAACAATAACTATAAAAATATTTTTTTTGTACGTTTTCTTAAGAATATCTTTTTCATTATTTTTTATTGCATTATTAATTTCAAGTTGATGCTGATAATCATTTTTAATTGTTTGTTTTATAATATATATTCTATTATTTTCTAATTGAATACTATTATTACATTTAGATTTTTCTTCAATCATTAATAATGCTAAATCTGTTTGGTTATTATACTTGTAACACTTGTATAATAATTCATATAATTCAACCTTAATTTCATTACTGGTTTGTTTAGTAATTAATTTTAGAATATTTTCTGCTGCTTTAAGAGCTTTTAAGGGATTGGAATTATAAATTATATTAGATTTTAGTAATAGTGCGTTAATGATATTTGAATTGTTATTTAATTCATAATTAAGCTGTAAAGATTTTTCTAAGTTTTCTAATGCTTTGATTTCATCATTAATTTGGTTATAGGATTTTGCCATTAGCAAATAACATTTTGCTATGTCATATTTATTATTGCTTTGATTAAATTCTTTTATTGCTTTTTTAGAATAATCAATTGCTAATTTGAAATTTTTTAATCTATAGTAAACTTCCGCTTTATTCTCAAGTATAGACCCTAGTTGATTTTTTTTAGACACCTCATTTGCTATGCAAATAGTTTCTGCTTCATTAAAATAATTCATAGCTAAATCTAATTCATCAAGTATACTATAGATTTCTCCAATTTTTGTTAACAAGCGAGATTCAGATGTTTTTAAATTTTCTTTTTTTATAAATTTCAAGGATTCATTAAAAGATAAAAATGCCTCTAAATATTTTTTTTCCTCTAAGTATATATTACCTAAATTTGACTGAATTACTGCAAGGTTTTTTGGTTCATTAATTAATTTAAATAATTTAATAGATTGCTTTAATACGTCCGAAGATTTATTTAAATCTCCCTTAATATAGTAGGCATAAGATCTTTCATTCAAGGCGCCTGCCATTTGTTTTGTACTATTCTTTTGCTTAGCTAGGTTATAATGATATTCAGTCAGTGATATTATTGAATCAGGCTGTGCATAGGTGTTAGTATAGTAAAATTCACTAATTGATTTAAATCTTAAGGAATCTGATTTATTAACATCAGTCCAAATCAATTTTAATGAGTCTGAAGGTATTTGTGCTAATAATGTATTTAGATGACTAAATGTGATGATTGAAGTTAATAATGTTTTAAAAATTATCATTGATAAACCTCTATTCATGATTATATAATTTAGGCTTAAGTTAAGTAATAATAGTTTTTGTTACTTCACGTATTAGAGTGAAACATAAACATCTACGTAAAAATAAAAGCGTTTATTTAATAATTAATTTTGAAGTGGAAATTTTTCCTTCAACAGCTACTTTTACAAAATACATTCCTGGACCTAAAGAGCCAATATTCAAATAATCAGTTTTAAGCATTTTTTTTAAAAGTAATCTTCCATTAATATCGAATAAATTAATATGTTTAACTCCATTAAACATAGTTTGAATAGTAATAACATCTGAATTTGTCGGATTGGGAAAAATTCTCATTTGTAATTGATCTAAATTTGGATTAGATAAAACATCTGTTGTGAACTTACCATACCATGAATTTCCCTCTGAACCAACATTCCTCAAGTACATAGTTGTTTCTGTTCTATCTAAAACTTGATATTGTTGATTATTTAGAGCAGTATAAAAACCTAATCCACCATTACTATCAAAAGTAATTGTTTCTGTACTTGCTCCTTCAGTACTTAATACAAAACTATCTGAATAATCAGATTTTGGATAATTATAATATTCATTAAACTCATTATCAGCTGGATAATTGTTGTTATTACCAGGATCAAAAGCTGTATCTATTTCAGGTTTTTTTCCCATTATACCACCATCAGAACCAGTATCAACCTCTAGAATACTTTGACCACTAATGCTTGTACCATAAAAATTAAATCTATCATCATATAGCCCGTATGAAGAACTATCTTCATTTGGAGTAGCATTCCACCACTCGGCGCTAAAAGAACCGCCTGGCCCTACTCCTCTATAACCAGCAACCTCAGTTTGCAATCTCCAAGTCCCTGACTCTAAAAAAGTAATTAAATCCTCATTGGTTCCATTTCCTCCTTGATTTCCATAAATCTCTTGTACAACATAAAAAGATTCTTTTTTTGTTCTATCTCTGTTAACTATACCCCAGTACTCTTCATTTGCAAAATTATCATATGCAACACTTACAGGAAAACCACCTGTATCATGTGAGTTTGGATCACCAGCTTTCCACCATTCATCGCAAAACTCAAATAAAGTAATACCAGCACAAAGGTCAGAATAACTTATAACTGTGTTTAAAATATGTTCAGTAGCTAAAGCCTGCTGTGGTTCATTCTCAGCTTGAGAATTATTATTATAACTATCTGCACCAGATTCAGAAATATACATAGCTTTATCAGAATAACTAGCTAAATCAGTTATTGCGCTCGTTGTATTTAAAAATCTATAAATATTCATACCCCAAACATCAACACTAGGGCAGTTATTAATGACGTCCAAAGAAGGGACTTCTCCGTTACCTGTACTTACTGGGTGATTTGGATCAATAGTTTTTACATTTGCAGCAGCTGCCTCTAACTGATTATACCAATTATCTACATTCCCACCAAACCATTCAGGGTGATAATTAAACTCGTTACCAAATTCCCACATAAGAATAGCAGGATGATCCTTATACTGGTTTACATACCAAGTATAACTATTTTCATTTAAGTGCATAATAATTTTTATACCAGCATCTGCGAATGCATTTAATTCATTTACATCAGTAATTTGAGAGTAAGTTCTAATTGTATTTACATTAGCTTCTACTAATAAGGGGATATCATCCACGTAAGAAAAGCCTGAAGTTTCACCATTTCCTTCTCCTCGCGCGTAACAAATACCATTTATTCTATATTCATCTCCATCAACATATATTTTTCTATCTTCAACAGAGACAACTTGACTAAATATCTCTATTGTAGTAAATAATAAAACAAAAAAAGGTGTTTTCATAATTTGATAATTTAACTTTTAATATATTTTAATAAAGTATTAATAACTACTGCCTAAATTTAGGTTAAAATTATAAAAATACAATCTAGTTAATTATTGAGTTATACTAAAAGACAAAGTCAATAATTATATATATATCATTAAAAAACCAAAAAATTAATAATATCTATAACATTTATTGATATCTAATAAAATATATCTAAAAATTAACTAAATCGTTATAGTTAATTTAATAAATTTGATGATTGACATATTTAAAAATGGTAAAGTATTGTATAAGGAATACCTAATGCAATTAATTAATCATTAATTTTACACTTATGAAAACAAAAAAAGAAATAGTTAAAGACTGGCTTTCCAGATATACAGGAATTAAATTAGAAGCTTTTGGAGAGTTTATTTTACTAACTAATTTCCAAAAGTACGTAGATGAATTTGCACATATTCACAAAGTTGAAGTTGATGGAGTAGATAAAAATATGCCTTCTGCTACTTGTAATAATATTACAATAATAAACTTTGGAATGGGAAGTCCAAACGCTGCAACCGTAATGGATTTATTAATTGCAATTAAACCTAAAGCTGTTTTATTTTTAGGAAAATGTGGAGGATTAAAGAAAAGAATTGGAATAGGTGATTTTATTTTACCTATAGGAGCAATAAGAGGAGAAGGAACATCTAATGATTATTTCCCTATAGAAGTTCCAGCAATGCCTTCATTCTCATTACAAAGAGCAATATCTTCAGCATTAAAATATAAAAAAATTGATTATTGGACAGGTACAGTTTTTACTACCAATAGAAGAGTTTGGGAATTTGATAATAAATTTAAAAATTATTTAAAAAAAGTTAGAGCTTATTCCATTGATATGGAAACTGCTACATTATTTACTGTTGGATTTCACAACAGAATACCTATAGGTGCTCTTTTACTTGTTACTGATCAGCCTATGGTTCCTGAAGGGATTAAAACTCAAGTAAAAGACAATGTTAATTCTGCATTATTTGACAAAAAACATTTAATACTTGGAATAGATTCTCTGAAGCAGATAATAAACAATGAAGATACAGTTAGGCATCTAAAGTTTTAAAATTTAGTCATCACAATATTGCTCATTCATTTCTTCAAGCATTTCTTCTGATTGTATAGCCATTGTTATTAAATCATTTCCAGATTCATAGGTTATTGAAATTGGATAGACAACCTCAAAGTCATCATCACAATCAACATTATTACAATTATTATCTATAAACCACTGTTCTATATATTCTAATAATGATTCTTCATTATCACTATTAAATACAACTCCATTAGGATCTTCAATTGAAATCGGAAATACTACCTCACCACATGTGTAATCATAAAAAATATCTTCGTCATCACCATCATCAGTATCATCACCATTATCATCTTCCCCATCGTCATCTTGATCTTCAATACAGTATTCTTCAATATATTCTTCCATTTCTTCCTCAGAATAAATAATTAAGGATTCTAATTGATCATTTGTTTCGGAAAAGTATTCTACTGAAATTGGAAAGATTAATTCAAATTCCTGATCACTGTCAGGATTATTACCATACCAATTCTCTATATGGTCAATTAATGAGTTTTCATCTTCAAAAGAAAGATTCTCCCCTTCGGGGCTCTGTATTGTAATGGGGTAAACAAGATCCACACAATCAAATCCAAACCAAAAATCTTCTTCATCTTCACACATTTCAAAATATATCTCTAATTCCTCGTAATCACCAATTTCAACTAAATCTTCAGATTCAACACCATTTTCATTTTCATAATAAAAAATAATATTTATTGGAAAATTAATTTCTGGTAAATTATCTTCTTCTCCCATTTCATAATATTCTTCAATCCCTTCATAGAGTTCCTCTTCATTTGAAATAGTCACGACACTACCATCAGATAGGTTTACAGAAATAGGAAATTCTACATCAAAACACATATTCTGATTCCATTCATCATATTCGCTATCAAAATCATTAGATAAAAATTCACCGTCATTATTAAAATAGACATTAATAAAAGATGATAATGAAATAAGTGTTCTAGTACCTCCTCTACTCATTGTTACCTCATAACCTAGATTTGGAGCATGAAAAATCGATTGAACGATTGCAAAATTGAAAGTTTCAGAAAGAAATGATTGAGAAATATTAGGCATCTCATTAATTGACACCTCTTGTTTATCATCTGCAGATTTAATTAATTCAATTAATTCTGAGTCAGAAAGTTCTGTAAATTGATCCAAGGGTTCAGAATTATTAGAACAACTGATGATAAAAAATGACAATAGTAGAATATATATATGTTTCATAATGTAAATTTTTAGTTAAGATTAAACAAATATGATACCAAAGTCATATGTTAAATTTAGATGTAAAATACTTTTTAAATAAAACTTTTATATTGATTATTTTTTATTAATTGAATACTTACCAGGGCCCATTAGAAAAATTATAAGAAAACCAACTAAATATAATAATGCAAGTTCTTTTCTTTTAAATGGATCATCTAAATGAACTACAAATGCTGCAACCAGCATTGTAACCATTGGAAGTAGAGTAAAAATCTTTGTTCTATATCCAATAATAATAAAAATAGGAGCAACAAATTCAGCTAAAACTGCTAAAATTAATGTTGGTATTTCCCCAATCCCTATTGGGTTACCAAAACTAGGACTCCCAGACAACAAATTCATTAATTTAGGGTATCCATGAGTCATCATAGATAAAGAAAATACTATTCTAGTTATTAATAATGTAATATTTACGTTCATATATATAAATTTATTTAAGGCCGTAATTTACAATAAATTATAATCATTAATAATAGTTGAAGTTTTATTAAATTTACTTTTAAAATAAAAACTCATGAAAAGAAGAAATTTTATATTAAATAGTGGTTTAGCCTTAGCTGGTGCTTCATCAGTAAATGTTTTTGCTAAAAGTATTCTAAATAGTAATGATGATTTTTATATAAGTAAACGACCAGTTAAGAATAAAAGAACATTTACAAGTACAGCCGTAGAGGAATTAATCTTAAAATTGAAAAAACAAATTTCAGACCCTCAACTAGCATGGATGTTTGAGAATTGCTATCCAAATACCCTTGATACTACTGTAGACTATGAAATAATTAAAAACAAGCCTGATACATTCATTATCACGGGAGACATTGATGCGATGTGGCTACGAGATTCTACTGCACAGGTATGGCCTTATCTACCACTTATTAATAAGGATGATAAATTAAAAAAATTAGTTAAAGGATTAATCAACAGGCAAGTCAAATGTATTTTAACAGATCCGTATGCAAATGCTTTTTATAAAGACTTAAATAAAGTATCTAAATATAATAATGACATTCCTAACCCAATACCAGGAGTACATGAGAGAAAATGGGAAATAGACTCATTGTGTTACACAATTAGGTTAGCTAATGAATATTATACTTTAACTAATGATAATTCAATATTTAATAAAGACTGGGAGAAGTCAATAGAAATTATTATTCAAACATTTAAAGTAGAGCAAAGAAAGAACGATAAATCACCATACATATTTATAAGAAATGGAAATCAAATGATTGACGCACCTGTATTTAATGGGACAGGAAGACCTTTAAAACCAGTTGGACTAATCGCTTCCATGTTTAGACCTTCTGATGATGCAACATTATTTCCATTTTTAATACCCTCAAATATTTTTGCAATGATATCTTTAAGACAAATATCTTCAATATATAAAAAAGAAAATATTGATCTTAGATTATCACAAGAGTGTGAGTCTTTTGCTAATGAAATAGAAGAGGCTGTAAATGATTATGCTATACAAGAGCATTTAAGTTTTGGTAAAATATACGCATATGAAATTGATGGATTTGGGAACAAATTATTTATGGATGATGCAAATGTTCCTTCATTAATGTCATTAGCATATTTAGATAAAGATTTCAAAGAAAATCCTATTTATTCAAATACAAGAAAATTCTTAATAAGTGAAAGTAATCCTTACTTTCTGAAAGGTAAAATCGCGGAAGGTCAGGCAAGCCCACACACTGGAAAAGATAAAATATGGCCTATGGGTATAATTTTAAGAGCGATGACTAGTGATGATGACAATGAAATTAAAAAGTGTTTAAAAATGCTCTTAGACACACATAATAACACTGGTTTTATGCATGAGGCATTTCATAAGGATAATCAATCAGACTTTAACAGGTCCTGGTTTGCTTGGGCAAACACACTTTTTGGTGAGTTAATAATCAAGATTCATAATGAGAAGCCTTATATATTAAAAAATAATTTTAGCTAATTATTTTTTAATAAACTTAATGTTTTTGTTTTGACCATTAGCCCCACTAATTTTAACAAAATAAATACCAGAGCTTAAATAATCAACGTTGGTATTAATATTATGAGACCCTAAACTTAAGTCATTTTTAAAAATAGAATGTATTTTAACGCCTCTTATATCATAAATATCAATAGTATAATTAGTTATATAGTCAATATTTAAAGTAATATTTAAATTACCATCAACTGGGTTAGGCCATAATACAGCTTTGATTTCTTCAATATTAGAAATATTAGCAGTAGGGGAATTTATTTCATTCGGACTCCCAAACTCATTGAAATTAGTCCAACTTTCTGGTAAGCTATTATCCAACGAAGGGGTAATAAGTTCTAATGTATACCCATCTCCATTTCCTGTTAAGGGCCAAGGAGATGAGGTAGTATAATAAACTTCATCTTGAATAACCATTTCAGAGTTAAATATTCTAATGGCATCTGAAGACGAGGATAATCCAAAATCAAATTCACCAATATAATTACTAATACTAGGAAACAGTTCTGAAAAGTCATCAATATCTTTTACAATAATCAGATAATCATCAGGAAGAATTATGGTTCCTTCAGTAAATACAAAACTTTGAGAATCATTACTATCTTTAAAAACCCAATTTGACATATCAATTTCATAAGAATTAGGGTTGTATAATTCTATCCAATCATCCGCATTAAAATCATCGGAAGATTTATAATTAATTTCATTAATTACTATGTTTAAATCTGAGGGAGTTTGATTTTCAACAAAATGTGCTTCTATTTCCAAAACCTGATCAACATCTAACGTAATTACTTCTTCATTAGAATCAAGAGCTCCACTCCAGTGTGAAAAAACATAACCAAACTCAGGTACAGCTTTAAGCAAAATAGGAACTTCTTCAAAATAGTCACCGCTCCAAACTAATTCTTGAATTTTTAAATTATTATTTAATCTAACAAATCCATAGTCTGGTGTAGTGTTTTCAATTTTAATTTCATGGTATTCAGGTAGATCTAATTCTTCTAATATATGCTCTTTTGCATACTCAGGTCTATTCAACGCAAAATTATTCATGAGTTCAACGTAATTATAAGGATCATCATTACTACTCCACCTATCCAAATGTCCAGGTACTTCATCTAGAATTACATTATATAAATCATTAAAATGCTGAACAACATCAGTTGGCAAGAATCTAGAGTTCATCTCATCAGCATATCTATTTACAAATTTATTTCTAAACTCCGTGTTTTGAATTAAATTTCTTAACATAAATGTTGACCAAGAAGGATTTGGCCAACCAGGACCGTTAGGTTCTAATGCGAAAGCCAAAGTATTTATTTCATGGTGTACATTTGCATCCCATGCCCACCATTCACCTGAGAAACTAAAGTCTGTATCATAAAGTATCCACCTCCATTTTCCGTTAGAGTGTTTCCAATACTTAATATTATTCCCAGGCCAGTCTCTATTGTTAGAGTAAATTTGAACTACGTTATATATAATAAAATTATCTATATCAACTTGTGTTGTGACATATTCGTAATTGGTGGAGTTCGATAAATTATTTACAGAAATAAAATTTCTTAAATTTATATAATCTTCATTAGTTCCATGAACAATCTCTGCATTATTAGTTAATAAATCCACATCTTCTGGATCTACATTTGCTTTAGAAGCAATAAAATGCTCATTCACCTTTTCTCTCATATTGTATAGTCCCCAATACTCTCCGTTAACGTAAGATGCGATTGATCTGTGACTTTGATATTCAAGGCCTGCGCCATTCATAAGGCTAGTGACAGCAGCATCTCTTATTTGACTTTTCAACCAGTCATTTCCAGAATTTCTTAAAATGATAGATTGATATTTCGAATAGTTTAATTCATTAAAAAAGGGGTAATCAAATTCAGAAGTCCCATATTGTCCTCTAGCAAAGAAAGAAAATGATTTTTGAGCATTACCTCTACTGTAAGCTCCAAATATTTTTATCCCTGCATTAAATTTAGTTTCTAAATTACCTTCTGAATTATAAAAACTGAAATGAGCAGGTCTTTCCCAGTCTTCCCAAAAATTTGCTCCAAAATATGGAAATCCATTATTTGCATCATCTCCTAATTCGTAAATACCATAATCATTATCAAATAAATTATATGGATCTGATACAATAGAAACAAATGGGATCTCATGATTCACATCAAATAAGTATGATCTAGAATCTGAGTAACCAGAAATATAATTGTTCTTAAATATTTTAGCTCTAACTATAGTAGTAGAATTAATATCAAAAGGGTTACTGTAAAAATTAGATGTGTAATCAGGTTCAGTAGAGTCAAGGGTGTATCTTATGTATTCTCCATCTTCTATTCCACTTAATGTTAAATTTATGGTATTGTTAACCGCACCTCCATCATGAGAGAATTCTACAGTGGATGAAACTAAACCAGCGAATTCGTTGTTATCATTTTCTTGGTTTGGAGTTGGTGTTTGAAAATAAACTAACTCATCAGAGCTACTTGAAACTCCTATTGAAATATCGGATTGTAAATTTTCAAAAGAAACTGAATCCACTAAATTTCCAGCACTATTTCTTAAAAAAATTGTTTCGCCCGATGTAGAAATTTTAAAATCTGTGTGTAAAGTATTAGTTGAGGAAAATTGAAGAATATCAGGAGGTTCTACCCCATCGGATGAGTCAGAAGAAAACAATGCGGTTAAAAATGGTATTATAGTTAAATC
>CAJJDI010000047.1 GCA_905182835.1 uncultured Flavobacteriaceae bacterium | reverse complement strand
TGTCTATGACTCCGATGGAGTTACTGAATTAACTCCTGCACAACCATATTATGGTAATGCTGGAGATATATCTGGACTAACTTTTCAGTCAACAGGAGATACAATATCTTTTGTAATTATCTCTGATGGATCTATAAGTTGCGACTCTGGAAGTGTAAATCCAATTAATTACACGGTAGCTTGTGCTACTTGTATTAACCCAGCGGCTACCTACACAGTAGTTGACGACTGTGACAACGGAGATCAATTCTTAATTGATGTAGATGTTACTAGTTTAGGAGATGCAGATTCTTTAACAATTTCTGACAATCAAGGAGGAGCTACTCAAAGTGCAACTACAACTGGAGTTTATACTTTTGGCCCTTACCCTTTCTTAACAGATATTGTGATATCTATTGCGAATGATCAAGATGTGAATTGTGTTATTAATAGTAATACTATTCAACTATTTGCTTGCCCTCCTGCTAATGATAATTGTAGTGGAGTGACAACCTTGGTTGCTAATCCTGATGGAAATTGTACTGAATCTGGTAGTGGAACTTTAGTAGCAGCTACACCATCTAGTGAGCCGAATGCTTGTGGCGGATCAGATGATGATGATGTATGGTTTGAATTTACAGCAGTTTCAGAAAATCACGCAATTAGCTTATACAACATTAACGGAGACACTAATGATTTATATCATGTTCTTTATCAAGGAGACGATTGTAATGACTTATCTCAAATTTATTGTAGTGATGCAAATGAAAGTGTTGCATCTGGCTTAACAATTGGAGAAACATATAGAATTAGAGTTTACTCTTTCACGCCTAATGAATTACAAAATCTAACGTTTGATATATGCATATTTACAGTCCCTCCCGCTATAACAACTGATTCTGAAATATATACAGTTAGTGAATTAGTTACTGAGGTGTTAATTGACTCAGAATGTTCACAAGCTTTCAATGTAACTTATAGTACTGGTTCAAATTTTGGTACTACAAATGGGATTGGATATTTTGAAGCTAACGGCTCTTCATGGCCATTTGAAAGTGGGCTGATAATGACATCTGGTGATGTTATGAATGCTGTAGGTCCTGAAACAGGTGTTTTAGGAGATGGTACTTATGACTGGCCTGGTGATGCAGATTTAGAAGCTTTCATTCCAGGTTTAAATGATGGAGACACAAATAATGCATCTATAATTGAATTTGATTTTGTGCCAGTAACAGATTATATGAGTTTTGATTTTATTTTTGCAGCAGAGGAATATGGAACATTCCAGTGTACATTTACTGATGCATTTGCTTTTTTATTAACCGATACACAAGGAGTCACAACAAATCTTGCAATTGTTCCAGGGACAGTAGATCCTATCTCTGTGCTGACAGTAAGAGATGAACAATTTAATGCTGGATGTGAATCAGTAAACCCAGAGTTTTTTGGAAATTACTATGGACCAGGAGGATTACCTACTTTAACTAGTCCAACTAATTTTATTGGTCACACTATCCCAATGACTGCTGAAGCAAATGTAATTCCAAATGAGCTTTATCATATTAAATTAGTAGTAGCTGATGATGGAGATACAGTGTATGATTCTGCGGTATTTATTTCTGCGGGTAGTTTTAATATTGGTGATTTAGATCTTGGTGAAGATATTCTTTTAGATTCCGGTAATGCAAATTGTGAAGGAGATGAGATTATGTTAGACGCAGGTGGATTACCAAACAATTCAACAATTAGCTGGTACATGGATGGTAATTTAATTGAAGGAGAAAGTAATGTAAATCTTGCAGTAACAGAGACTGCATTTTACAGTGCTAATATTATAATAAACGACACTGACTGTACATTTACTGATGAAATTCTAGTAGAATTTTTCCCTGTTCCTGATTTAGTTGCTGTTGACGATAATATTATTAAATGTGTCAATGAAAGCCATATTATTGAAGTGGAGGTTACTAACGCTAATGAACTAAACTCCTTAACATATTACTGGTCTTTAGATGGATTAGATATACAAGTGGGTCCAGAGTCAACATATAACTTAGATGATATTAATGGAGAGTCAGGAGAGTTTACTGTAAGTGTATTTGATGATATCACTTCTTGTTGGAGTTCAACAACTATACAGGTTGATCTCTATCAAAATAGCTATTGTGTTGATCAACCGCAAGGGTTATCTCCGAACGGTGATGGAATTAACGATTGCTTAATTTTAGACCATTTAGAAGATAGAGAAGACATTCAAAAAGCAGAAGTTTTTAATAGATACGGAGTTAAAGTTTACGAATTAAATGAATATGTTGACCAGTGGTGTGGCACAGACCAAGAAGGTGAAATACTTCCTGTAGGAACATATTTTTATATTATATATTTTAACTCAAATAAGGAACCAATAACGAGTTGGATCTACTTAAATTACTAACAACTCTAATTATACAAAAATGAAAAAACATTATTTAATTATTTTAATTTTTCTTTATGCATTCACATCGAGTGCTCAACAAGATCCTCAATATACGCAGTACATGTACAACATGAATGTCATTAATCCTGCATATGCTGGTTCTTCTGACGGTTTGGGAGTTGGTATTTTATACAGGAGTCAATGGGAAGGCCTAGATGGAGCTCCAGAAACTGGTACAATAAACATCCACACTCCAATAGGAAAGAATGTTGGGTTAGGAATGTCCATAATATCTGATCAAATTGGGCCTGTAAAGGAAACCAATGCATATATTGATTTCTCATACACACTAAATCTAGCAAAAGAAAACAGGTTAGCTTTTGGGTTAAAAGCGGGTGTAACCTCACACGATATTGGGTTGATAGATTTGACTTTAATTGATCCAAACGATCCTTTTTTTGCAAATAATATAAGTGAAATGACTCCTAATATTGGAGCTGGGATGTATTTTTACAAACCTAACAAATATTATGTTTCAGTATCAATGCCAAATATTTTAAACTCAGTTCATTTAGATGCAGGGGATTTCAATATTGGGTCTGAAACTCAACATTTATTTGCAGCTACTGGATATGTGTTTGATTTATCTACCGAC
This sequence comes from uncultured Flavobacteriaceae bacterium, assembly GCA_905182835.1. GTDB lineage: Bacteria > Bacteroidota > Bacteroidia > Flavobacteriales > Flavobacteriaceae > SGZJ01. The sequence goes on along the minus strand of CAJJDI010000047.1, from coordinate 31,457 downwards.
TTTAAATTAAAGCCACATGCCTTTCTAAAATATACTTCTGAAAGTCCAGCAAGTTTAGATTTAAATGCTAATTTATTTATGTATGATTTAGTTGAGGTAGGTGTAGGGTACAGATTAGATGCTGCAATGACTGGAATGATAAATTTTAAAGTGAGCCCAAGTTGTAGAATTGGATATTCGTATGATAGCGTTCAGTCAGAGTTAAATTTTATTGCTAAGTCTTCACATGAAGTATTTATCAATTTCGATCTAAATTTCAATACTAAAGTTTCAAAATCACCAAGATATTTTTAATAAGCTAAGCTAAAATTATTATGAAAAACATATTTACACTTATTACTTTAATTTTTCTAAGCATTGTCTCCATTAATGCGCAGGATAATAGTACGAAAAAAGCAGACAAACAATTTTCAAGACTTGAATTTGTTAAAGCTGCAGAGAGTTATAAAAAACTAGTTAATAACGGAAGGTCTAGCGATTACGTTGTTAGCCAATTAGCAGAGTGCTATTACAATATTTATAGTACTATAGAGGCTGAAAAATGGTATGCCACATTAGCTGAAGGAAGTAACGATGCAGATGTGATTTATAAGTATTCTCAGATGCTAAAGGCTAATGGTAAATACAAGCTATCTAACAAGTGGATGAGTAAATTTGTAGAACTAAGACCTGCTGATAATAGAGCAACAGCATTTATGAAAGATCCTAATTACCTTCCTAAGATTATTTCTAAAGGGAAAAGGTTTAATGTTCAAAATTTAGATATCAATAGTGAGTATTCTGATTTTGGTGGAACTTTAAATAATAATAAATTATACATTACTTCCTCTAGGAATACAGTAGGTTTATTTGACCTAGGTAGATGGCTAACTCAGAGAATAAACTATGGTTGGAATAATGAACCATATCTTGATATTTATAGTTTTGACGTTTCTGAAAGTGGGAATTATATTAATGAAGATCAATTAGATTCGAATGTTAATACCAAGTATCATGAAGGCTTAACGAGTTTTGACAATGAAGGTAACATGTACATCTCTAGAGAGAGTTTTTATGAAAATGAATATGTAAAAGATCCAGAGTCTAATAATATAACAAGTCTTTTGGGTATCTACAAAATAAATAAGGGTGACAAAAACGTAATTGCCTTAAATATAAATAGCATAGAATATTCTGTAAAAAACCCTTCAATTAGTTCAGATGGAAAAACACTATACTTTGCGTCTGATATGCCTGGTGGTTTTGGAAATTTTGATATCTACAGAGGAACTATAGATGAAAAAGGAGACGTTAATAATGTTGAAAATTTAGGACAAAAGGTAAATACTGAAGGGCAAGAGATGTTTCCTTTTATTGGGAATAAAAATAACTTATATTTTTCTTCAGATTCACAATTAGGATTAGGTGGATTAGATGTTTTTTTCACAAAAGAGGTTGATGGGAAATGGGCTTCTGTCAGAAATGTTGGAATACCAGTAAATAGTAATGCAGATGATTTTGCATTTTCAATGAATGAGTCTAATGGAGAAGGTTTTGTATCATCAAACAGAAGCGGTGGTAAAGGAAGTGATGATGTTTACTCTATTAAAATATTAGCTCCTATTTGTGATGTGTTGTTAACAGCTAATGTAATGGATGCTAAAACTAAATTAGTGATAGACTCTGCAACTACATCTGTTTCTGATAAAGAAGGTAATATAGCTAGCTCTAAAACAACTTCTAACCGAGGTATAGCTGAGTTTATGCTAGTTTGCGATGAGACAGGAAAATTAATTGTATCTAAAGAGGGATATAATAGTAAAATAGTAGATATAGAAATAACTAATGAAGAATTTAAATCAATGGATATAATGTTGGATCCTATTGAAAAAATTATTGTTGCCGAAAAAGTTGAACTAAATTCTATTTACTTTGATTTTGATAAATCTAATATTAAATCGGAAGCAGCATTTGAATTGGATAATTTAGTGCAAGTGATGATTAAGTATCCTGAGTTAACTGTTAGTATTGAGTCTCATACAGACAATAAAGGTCCTTCTTCGTATAATCAAAAATTATCTGATAGAAGAGCAAAAACAACAATGCAGTATGTAGTCTCTAAAGGTATAGATTCCTCTAGGCTATCAGCAGATGGAAAAGGAGAGTCAAATCCTATTGTTGATTGCTCAAACTGTAATGAAGAAGAAGATCAATTAAATAGAAGATCTGAATTCATTATAACAGCTGGAAATCCAGGAGAGTAATAACAAGTTTAGTTATATATAAAAAACCTTCTTTTAGAAGGTTTTTTTTGCTTTAGATTCTATAATGTGAAGACAAAAATTAAATTATTTTGGGAAAGTTTTATTAGTATAAACCCATATTATAAAAATAAAAAGATTCCTGAATCTTTTTATTTTTGTGATAATCAGAGAGACGCTAATGATTGTGCTAAACTCGTTATTCAAAAAGAGAAACAGGCGACTGCCCCATCACTTTGGTCTTTTCAAGTAAATAATGAAGAACTACCTAAGGTAGGAGAATTAAACATAGTTACTGATTGGAACAGAACCCCAATAGCAATAATTATAACTACAGAAATTAAACTTACACCCTATAATAAAATTAACATTCAATTTGCTGTTTTAGAAGGAGAGGGTGATAAGTCATTAAACTATTGGAAGCGAGTTCATAAAGATTATTATACAAGAGAAATGAAAGGGTCTCAAGATAACTTTAGTGAGGATATGATAATTGTTTGTCAGTATTTCAAAACAATATATATATAAAGATCCTTTGATTATTAAACCAAAGGATCATTTGTAAAAGGTTATTAAACTTACGTGTAATTACTCACCACTAACTAAAACATTATCTAACTCGTATGTTGCAGAGCCAGATGAGGTAGATGTATATTTAAAAGCAATGTATAAATTTTGGCCAGCAGCAGCAGAAACATCTAAATCTCCAGAGTCTGTCCATGATGTCCAACTACCATTATCTGTGTCAATAATAGCATCTAATTGAGTCCAAGAAGAATCTGAAGGATCTCCTCCAACATAATCAGTAGTCATATAAACTTCTAATGCAGGCCCACCATATCTTACTACTGTTTGAAAATTAAGTTTAATATCAGTAAGTCCAGTTAAATCTATAGGGTTTGTGATTAGCCAATCTTCGTTAACTACATTTCCACCGGCGTATCCAGAGATTCTAGCACTTGGAGCAGGGTTACCGTAAGGAGTAATATCCCATACTTGCTCTCCCTCAACACTAAACTGTGTCCAGTTATCTAAATTATTAGAAGAAAAGTTATCTGAAAATAAGGGATCACATCTTGCTCCATCAAAATTAATATCATCAATATTATTTAAAGCTAAGACTCTATCATCTCCATTATAACTTTTAGTAACAATACCTGAGATTGATCCTTTTCCATTAGTTGGGAGTAATCTGTCTTGAAAACTAGCAAATGCACTAGTCTCAACTTTAATAGATCCTGAATCTTCACAACTCTCTAGATCTCTTAAAGAATCGTAATCATCTGTCGGATCTACAAACGTAAGTCCAGTGTACCCTACCGGAAATTGAGTATTATTAGCTTGAATAAATAATCCTATATGAGAATCATTTACTTGTGCTAAATTCATTTCTAATGGAATAATTGTTTCCGTGTTATTAGATCTTAATAGGTAGTCAGACATCATGTTTTCTGTGATTTGACCTACTTCGTTTCCGTCAGCTCTTCCTCCAACAGAAATCACTCCATCTCCAGAGTTCGTCTCTCCAATATATAAATTTTGTAATCTAATATATACTTCTCTACCAATATTGAACTGATTATAAGAATCTACTTGGTTAAGAACAATTTTTAATCCAGCTGTAGGATTTGATGGTTCATCTTGAATATAAAATTCTTTATAAAAGTTGCCAGTTAAATCTGAAGAAACTACGTATCCTTTAACTGCTATACTAGATTCAATATTAACAGCTTGTCCACTTACAAAAAGATTTTTAACCTGACTTATAGTCAATAAATCTACTTCATTTGAATTGATTTGATCTAGTAGTGTATTTAATGATTGATTTTCTTCAAGGCCCACACTTGTAGGTATTGAATAGTCATCGTCTTCAACACATGAACTATAACTTACTAATAGAAATAAAAGTGTAAATAATTTGAAAATTTTATTATGTTTCATAATATATAATGTTTGTCTTTATTAAAATCTAAAATATAGGTTTAAAAAATAGTTTGTACCTCTACCGTACCAGTACTTTGGTCCAAAAACTCTTTGAGGCTTATTTACATCTTCACTAAGTTCTTGGTAATTTGCATTTCTACCTTGTTCAAACCCGCCAGTTTTGTACTGATGATTCAATATGTTATTTATCGTTGCAAAAAGTCCAATATAATAATCATCAATTTTCCATGATTTTCCACCTACTGCATTAACTACCATATAGTCCTCAAATTTTTCTTGTTTCAATAACTCTCTTGCAACTGAAGCATCATAATTAGTAAATGGTAATCCATCTTGCGCTAAGTAAAAATTTTGTGTTCTAGTTAAAGGACTGATATCTAAATAAGTATTAGTGAAAAAATTTGCAGTAGCTCCAAACCACCAATAGTTCGGGTCTCTATACTCAAACCCTGTAGAATAAGCTCTTTGGGGTCCACCTGCCAATTTATAGTTTTTTAAATTCGATTCTCCCATTGAAACTGTATTATTATCAGAAGCTAAATATAAGTTTGGATTATTATCATATGTATATTGTCCATATGAAGCAGCTCCTTTTAACTTAACAGTAGATGTTATTTGAGCTTCAAGTCCTAACTCAGCGCCAAAATATTTTTTATTTATTCCCTGTAATATCTCTTGTACAAATTCATTCGTCTCTTCAAACCCTACTAAACCATCTGCATAATAAAATGAAATTTCATTAGCATCTTTAATATTGGTATAAAACCCAGTTAGTCTCGCATTTATTATAGAAGATCTATATATATAGTTTGCATCAACAGCAGTGATTTTTTCTTCACTAATTGGGTTGTTATTGATTATACCATTAGAATCAACTCCAACAACATTATGATTCACTCTTGAGTTTGTAAATGTGTTTCTAAATGATGGTGCTTTAGTTATGTATGCGGAATTAAAATCAAATACATGCTTCCCTGAAAATTTATATGTGAATCCTAATTTCGCTCCATATCCAGAAAAGTTAATTTTTTCACCTTTCCCTAAAGAATTTCCAGTATTCGCTTCATTATCAAACAAACCTTCTCTTTGATAGTTTGTATCTGTATAACTACCAGCTACGTAAAAGTCCAACTTGTTGTATTTAAAAACAAATTGAGAATAAACATTAATTACATCAGCAAATAAATTGTAATTATATTTAAATTTATCTCCTTCTCTGACAATTAAGTTAGGGTTCAATAAGTCATATTGTAGATTATCAAAAGAATCAATATTAGAATAACCTGAGCCACCTAACATATCTGTTATTTGAGCAAAATTATTTGAAACTAACTTTTTATAATTTATCGTTGAGTTAAATGATATATTCTCATTTAATTCTTTTTTAAATGTAGAATTTATAGTCAATTGTTTATCATCGCTTCTATCTTCATACTGAACATATGCAGCATTTTGATTTGCAATAGTGTTAGTGATGTTAGCATCATATATTCTATTCCAATTTATTTGACCATCATTAACAAAGTTTTGCTCTGCTAAATACGCTCCCTCATAGTCAGGTCCATTATTGTCTGCCAAAAAGTAACTAGGTAAATCTTGATAATAGGAAGGGCTAGGATTTGCACCTCCAGCATAATCTAACCTAGTGTTACCTAGCTCTCCAAACTGAAATCCTATATTGGTATTAAGTGACGTGTTATCATTTATATTCCAATAATGATTTAACATAACTATTGGCTCTACTACTCTTTTAACACGAGAATTTCTTTTTTTACCATCATGCCAACCCCAATAATCATTATAACGTATGTTTTTTAAGTCATACACTTCTTGTGTGTTTGGAGAAGATTTTCCTCTTCTATTTGGGGCATAAATTCCAGTAAAATTAATACTATGTTTATTACTAATTTTCTTTTCAACTGAGAAAAATAATGAATTAGAATCGTAAAATGTAGCATCTTGATATCCTTCATCTCCCCATCTTCTTCCCATAGAAAGAGCATAAGACCAACCGCCTTCTACTATACCAGAAGCGTAAGTGGCCATTAATCTATTTGTATAACTTCGATTTGAGGATGAATATGTTACTCTTCCTCCTTTACTATATTCTGACGCACGAACATTGATATTATTGGAACCTAAAAGTCCTCCAAAACTATATGTTGAGGGTGTTATACCATCTGTAAATTCTTGATTTCTTAAAACATCATTTAGGCCTCCCCAGTTACTCCATTGCGGTCTACCATTATAAAGCTTATTCATTTCAATACCATTTATATGAACAATACCATTGTCTGAATCCAAGCCTCTAACCTTGAAAAAAGAAGAACTAAACTCGTAAGCAGCAGTTCTAAAGAAAACGTCTTTAGAGGATTGCAATAGACCAGAGATATTGTCAGAACCTGAAGTATCATCACTTAATTCATCATCACTTAGTGATATTGTGAATTGATCATTAACAGGCGATTGAAAATCTTGAATTATATCAGTAGTTGGAAGATCCTCAACTACATTTTGTTTAATGGCAATTGAATTAATTTGTATTTTATATGTAAGTTTTAGATTATCAATATTGACTGATCCGTTATCAGGAACTATTACCTCAAAAGATTTATTACCATACCCAGATTTAGAAAAAAATAATATCTGCTTTCCAGATGGAACCATTTTATTAAAAAAGAAAACACCATCACTATCTGAATATGTTTCCATATTAGAGTTTTGAATAAGTATTTTTACATTATGTATAGGCTCATTACTTTTGTCATCCTGTACACTACCAGTTATAGTACCAGATTGAGAATAAGTGCTAAAAAATGAAAAAAAGGAGACAAAAAGAACTAAAAAATTATTTTTCATATTTAGTTATATAAATGTTTAAATATAATTATTAAATAATAGACAAATTTAATGTATTATTTGTACATATTTAATATTTTTAACCATCTAAATCTTAGATTTAATAAAAAAAACTTTTATGATCAAGTCTTCTTTTAAATTAATAATAGTCATTTTATTTTTTAATAATTCACTTTATTCTCAGAATGAAAGAGAATTTAAAATTCATACTGTTGCATTTTATAATGTTGAGAATTTATTTGACACAATAAATGATCCTAATAAGCAAGATGAAAAGAGTCCTATGATGGATATAACTTATAATAGAGGGAGTGTTTATAAGAAAAAAATAAAAAACATGGCTAGGGTTATTGCTGACATTGGTCAAGATGTTACAAAAAAAACTCCTGCTATAGTCGGTATTTCAGAAGTTGAGAATGAGCAAGTTATTGTTGATTTAATTAATGATAGTTCCCTTTCTGATATTAACTATAGTATTGTTCACTATGAATCTCCCGACAAAAGAGGAATTGATGTGGCTATGATATATGACAAAGACGTTTTTAAACCAATTTCAACAAAGTCATTTGAGTTATTAATATTCGATGATGAAAGCAACAATAGAATATTTACAAGAGATCAATTACTAGTGTCAGGTATGTTGGAAGATGACCTAATTCATATAATAGTAAATCATTGGCCTTCTAGATCTGGTGGAGAAGCTAGAAGCATGTCTAAAAGAGAAAGTGCTGCCAGATTGAATAAAAAAATAATTGATTCTTTACATAAATTGGATAGAAATGCTAAGATAATTACTATGGGTGACTTTAATGATAACCCAATGAACAACAGTATTAAAGGTATTCTAGGAGCTAAAAAAAATAAAGAAGATGTTAAAGTTAAAGAAATGTATAATCCTATGGAGAAAATCTTAACTAATGAAGGTATTGGATCTAACTCCTATAGAGATGTATGGTTTCTTTTTGACCAAGTTATAATATCAAAAGGGTTGCTTGGTAATGATTTTTCTAGTTATAAATTTTATAAAGCAGGAGTTTTTAATAAACCTTATTTAACTCAAAAAGAAGGTAAATATAAAGGACAGCCATTTAGAAGTTTTTCATATTCTAAATTCACTAATGGATACAGTGATCACTATCCCACTTTCATCTATTTAATAAAGGAAACAAAATAATTTAAATCTTATAACTTATATCCAATTGCTCCAAGGAATTCTAGAAAGTAATAGTACTAGACCAAGTAAGTAATGAAATCCAATTGTTTTAAATTTCGAGTTAGAAACTCTTTTCTTTTTATGAAGACTATAGCCTCTTGTAATTAATATAATTGCAATTATATTAATTATTGGGTGTTCTATCAAGTAAAGTCTATTAATCGAACTAGTCATAATTTCATTCATGCTTAACTCTGACCAGAGTGAAAACTTATCTGAAATAAAATACAAAAATAATCCAATTAATAATTGGGTATGTGAAGTAATCAAAGTTATAAGGGCTAATCTAAAATCAATTGGAGTATAATCTTTAGATAATAAATACCTTATTAGAAATCGTAGTGTAGATAGAGCAAGTATTGCAATTACTAGAAAGGCAAAATAAGAATGTATGAATTTTAACATGCTACAAATAAAAGCAAAAAAAAACCTGCTTAATAATTTAAGCAGGTTTTTTTAAAATTAATTTAAAGTGTTAGAACTTGTATCTTAATCCAACATTCCATGTTCTCCCTAAACCAAAATAACCTTGGTTAGCAGTATCAATACCATTATATAATTCTCCTGAACCTTCGCCAGCAGCTATATTAGTTCTTAATTCTGAAAGGTAAACCGCATCAGATACGTTGTTTACATTTACTCTAATGTTAAGAGACTTTTCGTCATCTGCACCTAAGTACATTTTATATGATAAACCAGCATCCCAAACATGAAAAGATGGTAAAAGTAAATTTTCTTTTACAGCACCTACATCAGAATATAATTCATCATAAAATCTTAAGTCAGTATCAAAAGATAAGTTATCAGCTAACTTCATGTCTAGTCCTAATCCAGCTGTAAACTGAGCTGCATCACCAACTTTACCACCATCAACATCATTTGTAGTTGTAGATATTATATTTTGATCTTCATCAGAAGTTCTAGTTATAGCATCTCCAACATACTGCCAGTCTCCTATAGATAAGAATCCTGTAAGTGTGTAAGGAAGATCTGGTTGAGGCTTAGCTCTAAAATCAATCTCTATACCCTGGTGTAATTGCTCAACACCTTGATTAGTGTTAAAGAATATAACATCATTATCAGCATATGAAGATGTAACAACTCTATCCTTCCATGAAGTTCTATAAGCATTTACATTCGCTGAGAAATTTGGAGAAGAATAAGAATATCCTGCTTCAAGACCAAAGATCTTTTCATTTTCAGTTAACGGGTTAACTTGATTCGTGTAGTTCAAATAAATGTTATCGTGGTATGGCTGACGTGAATAAAGTCCAGTATTAAAAAATACCTTAGAATTATCTCCTATGTTAAATCCAGCTCCAGCTTTTACATTATAACCAACATTACTAACTTTTTCAGAAGCAACACCATCTACAGTTCCTGCAGGAAGTGCATCTGTAGCTTGAGATGAAGTTCCATCAATTAAAGTTTGGTCAGCATATTGGTAGTTATCCCACCTTTGGTGAGATTGTTGAGAAACTGCTCCTTGAAAGAATGCAGACATGTTATCATTTGAATATTCTAATTGAGAAAATAGTCCTCCGTAAGTTATTCTTTCATCATTACTATATGCAATTTTTTGATCTTCATCAAAACTTGCAGTAAGAGCAGTCCATGGGTTAGCAGACATGTCTTCTGTTGCAATTACATTTTTATAAGTTCCATATGAACCATAAGTTTGATGATTGTTGTTTGGATCTCTTAGTCTTATATTTTCTTGCCATGAAGTTAATCCATGAAAGTTTTCAACGATTCTAAAGTGTTCTCCAAAATAAGTTCTAAAATCAACACCTACATTAAGAGATAAGTTATCGCTTAATTGTTTTTCATAATTAGAAACTAATCCAACCCAGTTGTGCATATTCATAGAAGCACGAGTAATATAACCACCTTCAGCAGCATAATTTCCTCCAGCACCTGAAGTACCAAGATTGTATGAATAAATTGCATCATAATCTACGTAACCATCATCAGTTCTTGGACGGTATCCTCTACCACCAGTTCCTCCACCATTACCAGTAGATACGTAAGCTACAGTTGATAGACTTGAGTCATCACTAATTTTAAAATCCCAGTTTAAGTTCATAACAGGCTTATGGTAGAAATTTCTTCTTTCAGTTAAATACTGATCACCATGCATACCCCAGTTATTATTGTATTTTCTGCCTTTTTCTAAATAAGTTCCAATACTTTTTGAAAAGTTTTGATCATGCCATTGTGGAGCACCAGTTATAAGAAAATTAACACTGTGCTTGTCATTAAATTCTTTCCCTACAGAAAGAAAATAAGTTTGACCTTGACCGTAAGTACCTTCATTATATCCATCACCTTGCCAGTGAGTTAATAAGAAGCTTGTAGCCCAACCATCATCAGACTTACCAGTATTGTAAGAATATGTAGTTTTTAAATAGTCATCGTTAGCAATTCCAGCATAAACAAATCCACCTTCTCTTACAGAATTAGAGTTCATTACAAAATTAACTGTACCACCAACAGATGATATCGCTAATTTAGAAGCACCAAGACCTCTTTGAATCTCTACAACACTAGCAACATCATTCATACCTGACCAGTTTGACCAGTACATTTTACCATCTTCCATTCCATTGATTGGTTGACCGTTTAACATGTAAGCTGTATTATCTTGTTTAAAACCACGAACCGCGATTCTTGAATCTCCGTAACCACCAGATTGACCAGCGACATAAACAGAAGGAGTATTAACAAGAGTCATTGTGATATCTTGTGCTCCAATCTTTTTTTGGATTTCGCTTCCTGTAATTGTAGAAACTGCTACAGGAGTAATTCTATCAGCTGCAAGGTCAATAACCCCACTACCCATAAGAACTACTTCTTCCAATTCTTGAAGACTTAATGCATCCGCAGACTCATTAACTTCAGTTTGAGACATGATTGCCATTGAACTAAAAAAGGTCAATGCAACCATTAAATTTTGAGTAATTTTTTTCATAATTAAATTTAATTTAGTTTGTGTTTGTTACAAAAATAAATATTAATATTTAGATACAGTCATCTTAATGTTAATAAATTATCAATGCTCTAAGGTAATTAAAAAATATCACATATCAAATGCGTATTTAAACAACTGACTGTAAGTTATTTAATCTGTATTTTTAGCTTTGTAATGACTTATAAGATTGTTAGTTGATTTATCGTGGTCATAAGAGAAATTTGATTGAATATCCTCTAAAATAGTATTTGCTAGTTTTTTACCAAGCTCAACCCCAAACTGATCATAGCTAAATATATTCCATATAACTCCCTGTACAAAAATTTTGTGCTCATAAAGAGCAATTAATTTCCCTAGACTTCTTGGAGTTAATTTATCGATTAAGATTGTATTTGTAGGCTTATTCCCCTCAAAGACTTTAAAAGGAGTTGTGAAACTATCATTGTTAGACTCTTTAACTTCAGATAAGGTTTTGCCATTCATCAAAGCTTCCGTTTGAGCTATAAAATTTGAAATCAGCTTATTTTGATGATCCTTATTACCATGCAAACTTTGTGCAAAACCAATAAAGTCAGTAGGTATCAACTTAGTCCCTTGATGTATTAATTGAAAAAAAGCATGTTGTGAGTTGGTTCCAGGCTCTCCCCAAACAATCTGACCTGTAGAGTAACTAACTTTTTCTCCATTTCTGTCAACACTTTTCCCATTGCTTTCCATAGATGCTTGCTGAAGGTACGCAGCAAATTGATTTAAATATTGAGAATAAGTGATTACAGATTCACTTTCGCAGTTATAGAAATTATTATACCACACTCCAATACATGCTAAAATTATAGGTATATTTTTGTCAAATTCCGCTTCTTTAAAGTGAACATCCATTTCATTTGCACCTTTTAATAATTTTTCAAAATTATTAAAACCGGTAGATAAACTAATAGTAATTCCTACAGCACTCCAAAGAGAAAATCTTCCACCAACCCAATCCCACATTGGAAATATATTATCTTTTTCAATTCCAAAAGAAATAACTTTTTCTAAATTAGTAGAAACAGCTATAAAGTGTTTTGACACGTCTTCTTGTTTAGCTTTTTTCAAAAACCAATTCCTTATCGTGGTTGCGTTAGAAAGGGTCTCTTGAGTTGTAAAGGTTTTAGAAACAATTACAAATAAAGTTGTCTCAGGGTCTAGGGTTTTTATAATTTCATTCACATGATCCCCATCAACATTACTAACAAAGTGCGTGTTTAAATGATTTTTGTAAAACTTTAACGAATCGACTACCATTGAAGGGCCTAAGTCAGAACCTCCAATACCGATATTTACAATATCTGTAAAAGACTTGTTAGTATAGCCTTTTTTTGAACCTGAAATAATGGAATCTGAAAATCTTTTAATTTTATTTTTTGCAGATTTAATTTTAGATTGAAGATCAACACCGTCAAGTTTCAAGCTACTATTATTTTCAGCTCTAAGTGCCGTATGTAAAACTGCTCTGTTTTCAGTTTTATTAATTTTATCACCATTAAAATATTTATCAATAGAATCTTTTAAATCAATTTCTTTTAATAATTCTGTAAATAGATTAATAGTCTTTTTTTCAAGCCTATTTTTAGAGAAGTCTACATAAAAATCTTTCCATTTAATTGTTAACTCATTATTTCTATTTGAATTTTCATCAAAATACTTTGAAATTTTTTTGTTTTTTATTTCTCTAAAATGGTTGTTTAATTTGCCCCAGGCAATAGTCTTTGTTGGATTGTTATTTTTTAAACTCATTTACTAATTATTTAGTTGAATTATATTCAATGTTGTCAAGAACTCCCTTAATTGGTAAAATGAAATCTTGGTAATGTGCTTTGTTAGATTCAGGAACTGACTTAGCTATGGGTAGTTTTTGTTTAAATGGATCTACTTGTCTTCCATTTTTCCAAAACCTGTAACAAACATGGGGTCCAGAGGTGTTTCCAGTCATCCCTACTTGACCAATTACATCTCCTTGCTTTACGTATTGACCTACTTTCACAAGCCTCTTCTTCATGTGTAAATATTGAGTTGAGTAGGTTGAATTGTGTCTTATCTTAACGTAATTTCCATTCCCTCCCTTACGTCTTGACTCTACAACTCTTCCATCGGCAGTTGCTAAAATTTCAGTGCCCACAGGTGCTGCAAAATCAGTCCCTTTGTGAGCTTTAACTCTATTCCCATAAAATGCTATCTTTCTTTTTAAATTAAACCTTGAAGATACATTGCTAAACTGTACTGGCGCTCTTAAAAAAGTTCTTTGTAAGCTTTGTGTTTTTTCATCATAATACTCAGTAGTTTTTTTTAAACTATCTGCTTTATAATTAAAGGCATAAAATGATTCATTGTTATGTTCGAAATATGCAGCATCAATACTTTTAATTCCAGCAAATATTGAATCTTCTATAAACCGCTCATTATAAACTATTTTAAACTTATCTCCTTTTTGTAATCGAAAGAAATCTATTGTCCAAGCATAAATGTCTGACATATCGTTAATAAGTTGATATGGAAGTCCTTGATTATCCATGGTTTCTGACAAGCTACTAGTTATTATGCCAGAAGCGTATTTTTTTACAATTGTAATTGGTTTCTTTTTGTTGTGCGCATAAATTGAGTCTCCTATGTGAATTACCACATAATTAACTTTATTAGGTTGATAGATAAACACCTTAGGAGTTTCTAAAGAATCTTTTGTGCTTAATATCACATATGGCTTACCTGCAGTTAGCCATCTGACATCAAAAGAATCTTTAATTTTATTAGTGATTTGATAAATTTTAGGGTATCCAATTTTATTTTTCTCCATTATTTCACCAAAACTATCTCCAGGTTTTATGGTGTCTCTTTTCACTACGAAATTATCTATATTGAACCCAAACTCAATGTTTTCAGGAATTGGATCTATTTTTGGAGTTTTATCATCACATGATGTAAATATTAAAATTCCTGCCAGATGAGCAAATACGATTAGTTTATTCATTTTCACCCCAGTTTTCAAGTTCTTTTTTAGTCCATAGGTCTGGGAAAAATATTCTTTTTTGATATTTTGGATGCATATATTTGTGCCAATCACTACCGCCTGTAGAAATAGAGTTACCTGATTTAGATTCAATATAAAATTTTGCTGTGTTATAATGAGCCATTACCCAAGTTATATTAACAGTATAATCCAAATGTCTCATTGCTTTAATTAAACTCTTATTTTGTTGATTTTTATTAGAGAGAGATTTATAGATTGACCATAAATTTTTAATATTATAAACCTTCATAAAGGTAATAAACCTTTCTTTATACTTTTTTTCAAAATTCAACAGTAATTGAGATTTTTTTCCAGTTTTAAAATCTTTCCCCGCAGCTTGCCAGTATAAATGATCAAAAGCATGTTCAAACGGAGTGTTTCTGTCAATTGTAGCTCTAAACCTGACATCAATTAGATTAATTAGTTCTGTTGAAGCAAACTCGATCAGTCTATATTGGAAACTTTGAAAGCCACTTGCTGGGCTTAGAGAAAGTCTAAATTTATTATATTGATCAGGAGACATTCCTTTTGACATTACATTAAATGAAGTTGTCAGCATGTCAAAGTACCTGCTTACTCGCATGATCTTATCTTCAAAGGTTTCAACTGTAATATCTTTTGTGGTTGCTACTTGTTCAATTTCCCATAAAATCATTTTAAAAATCAATTCATTGATTTGGTGATACGTAATAAACACCATTTCATCAGGAAACTCTGTTCGTTGAATTTGAAGGTTTAGAAGTGCATCTGGGTTAATATAATCCCAATATGTTAATTGTTTAGAGTGTAAGAATCCTTCTAAATGTAGATTAATATCCTGAGATAAATCTTCATGCTTATCTTTTAGTTCTGATATTACAGATTCAAATTTTGATTTCTTAGCCATATTTAAAAATTAATTTCAAAAGGATGAGTTAAACCACTAAATGCATCAAGGTCTACTCGTATAGAGCCAACAGCTAAATCTGCTTTAATTCTTAATGGAATTTTATTTTTGTCCGCGCTTATCCACAAAGTTAAACTTTCTTTTTCTTTAAACACTCTTCCCGACTGCACAAATGGACGTAGTTTAATACATTTAATTTTTCCAAATTTAGTGTTTATGATTTCTAAGCCTAACAACTTCATTTTAAATTCATAATTTTCGGAATCAAAAAACATATTTACTGAAAAATCTTCATCTTTTTTTATTTGATCTAAATTGTAGCTATTTCTAAGGTGATAAAAAACCGATAGCATATCTTGTATACTATCTTTAGTGGTAAATACTTCTGTTGTTGTTTTTTTTAAATTATTTACAGTTGCTGTATTTGCACTTTGATTAAAGTCAATGGTAAGGTTTTTCGTATGACCACCTTCATTGATTTTTCTGACAAATTTTTGTGACAATCCAGATTTTTTCGAAAAATAACTTTGATAGTAATCCTCAACTTTAAAAAACCATTTTATTGGGCCGGTTGTTTTTCCGAGAGCTTCAACATGATAAAACTCCTTGGACTCATCTTGTTTTAATTTCAATGTTGCTTGACCTGCCTTGATCCAACCGCTATAAGATAATTTAAAACTCAACCATTCTCCAGTTTTAAAAGCAGAGTTATCCTGTCCAGTGATTAAATTTGACAAGAAAAAAATTAAAAAAACTATATTTTTCATCATAGATTATTGTTATAAAAATAATAAAATAGATGAACTTACTAAACATTTAGATCATTATAGTAGTCAAAAACTAGCTTTGCTTTAAAATCCCCGATCGATTCTTTCAATTCCTGAATACTTAATTTAGAGATCTTATCGTTTGATTTAAATTTTTTTAATAATGTAATCATAGTTGAATCCCCTATTCCTTTAATGTTGTTTAGTTCATTTGTAAAAGTATTTTCACTTCTCTTATTTCTATGGTGTCTTAAGCTAAATCTATGCGCTTCATTTCTGAGTTTTTGTATTAAAATCAAGCTTTCAGATTTTTTATCTAAAAACAAAGGTGTAGAGTCATTTGGAAAATAGATTTCTTCTAATCTTTTTGCAATCCCAATAATTGAAATTTGATTGTCCAGTTTTAATTTAATAAGACTTTTTAAAGCAGCCGATAACTGTCCCTTACCTCCGTCAATTATTATAAGTTGAGGCAAACTAATACCTTCCGTTAATAACCTACTGTATCTTCTAAAAACAACCTCTTCCATAGAAGCATAATCATCAGGGCCTACAACTGTTTTTATGTTAAAATGTCTGTAATCTCTTTTGCTAGCTTTACCATCTCTAAATACGACGCAAGCTGAAGCTGGGTTTGTGCCTTGAATGTTTGAGTTATCAAAGCATTCAATATGCACAGGACTTTCATCTAAGCTAAGGTCTGCTTTTAATTGTGATAAAATTCTATTTTGATGTCTTTCAGGATCAACAATTTTAATTTGTTTCAATCTGTCAAACTTAAATTGAATAGCATTTTTATAAGACAAATCTAAAATTTTCTTTTTATCTCCTATCTTAGGGACTTCAATTTTAACATTTTCTCCTAGATCTACAGCTATACTACAATATATTATAGGTGAGAGAGAATTAAATTTTAGTCTTATTTCAATTGCAGCTAACTCTATAATTTTCTTAATGCCTTCATCAATTTTTGATTTGATTTCAATATTAAAAGACCTTACAATCGACCCTAAAGATATTTGTAAGAAATTAACATAAACGAATTTTTCATCTTCAGTATAAGAAAATACATCAACATCTGAGATTTTAGGGCTAACTACAGTTGATTTATATTGATAATTTTCTAACGCATTTATTTTCTCCTTAATTAAATTGGCTTGCTCAAACTTTAAATTAATAGATAAATCTTTCATTTCTTTTTTAAATGAATGAAGTGAATTCTTAAAATTTCCCTTAAGAATCTCTTTAATCTCTACTATATATTGATTATATGTTTCCTCATTTAATAGATTTTCACAAGGACCTAGACAATTTCCTATGTGGTATTCCAAACAAATTTTATACTTTTTATCTATAATTTTTTGTTCATTCAAATCATAAGAACATGTTCTTAATTTGTAAAGGCTAGAAATAATATTTAAAATTGTTTTTACAACTCTCAAACTAGTATAGGGACCATAATAATCAGATCCGTCTTTTATCATTTTTCTAGTGTAAAAAACTCTTGGAAATCTTTCTTTTTTTATACAAATCCATGGATATGTTTTATCATCTTTTAGTAGAATATTGTATTTAGGTTGAAATTTTTTTATTAAACTATTTTCAAGAAGTAAAGCGTCAGACTCTGTTTTAACGACAATATGCTTGATATTATGTATATTTTTTACAAGAGAATTAGTTTTGCCGTCTTTATGTTTTTGTTTAAAATAGGAGCTAACTCTCTTTTTTAAACTTTTGGCTTTACCTACATATATAATTACATCTTCTGAGTTCAAAAATTGATATACCCCAGGATTATTAGGTAAGTGTTTTATAATATTACTTATATCAATAGTTGTCATCTTTCAAAGGTATATTATTTAACAACATTGTGAAAATTGAAAAAGAGAAACCTAGTATTTAATCTAATGGGAGAAATATCAAAAATTTACATGTTTAATCTCTAATACGAAATAGCTGAATTAAAAGAAGAGGTTTTGCCTTTAGTTTGGTTTATGTTTTATTTTGTAAAGTATTTTGTTTTCCAAAGGAAGGCAAATATAGCAGCAGAAATAACTAAGTAAACGATGTTTGTGCCTTCATAAGTTCCTTCCCAAAACATACCTTCTATTTTAGTTTTTGCAGGGTAATTCCATAAAATTACAGCAAACAAAAAAATTAAATGTTTTGAATAGTGGTGTTTTAAATAATACTATTTTAGGAGCTTTAAAAATTTAGACCACATAATAATAAGTTTTAAAGCAGAAGATATGCAAGTAAATTATTTCTGCATGTTTTTAGCTTCAATACTTAAAGTAGCGTGTGGAACTAACTCTAATCTTTTTTTATTTATTAATTTTCCCGTAACCCTGCATATTCCATATGTCTTATTTTCAATTCTAATAAGTGCAGTTTTTAAATCTCTAATAAATTTTTCTTGACGTATTGCTAATGCTGAGTTTGATTCCTTACTCATTACGTTACTACCTTCATCGAAAGCTTTAAATGTAGGGGAAGTATCTTCAGTGCCATTATTATGATCATTCAAATATGCACTTTTTATTAATTGTAAATCATGATCTGCTTTATTAATTTTTTCTATAATTAATTTTTTAAATTCTGTCAATTCTTTGTCAGAGTATTTATATGTATTTTCTGTAGACATCTTTTTAAATTTTATTAATACTTATTTTAGTTTCTATGTTATCAAAAAGAATTTCTTCTCCCTCAACTAATTGCTCAACTATATTAAGGTCATCTGCCAAAGTTTCAGATTTAATATAATCTATATTTTTTTCTATAGCACTCATAATATTTTTATCTTTTTGGATTAAAATATTTATTCTATCAGTAACTTCAAATCCTGAGCTTTTTCTCATATTTTGAATTTTACTAACAAATTCTCTAGAAATCCCTTCATCTTTTAAATCATTATCGATAACAATATCTAATGCAACCGTCAATGATCCTTCGTGGGCAACTAGCCATCCTTCAATATCTTGAGAAATTATTTCAAAATCACCGATCTCGAAAATAATACTTTTTTCATTAACAACAAGTTCTATATTACCTGTTTGTTCAATTTCTTTAATATCATCAGAATTTAATTTACGAACAACAGTGGAAATATCTTTCATTAACCTACCATACTTAGGTCCAAGAGACTTGAAGTTGGGTTTAATTTTTTTAACTAAAATATCAGACTCTCCTTCCAGGAGTTGAATTTCTTTTACGTTTACTTCATTTTTAATGAGTTCTGAAACTGCTTCAATTGCATTTTTTTGATCAACATTAGAAACAGGGATCATTATTTTGTTTAATGGCTGTCTAACCTTTATTTTTTCTTTTGCTCTTAAAGATAAAGTTAGAGATGATATTTTTTGAGCATATTTCATTTTTCTCTCTAAATTATCATCAATTAATGAATGATTAGAAGTTGGAAAAGTAGTTAAATGAACACTTTCCTCATTGATTTTTGACACATTTACGGTTAAATCAAGAAATAGCTTATCCATAAAAAATGGAGCTATAGGTGCTGCTAATTTTGAAATAGTAATTAAACATGTGTAAAGGGTTTGATAAGCAGATATTTTATCTAATTCATACTCGCCTTTCCAAAAACGTCTTCTACATAGTCTTACATACCAATTACTCAAAATTTCAACAGTAAAATCAGATATACTCCTGGCCACTTTTGTTGGCTCATAGTCAGAGTAAAATCTATCAACATTTTTTATTAAAGTATTTAATTCTGATAAAATCCAACGATCAATCTCAGGCCTTTCGCTGATTTCTATTTCACTTTCAGAATAATTAAACTTATCTATATTGGCATATAATGTGAAAAAGGAATACGTGTTATATAATGTCCCAAAAAACTTTCTTTTAACTTCCTCAATCCCGTTTAGGTCAAATTTTAGATTATCCCATGGGTTAGAATTTGAAATCATATACCACCTAGTTGCGTCTGGGCCAAAATCAGCTATAGTTGAGAAGGGATCTACTGCATTTCCTAATCTCTTAGACATTTTTTGTCCTTTTTTATCTAAAACCAATCCATTAGACACAACATTTTTATAAGCAACTGAGTTGAAAACTGAAGTGCTTATCGCGTGAAGAGTATAAAACCAGCCTCTTGTTTGATCAACACCTTCAGCAATAAAATCTGCAGGGAAAGCTTTGTTTTCATCAATTAAAGCTTTGTTTTCAAAAGGGTAGTGCCATTGTGCATATGGCATACTTCCTGAATCAAACCAAACATCTATTAAATCAGATTCTCTGTTCATTTTCTTTCCATTATTAGAACACAATACAATCTCATCAACAATATTTTTATGTAAATCAACCTTATCATAATTGACTTTAGAAAAGTCATTAACAATAAATTCATTATAAATATCTTCTTGCATAAATCCAGCTGCAATAGATTTTTTTATTTCAGTTTTTAATTCTTCAATTGAGCCAATACAAATCTCTTCCTTCCCATCGTCTGTTCTCCAAATTGGTAAAGGAATTCCCCAAAATCTTGATCTAGATAAGTTCCAATCATTAGCATTTTCTAACCAATTTCCGAACCTACCTTCACCTGTAGATTTTGGCTTCCAGTTTATGTTTTTATTCAAATCATACATCGATTCTTTGAATTCTGAAACCTTAATGAACCAAGAGTCTAATGGGTAATATAAAATTGGTTTATCAGTTCTCCAACAATTAGGATAACTGTGCTTGTATTTTTCTACTTTAAATGCTTTATTTTCAATTTTTAATTTAATCGCTAACTCAACATCGATAGATCTATCTGGAATATTCTCTTCTTTGTAGTATTCATTTTTTACAAATTTTCCAGCAAATTCTTTCATTTCAGGTCTAAACTTTCCTTGTAAATCTACTAACGGAACCAAGTTATCATTCTTATCCTTCACTAAGAGTGGTGGAATTTCAGGAACAGCTTGTTTTGCAACAATTGCATCATCTGCTCCAAAAGTTGGAGCTGTGTGTACAATACCTGTGCCATCAACTGTTGTTACAAAATCTCCGGCAATAACTCTAAATGCATTTTCAGGATTATCATAAGGCAATGCGTACTGTAATAATTGTTCGTACTTTATATTTATAAGCTCTTTGCCTTTAAAGGAGTTGTGGACTAAGTAAGGTATTTTTTTATCTCCCTCTTTATATAATTCTATTTCATCTCTTGTAATTACTTCAGCATATTTACCACTAAATTGTTTTGATACTAAGTCTTTCGCTAGTATAACATTTATGGGTTCAAAAGTGTATTGATTAAAAGATTGCACTAAAACATAATCAATTTTCAAACCTACAGTTAATGCAGTATTACTGGGAAGAGTCCAAGGAGTAGTAGTCCAAGCTAAAAAATAAACAGGGGCATTAGTCTTTAAAAAATCTGGTAAAGAACTATCAATAGCTTTAAATTGTGCTGTGATAGTTGTATCTGTTACGTCTTGGTAAGTACCTGGTTGATTTAATTCATGAGAACTTAATCCTGTTCCAGCTTTGGGTGAATATGGCTGAATTGTATATCCTTTGTACAGTAAGTTTTTATTGTAAATTTGTTTTAACAACCACCAAACACTTTCCATGTATTTAGATTCATAGGTAATATACGGGTCTTGCATGTTCACCCAATAACCCATTTTAGAGGTTAAGTCATTCCAAATATGAGTGTACTTCATTACCTCTTTCTTGCACTCAGAATTATACTCTTCAACAGATATTTTAGTACCAATATCTTCTTTGGTAATTCCTAGTTTTTTTTCAACTCCAAGTTCTATAGGTAACCCATGAGTATCCCATCCAGCTTTTCTGTTTACCTGAAATCCTTTCATTGTTTTATACCTAGGAAAGATATCTTTAATAGTTCTCGCTAAAACATGATGTATCCCTGGTAGTCCATTTGCAGACGGAGGGCCTTCAAAAAAAATAAATGGCTTTGAACCTTCTCTAGATTTTACTGACTTTTCAAAAATATTATTTGTCTCCCAATAAGATAAAATTTCTTCACCTATTTTAGACAGATTCAAATTATTATAATCAGGAAATATCATTTTTTTTAGACTAGATTGCGAAAATACTAAATTTAGTTAAGTTCTTGTTAGAAGTGTTTGCCGAAATTAATTAATTTAAATTATTAATTAGATCTTCAATTTTTGATAAATATATAATTTTAATAGATTTAGGGGATATGTTTAGCTTACTAAATTTTGAAATAAATATTGCAGAAAACCCAAGTTTTTCGGCTTCAGTAATCCTTTGTTCCAGTCTTTGAACAGGTCTAATTTCACCCGAAAGACCAACCTCAGCAGCAAAACAATATTTTTCATTTAATATTAAATCTTCGTTTGAGGATATAATTGCTGCAACAACCGCAAGATCTAAAGCAGTGTCATCCACAGAAATTCCACCAGTGATATTTAAAAAAACATCTTTTGATGCTAGTCTAAACCCAACTCTTTTCTCTAGTACAGCTAAAAGCATATTTAATCTTTTCGAGTTATATCCAGTAGAACTTCTTTGAGGTGTTCCATAAACCGCTGTACTAACTAAGGCCTGGACTTCAATCATAAAAGGCCTCATCCCTTCAATGGTTGCTGAAATAGCATTCCCACTTAATTCTTGATTTTTTTTTGAAATTAAAATTTCTGACGGATTAGTTATTTCCTTTAACCCTTTAACGTTCATTTCGTAAACTCCAATCTCATTTGTAGAACCAAACCTGTTTTTATTTACTCTAAGAATTCTGTAGACATGATTTCTGTCGCCTTCAAACTGTAAAACAGTATCTACCATGTGCTCTAAAATTTTAGGACCTGCTATATTTCCGTCTTTTGTAATATGTCCAATAATAATGACTGGGGTGGATGTTTTTTTAGCAAAATTAATTAACTCTGATGTGCAGGTTTTTATTTGTGACACACTACCTGGGGCGGAGTCTATTAAATCAGTTTTTAGAGTTTGAATAGAGTCTACAATTAGTATTTGAGGTTTTATTTTTTCAATTTGTTTAAATATGTTTTCTAAACTAATTTCTGTCAAGATGTAACAATCCTCACTTTCATGATTCATTCTGTTCGCCCTCATTTTAATTTGACTTTGACTTTCTTCACCTGAAATATACAAAGTTTTATAAGGTAATTTTATCGCAACCTGTAGCAGTAATGTACTCTTCCCAATTCCAGGCTCACCACCTAATAAAATTAAAGAGCCAGGGACTATTCCCCCACCTAATACTCTGTTAAATTCAGTATCTAAAGTAACTAGCCTATCTTCTTCTTTGTAAATTATATTAGATATTTTCTGCGGGGTTGAATCTTTTATGTTAACAACACTATTTTTTTCCCACGAATTGTTTTTTGGTTTTAAAATTACTTCTTCAGAGATTGAATTCCAGTTTTTACAAGACGTACATTGACCTTGCCACTTGGCAAAGTTGGCTCCGCAGTCGTTACAGATAAATGTTGTTTTTATTTTACTCATAATTAGTTAAAATCATTACTGATAATATCCGCTCTTTCTAAAAGTTCATCCTTTGTAATGCCCTCAATATCCTCAAGAGTGTAAGCTGACCTGTAAATATGCATGGCTTTTATAGCGTCCCCAGTTCTTTCATGGTAAAGTCCCATATAATAGCTTCCTAAAATAGTTTTAGGGTATTTATCAATTGCTAATTTCGAGAGATCTTTATAATATTTGAATTGTTCGCTCTCTTCAATATATTTTTCAATAGCCCTTATATCATTCACTAAAATAGTTTTATTTATATCATAATAATTTGCTATGTTATCATATTTATTAATCAGATATTTTACTGGAGATAGTGCTGTTTTTTTTAAAACAGAATCATATTCAATTGAATTTATTGCTGAATAAGTTTCAAACACATGTTCAAATCCTTCTGAAACTGAATGTATTGGTAAATTATAATGTGTTAGATTATTATATTGTTTATACTTAAATGATATTAATTCATTTTTCGAAGAATTAAGATTCCTAGACAACTCTTTGGTCCTTTCATCAATAGATTTAAAATCCCTATCCGAGCTTGCCAGATAATAAAACACATTGGTTTTTATTTTATCAAATCTTTCAATTAAATAATTTTCCATATTATATGAAAACTTTGGACTGATTGCAATAAATCCTGAGAATGAGGTCTTATTATTTAACAAAAAATAATTAATAAAATTCGCGGTTGCCTCATGCCCTACTGCTACTTTGAATTTTGTAGTTCTATAGTTTTTATCAAAATACGGAATCAATTCTTCGGAAATAAAATCATAAAAATTTGCAGTGGAGGATATAGGGACGAAGTCAATATTGTCTAAAACACTACAGTCATCATACCTGGTATTTATCTGATTTACACCTACAATTATAGATTCTGGGATGTTTCCCCAATAAGACAAATAATCTACACTCCCCGAGACAGCTTCAAACATATAATCTCCATCTAAAACAATAATTAGAGGGTATTCTTTTGATAAATTTTCATTATAATTACGAGGGAGTTGAACTTTCAATTCTCTAGTATCCTTTAAAAAATCTGATTCAAAATTTTCATAAATAGTTTGTGAGAAAGAAATATTTAGAAAAAATAATAATAAAAGGGATTTAGTTTTTAACATAAATAAATAAGTGTTTTAATCAGCGTGAAGATAATGAAATATGCAAAAATTATTTACTTATTCGTTTTATTTCTGTGTTTATTGTAAACAGGTAGTAATAAAAGAGAAATTCCGCCAAAAACAATTATCATTAAAGTCTGTGAAGACCACATTATCCAGCCAAATGCGCGGCTTGGGTCTTCCGCTATACTGAATAGAGAAAAAGCGATTACAATA
The DNA here is from genome assembly GCA_905182835.1 of uncultured Flavobacteriaceae bacterium. Classification (GTDB taxonomy): domain Bacteria; phylum Bacteroidota; class Bacteroidia; order Flavobacteriales; family Flavobacteriaceae; genus SGZJ01. The sequence goes on along the minus strand of CAJJDI010000047.1, from coordinate 6,694 downwards.
GCCTCAGGATACGTTCCAATACCTCCGTTAGTAGCTCCTATAGAAAACATTCCTAATATAAACCCAATTAAAATTGGTGCAAAAGATATGTCATGAAACTCTTGCATCGACAGGGTTGTAACATAAAACATTAATACATACATCACCCAAATAAATATAGTATGAAAAATAAACTTCCATCTATGTTTCATTTTAGTTATAGCTAAGATACCTTGAGAAATACCACTAAAAAATAGGCTGATTTTATTTGACAATGACGGAAAAATATATTTTAAAAGAAAAAAGAAAGAAATAAACGTGATCAAAACTAAAATTAATGAAGTTACGCTCATTGAATTAATTTTAACTAAAATCAAGTTTAGTATAAAGTCTTTTTTTAAAATTATAGCAACACAAACAATTGTAAATGCACAAATTAAATCTGCTATTCTTTCTGCTATAATTGTACCTAAAGTTTTATCAAAGGGAATGTTTTCATATTTAGAAATTATTGTAGCCCTGGCTACATCTCCAGCTCTAGGAATAGTATAGTTAATCAAGTAGGCTGAAAATACTGCAAAAAAACTGTTTAAAAAAGTAATTTTATAACCCAAAGGAGAGAGTAAATAATTCCATCTGTATGATCTAGAAATATGACTTAAAGAACCGAAGAATATTCCTGTTAAAATCCAATAGTAATTAGAGTTTTTTAAATAAAATAAAATTTGATCAATTGATATTTTTGAGAAAGAGTAAACTACAAGAATTAAGCCTATAGAAATAGGTAAAATTATTTTTATGTAATTTATTATTTTTTGATTCAAAATTTACTTTAATAGATTAGTTTTTTCATCTGGAAATATGATTGACGGAGTGAAATTTTTAGCTTTTTTCAAAGACATAAAAGCGTATGTAATTAAAATTAGCACATCATCTACCTGAACCTTTCTGGCTGCAGCACCATTTACAGTAATTTCCCCTGAATTTCTTTTTCCTGGGATAACATAAGTATCAAATCTCTCTCCGTTATTATTGTTAACAATTTGCACTTTTTCTCCTTCAATAATGTTTGAAGCATCCATCAAATCCTCATCTACAGTAATACTACCAATATAATTTAAATCAGCTCCAGTCACCTTGACTCGATGAATTTTTGATTTTAAAATTTGAATTTTCATCTAAAAAATTTAATTAAGTGCAATATTATCAATTAATCTGATTCCGTCGACAAAAACCGCTATAAAAGCTCTATATTTTTTTTTAACATTAACCACTGTAGTAGGTGCTAATTTATCTTCGTCAGCAATAACAAAATACTCTAATTTCATTTGATCGAATAAATTGATATTAAGAGTAACTTTTTCCGTTAAGTTTTCAATACTAAGTTTGTTAAAATTAGATTTTACAAAGTTTAGGTTTTTAAAAATATTAGATGCTATTTCTATTGATGAAAGACTGATTCTATTATTTCTTGAGCTTAATGCTAATCCATTTTTATCTCTTAATGTAGAGCAACCAATTATATTAACGTTAGTTTTTATACAACTTATTATTTTTAATTGTTGATAATCTTTTTCTCCAAAATATGCTGAATTAGGCTCTACAATATCTAATAATAGCTCAACTACTGTAGCTACTGCTTGAAAATGATTATTTCTAAACTCACCCTCCATGTACTTATCAAGTCCATTAAAATCATATTCATTTGTTAGCATCCCATCTTTATATATTTCTTGAATTTCAGGTACAAAAACTATAATATCATTAGATAAACTCTCTAATAACTCACAGTCTTCATTCAAGTTTTTTGGATAAGCAGTTAAATCAGCTGTATTATTAAATTGAGTTGGGTTTATAAAAATACTTACTACAGTTATTTTATTATTTTGTAGAGATTTTTTTATTAAGGATAAGTGTCCAGAGTGCAAAGCACCCATAGTAGGCACAAAACCAATGCTTGATTTTGATTCTCTTAACTTACTTAAGGCATCAATTAAATCTGATTTTTTATGGAATATTTTCATTTTAATAAAACTTTAACAACATGCAAACTTAATATATTACTATTAATCTGCATAATTTTTGTAATTTTGCTACTTTTTGCAGTTAATAATTAATACAAGGGGAATGAAAGAGAAAAGAATATTATACGTATCGTCAGAAGTAGTGCCTTACTTACCAGAAAATGAAATTTCATCAATGTCTTTTGAAATTCCAAAAATGATCAACAAGCAAGGCGGGCAAATTAGAATATTTATGCCTAGGTATGGTAATATTAATGAAAGAAGACATCAACTCCATGAAGTTATAAGACTATCAGGAATTAATCTAGTTATTGATGACATAGATATGCCATTAATTATTAAGGTCGCTTCAATCCCAAAAGAAAGAATTCAAGTTTATTTTATTGATAACGAAGAATATTTCAAAAGAAAATCGACTTTTTCTGATGAAAATGGAAAATTTCATGAAGACAACGATGAAAGAGCATTATTTTTTGCAAAAGGGGTTATTGAAACCGTTAAAAAATTAAACTGGGCTCCAGATATCATTCATGTACACGGTTGGATGGCTTCCCTATTTCCTCTATACCTTAAGACATATTACAAAGACGAACCTGTATTTGAGAATAGTAAAATAGTTACATCTGTTTACGATAAATCTTTTGACGAAAGTTTAAACAAAAAATTAGTAGATAAAATATTATTTGATGAAATTAATGAGGATTTAATAAAAGGGTTGAAAGATCCATCCTACAATAATCTAATGAAAAATGCAATAGATTTTTCTGACGCATTAATTTTAGGGTCAGAAGAAATTCCAAAAGAAGTTTTAGATCATTTAAATTCGTCTGATAAACCTGTTTTAGGTTATCAATCAAGAGATACTTTTTCTGAAGCATATACAGAGTTTTATAAAAATGAAGTTTTAAATCAATAAATGAGATATATCAAATTATTATCAGTGTTCTTTGTCCTTGTTTTTTTTTCATGTGATAAAGATTTTGCAAGTATAGATTCTGATGTTATTAGTTCTGAAAATGCAATAAACTTTAGCACATCTTCAATCGAATATCCTTTGGTAGCTTCCAATTTAAGACTTAACCCTGTTAGGTCTAACAATTTACCGTCTTTCATGCTGGGATACAATAATGACCCCACTTTTGGAGAAAGTAAATCTAGTTTTTTAGGGCAGATTATACCTGCTGAATTTAGTCCTTCTTTTGGGGACAATGTAGTTTTAGATTCTGTCATATTAACAATCCCATATTATAGTAGAGGAATTGATACAGACGAGGATGGATTAATTACTTATGAAATTGATTCTGTATATGGCAATACTGCTACGAAATTATATGTTTATAAGAGTAATTTCTATTTAAGAGATTTTGATCCAACTGGAGAATTTAGTGATTCTCAGAATTATTATTCTAATGGATCGATGTCAAATTCAGAATATATAAATCAAGCCGATATTGAAGCCGAATTACTATTTGAATCTGGAATTTTAGGTGATGGTACTGATGACTTTATTCCTAGCGCAGAAAGAATAGATTTAACTCAGTTAGATTCTGTTGGAGAAAGTTTTGTCTCTGCTAGTTTAGCGCCTGCAGTTAGATTAAAATTAAACAATCCAAATGATAATTTTTGGGAAAGTTTAATTTTTGAAAATGAAAACAATTCAGTTCTTATAAACCCAAATAGTTTTAAAGAATTTTTTAGAGGACTTTACATAAAAGCTGATGGGGTTAATTCTGAAGGAGCTATGATGTTATTAAACTTTGCGTCATCCAACACTAAGTTAACATTACATTACACCTCTGAGACGACTACAGAAGACGACACAGATTCCGGTGGCACTGTTAGTGAAACTATTGAAAGTCAAAATGAGTATGTTTTTAATTTCACCGATAACCTTATAAATATCTATGAAAATAATTTCAATGTTGATGTTTCCAACTCAAACACTATTGATGGAGATGAGAAAATATATTTAAAAGGTGGAGAGGGATACATGTCAGTTGTGGATTTATTTCAAGGGGATATTGAAAATGAGAACGGTGAGATGGTAAATGCTTACGATCATTTTAAAAATTCTTTTTTTAACGAAGAAACTGAAGTTGCTAATAAAATAATTAATGAAGCTTACATAGAATTTTATGTGGATCAAACACAAAATATTCAATCAGAACCTGACAGAATATATCTATATAATTTTGAGCAGAGTACTGCTCTTATTGATTATTTTCTTGATCAATCCGTAAGTTCTACTACAATTAACGCAAAAATAAATCATTTGGAGCCATTAACAAGAGATGGAGATTCAATTACTGGAGAAGGAATTAAGTATAAAATTAGGATTACCGAGCACCTAAATAACCTTATTATCAGAGATTCTACAAATGCTAAACTTGGACTTGTTGTAACCTCCAACGTTGGTTCAATTGATAATTTCTCGATTCTAAATAGTGGTGAAGAAGATATTGATTTCCCATCGGGAGCAATTCTTACCCATAAAGGAACTGTTTTACACGGAAGTCAATCCTTAGATGTAGATAAACGACCAAGAATTAAAATTTATTATACAGACCCCAACGACTAATTTCAAAAATTTATTAATTTTAGACTATAATTATTAAGATATGTGTGGAATAGTAGGATACATTGGAGATAAACAGGCATATAAAATTGTAATAGACGGATTAAAAAGACTTGAATACAGGGGTTATGATAGTTCTGGGATAGCTTTGTTTGATTCAAGATTAAGTGTTTGCAAAACGAAAGGGAAGGTTGAAGGTTTAGTTAATAAAGCCGAAAAAGAAATTTCTTTAGATGGAAACGTTGGAATTGGACACACTAGATGGGCTACTCATGGTGAACCAAATGATGTAAATGCACACCCAATTATTTCTAATAACAAATCTCTTGTAATTGTTCACAACGGTATCATAGAAAACTATGCAACAATAAAAGATGAGCTAATATCAAAAGGGTATATATTTAAATCTGATACAGACACGGAGGTTCTAGTAAATTTAATAGAGTATGTTCAGCTTACTGAAAAAGTGAAGTTAGGAAAAGCTGTACAATTAGCATTAACACAAGTAGTTGGAGCTTACGCTATTGCAGTGTTTGACAAAAAAAAGCCAGACGAAATAGTTGTCGCAAGACTAGGGAGCCCTTTAGCTATTGGAATAGGTGAAAATGAGATGTTTATCGGTAGTGATGTTACACCATTTTTAAATTTCACTAGAAAAGTAATTTACCTTGAAGAAGGTCAGGTTGGAGTGTTAAGAAATCATAAAGAGACTAAGTTTTATAATGTAGAAAATGACTCTATTATTTCTCCAACTATTGAAAATTTAAAACTAGAATTGTCTGAAATTGAAAAAGGAGGTTTTGATCATTTCATGTTAAAAGAGATTAACGAACAACCTAAAGCAATTATTGACACACTTAGGGGAAGACTAAAATTGAATCAAGGGATAATCAAATTATCTGGAATAGATAATAACATAAATGCTTTCACTTCTGCCAATAAAATCACTATTATCGGTTGTGGAACTTCATGGCATGCGGGATTAGTCGGAGAATATATATTCGAACATATTTCTAGAATCCCCGTTGAAGTAGAATATGCATCTGAGTTTAGATATAGAAATCCTATAATTAACCAAAATGATATTGTAATAGCTATATCACAATCAGGTGAAACTGCGGATACTTTAGCTGCTATGAAATTAGCAAAAGAAAGAGGCGCATTTGTATTTGGAATTTGTAATGTGGTGGGGTCGTCTATAACTAGATTATCTCATTCAGGATCATACACACATGCAGGACCTGAGATTGGAGTAGCTTCAACTAAAGCTTTTACAACTCAAATTACTGTACTTTATTTAATGGCCTTGAAAATAGCCAAGTCAAAAGGAGTAATATCTAAATCAGTATTTAATAAATACCTAGGGGAACTTAATCTTATTCCGAAGAAAATTGAAATAGCTTTAAATCTAAATGACAAAATAGAAAAAATTGCAGAAGCAATTAAAGATTCTAAAAACTGTCTTTATCTAGGTAGAGGGTTTAACTTTCCTGTAGCTTTAGAGGGCGCACTGAAGCTTAAAGAAATATCTTATATACATGCAGAAGGATATCCTGCTGCAGAAATGAAACATGGCCCTATCGCTTTAATTGATGAAAATATGCCTACAGTGGTTATAGCAACATCTAAAGGTCATTATGAAAAAGTTGTGAGTAATATTAGAGAAATTCAGTCAAGAAAAGGTAAAATAATCGCAATCGTCACAGAAGGCGATAAAGATGTGAAAGAGATTGCTGACCATTATATTGAAGTTCCTGAAACAATTGAACCATTAACACCGCTACTTACAACCATTCCTTTACAGTTATTATCATACCACATAGCAGTAAAACTAGGAAAGAATGTAGATCAACCTAGAAATCTTGCAAAGTCAGTTACAGTGGAGTAGTTACTCGTAACAATTTATCTTACTCCTATAAACTACTCGTAACATTCTCAATATCAATTAGAACCACTCACTTGTGGACTTCAAGTTATAGTGATTATCAACAGTTTTTATTTGATAAAATAAAAGGTTTAAAGGATGATTTTCTTACCCCTATTTGTTATCGTAAGATATCTAAATTACTTAACGGAGAAGGATTAAAAACACCCCGAGGTAACATGTTTAAAAACA
>CAJJDI010000046.1 GCA_905182835.1 uncultured Flavobacteriaceae bacterium | reverse complement strand
ATCAACCTTCAGATGAAGTACAAACTTTAAACATTAATGTAATCACTCAAACTATAATTGCAATTGCTAAAGGCACTGAAAGCGTTATTAACGGTCAGGACACCCCCTCAAGGGTGATTTTAACTAATGGTAAAAACTAATACATGATCAAGCTCCATGAATTACTTAATTAAATTTTTAAAAATATTTTTAGTATTAATAATTGTTTCTGCAATTTGTATACTTCTTTTTTTTGTTCATCGGGATGTTTCTTTAGATGATTTAAAATTAAAATACACAAATAAACATTCTTCATTTGTCTCTATCAAAGGAATAGATGTTCACTTTCGCGATGAAGGAAGTAAAACCGATACTATTCCAATAATACTTATTCATGGTACTGGATCTAGTTTGCATACTTTTGATTTTTGGACAAACAAATTAAAGTATTCTAAACGAGTTATAAGGTTTGACCTTCCTGCATATGGTTTAACTGGACCTTTTGTTGATCGAGATTATTCTATTTCAAATTACACTTCTTTTTTAAAAGAATTTTTAGAGACTTTAGATATTAAACAATGCATTATAGCTGGTAATTCTCTGGGTGGAGAAATAGCATGGAATTTTGCTTTAGAACAGCCGCAGATGGTAAAAAAACTTATTTTAATTGATGCAGGTGGTTTTCCTTTAGTTTCAAAGAGCGTACCTATTGCTTTTAGGTTAGCACAGACCCCAGTTATTAATAAATTGTTTAGTTTTATAACCCCACTTTTTGTAGTTAGATCTAGTGTTGAAGATGTATACTTTAATAAGTTAAAAGTAACAGACTCATTAGTAGAAAGATATTTTGAACTTGGTTTAAGAGAGGGTAATCGTAAAGCATTTATTGATAGACTTAGTATAGTTAAAAGATATAATTATGTTAATATTAGTAAAATTAAACAGCCAACCCTTATACTATGGGGAGCAGGTGATTTATTAATTCCATTAGAAAATGCTTATAAATTTCAAAGATCTATACCAAATAACGTGTTAGTTATAATGGATGATACCGGTCATGTTCCGATGGAAGAAAGTCCCCTAGAAAGTATTGGTTTTGTAACTGATTTTTTAAATATCCCTAAATAAGATTAATTAATTAAAAATCTTTTTATTAATAGGTTTCGAAGTCTAAAATTTTGACTTAATTTTATTTTTTCAATTAAAAATATGAGTAAAAATAACGTTTCCTTTAGTTGGGCCTTTAAAGAATTTATTTGGCCAAGAAGAAAAGTAGTTTCTTTTGGACTTTTTCTGATCATTATTAGAAGTTTATCAGGACTAGTATTGCCTTATGCTAGTAAATCTTTAATCGATGATATAATTCCTTCTAAAGACATGGATGGACTTATTTTATTGTTAATTATCGTTTGTTCCGCATTATTATTTCAGTCAATTAGCTCTTTTTCTTTAACTCGTATTTTAAGTGTTGAAGCACAGCATTTGATTTCTATTCTACGTGCTAAGGTGCAGAAGAAATTATTAACTCTTCCGGTTAGTTTTTTCGACAATAATAAATCTGGTGCTTTGGTTTCTAGAGTTATGACAGATGTAGAAGGTGTTAGGAATTTAGTAGGTACAGGATTGGTACAACTCATAGGAGGAACTATTACAGCCATAATTTCTTTAATTATATTAATCGAAATTAATGCGCAAATGACTTTGTTTGTTTTAGTTCCAGTTATAATTTTCGCCCTAATTGCTTTGAAAGCGTTTGGATATATACGTCCAATTTTTAGAGCCCGAGGTAAAATAAATGCCGAAGTTACTGGACGTCTAACAGAAACTTTAAATGGAATACGTGTAATTAAAGGGTTTAATGCTGAAAAGCAAGAACTTAAAGTTTTTGAGAAAGGTGTTGATGATTTATTCCAAAATGTAAAAAAGAGTTTAACAGCTACGGCATTTATTACTAGTTCTTCTACTTTCTTACTCGGTTTAGCATCTGCTGGCATCATGGGTATGGGTGGTTATTTTATTATGAATGATAGTATGACTTATGGAGAGTTTGTTTCCTTTACGTTATTTCTTGGTTTTATGATCGCGCCCATTGTGCAAATGAGTAATATTGGCAGTCAACTTACAGAGGCTTTTGCTGGTTTAGATAGAACTCAAGAATTAATGGGTTTGACTGAAGAAAATGATCCTGATATTCGAAAAGTATTACTTAATAAAATTGAAGGAAACATCTCTTTTAAAAACATTTCGTTTAGTTACGATGATAAAACAAGTGTATTGCATGATGTCTCCTTTGAGTCTCCAACAGGGAGTGTTACTGCACTAGTCGGTTCTTCTGGTTCAGGTAAATCCACTATTGCAGGTCTTGCTACTGCTTTTTTAAATCCAAACTCAGGTGAAGTATTGATTGATGGTATTGATTTATCAACAGTAGATTTACAAAGCTTTAGATCTCAGTTGGGTGTAGTTCTCCAAGACGATTTTTTATATGAAGGAACAATTAGGGAAAACATATTATTTCCACGTCCTGATGCAACAGAAAAAGAGCTTCAGCAAGCAGTTCATGGCGCTTATGTTAATGAATTTACAGATCGTTTTGAGAAAGGGATTGATACTCTTATAGGTGAGCGTGGAGTAAAACTGTCTGGAGGACAAAGGCAGAGAATATCTATCGCTAGAGCTTTGTTAGCGCAACCTAAAATTGTAATTTTAGATGAAGCTACCTCAAATTTAGACACACAAAGTGAATCATTTATTCAGAAAAGTCTTGGTTTATTAATGCAGAACAGAACTACTTTCGTAATTGCTCACCGCTTGAGTACTATTCAAAAGGCTGATCAAATTCTTGTTATTGAAGACGGTGGTATTGTTGAGCGCGGTAAGCATGAAGAATTAATTGCTGCTAAAGGTAGATATCATGAGTTGTATACATATCAAACTCGAATGTAAATTCTTGTTCTTAATGATTTTTAGTTTATTTTAATCCTAAATATATATGATATAAGGGTTGATTATTTATAAAACAATCTATGTAATTTATATAAATCAAAATTCCAAAAAATGATTGTACTTTTGAAAGCTTATATAAATAACTAATTATGATGGAATTATAATGGCAAAACTTCCAAAGAAATATCAGTTTTTAGACTTGTCTGACTACGGTCGTTCTGGAGGTCATTGGATCGCTACCAGACTTCAATACACCTGTTTCACCCCTATTCATGTCACTACTATGTTTATTATAGCTGGGCTTATTGCAATTGGATTTATGCTTTACGGATATTATATACTAGCCGCTTTTTTTATTATATTAAAGTCTGTTTTGGATGCTGCTGATGGGGAATTATCACGTTTAAAGAATACACCTTCGTATACAGGTCGTTATTATGATTCAATAGCAGATTTTCTACTTAATTTCTGTTTTTTATTAGCTTTTTGGCATATATCTAATGGCTCTATAATTTATATGTTAATTGCTTTTTTTGGAATTCAACTTCAGGGAACAGTTTACAACTACTATTATGTCATTTTACGAAATTCTGTAGATGGCGACTCTACCAGTCGAATCTTTGAAGATAGCGCACCAAAAGCTTTGAAAGGAGAGACTCAAAAAATGGTAAATATTTTTTATAAAATCTATGATATTTTATATATCTCTTTTGATAAGATTATGTACTATATGGATAAAAACGCAAGTGACAGTCCAGCATTCCCTAAGTGGTTTATGACCTTAGTATCTATGTATGGCCTTGGTTTTCAATTGCTAATCATGGCAGTTATGTTAGTATTTGAACTACATAGCTATGTAATTCCATTCTTTATTATCTACTCAGTATTTATAGTGCTATTTGTTGGGTTAAGAAAACTTGTCCTTAAACCATT
>CAJJDI010000045.1 GCA_905182835.1 uncultured Flavobacteriaceae bacterium | reverse complement strand
TGATTGAAATTGACGATTTTGAATTGATTAATTATATTTGGATAGGATTAGCCATTACTGTTTTTTTAGCTCTGGTGATTTTTAAAATCAAAACTCCTTACGGAAGACATACAAATAAAAATTGGGGGCCCATGATTTCTAATAAATGGGGGTGGTTTATTATGGAATTTCCTGCGTTAATTATTATGCCTTTAATTACTTTGATTGGTCCAACAGAAAAAACTGCATTAACTTATTTCTTGGTTTTTCTATGGGTGTTACATTATTTTAATAGAACCTTAATTTTCCCTTTTAAACTAAAAACTAAGAATAAAAAAATGCCCATAATAATAGTAGGGAGTGCTATTTTTTTTAATTCCATTAATGGGTTTTTAAATGGATACTTTTTAGGGTATTTAAATGCAGGTGATTCAAGTATTTATTCAATCAATGTGATTATTGGCTTACTCATTTTTTTGATTGGAATGTATCTTAACAAAACTTCAGACAAGCATTTAATCTCTTTAAGATCAAATAATGAAAATTATCAAATTCCATTTGGCGGATTGTTTAAATACATTTCTTGTCCAAATCATTTTGGTGAGGTTTTAGAATGGGCTGGCTTTATGATAATTGCATGGAGTTTACCATCACTAACATTTGCATTATGGACATTTTGCAATTTAACTCCCAGGTCGCTTAACCATCATAGTTGGTACAAAGAAAAGTTTGAAGATTATCCAAAAAAAAGGAAAGCTATTTTGCCTTTTATATTATAATTTGAATTGTAGAATAGTGTTTTTTAATATTCAAAATTTAATATTTTAAGGGCTAACCTTTTATGGCTCTGAAAACTAAATTATTTTTTAATTATCTTAAAAGTAAAGTCATTTACTTTTACAAAATAGATTCCAGCACTATAAGAGCTCATATCAATTTGATTTGCTGATGTTGTATTAAATATTTTATTTCCTAATATATTGTATATATCAATATTGTTAATTACAGTATTAGAAGGTTTGATGTTTAAGTAGTTTTGTACTGGATTAGGATAAAGTTTAAAATTCTCATTAGAAACACTATCTATACCTAAAGAAATTGGTGATCCAAAAGAAATGTTATCAAAATAATAAACAGTTTGGTCATCTCCTGCAGAGCCAAAATTAAAGAACAATGATGCCATACTAAATGGATAGTTTTCATTTAGGGCTGCTGTTCCTGTAGCCTGATTATTAAAATCAAATTCTAAGATTTCCCAAGCATCGACTACTGTTGTGTATGCCTCTGTTTCTACAGATTGTGTTGGATCATTTTTATTTTCAATTTTTAGTCTTACTGGTATTTCAGTACTTGAACTTGATCCTCCAGTCACATAGGTATGCACATACATTTTAGAATTAGAGGGTGAAACAGGAATATTTGAAACAAAACCACTCTCATTACTAACAGTTACACCAGCCCAAGTAGCAGCAGAGCTACTTTTTGCAACATAAGCAAGATTATTGTCAGTATCTGAATTAAATATAATTTCAGATGAACCCTCGTCGTCACCAAAAGGGATTAATGAATAATATACAGATGAATCTTCATAGGTAATAGGTAAATCAATTTGACTTAAACCACCAGTTGGATCGGTTTGAAATATATCATCAAAATAAAATGTTGAGCTGTCTGTTCCGTTACCTATAGTTCCAAAATCAAACATAAGAACAAGTCTTTGAAATGTGTTTGTTGGTTCTCCAGCAAAACTCCATGTCAAAGTTTCCCATTGATTAGATGTAGTTGTATACGCGTCTCTTTCGACTGCAGCAGTTACAGGGTCATTATCATCCTCTAACTTAAGCTTGACATGTAGCCCTGGAGATACAGAATAAACTCTCATATTAATCGTAGTATTAGTAGTGAAGTCTAGAAAGTCTACTACTAGGTAGCTTCCTGCCCAAATATCTGCAGCAGCTCCTTCATTTTCTCCACTTTGAACAGTTGAATGTCTAACAATTTTTCCAACCAAGTCACTGGGATTTAAATCATTTGTATAAGGATTAGCTACTACACTAGCAGCTCCACCATTAAAGTCGACAAAATTTTCTATGGTTACTTGCCCCTCTTCGAAATCAATTGGAAGAGCTAGTTGAGCATAAGAATTTAAAGTAAAAAGAACGAGAAAGCTTAAAAAGATATTTTTCATCATAATGTTTTAGATTATTATAAAGCTAAGTTATTTAGAAAGGTAAAAAATAAAACTATCTAAAATTGAGTTATTCTTAGTTAAACACTATTTTTTTCCGCTATATCAATATCTAAAAAGACAAAACAATGAGGATTATCTAAATATAAACGAAATCGATATAGCAGAAAATATATTATTTAAAAACTAATTTTTAAACTAAAATCTATCCAAATTCATAACCTTAGTCCAAACTTCAACAAAGTCAAACACAAACTTTTCGTTTGAATCGTTGCATGCATACGACTCAGCAAGTGCACGTAATTGAGAGTTTGATCCGAATATTAAATCTGCCCTAGTTGCTGTCCATACAATATTTCCTGAATTTCGATCAGTTCCGTTAAATATATTATTTGAACTTGACTGAGGCTCCCAAACAATATTCATGTCTAATAAATTAATGAAAAAATCATTTGTTAATGACCCTGGGTTATTGGTTAGCAGTCCGTGTTTTGTACCGTTATAATTAGTCCCTAGGACTCTCATACCTGCTAATAAAACTGTCATTTCTGGAGCGGTTAAAGTCAAAAGGTGTGCTTTGTCAAGAAGTAACTCTTCTGCGTGTCTATCCTGATTTGGTTTTGAATAGTTTCTAAAGCCATCTGCCTTAGGCTCTAAAACAGAGAAGGAATCAACATCAGTATTATCTTGAGTCGCATCATTTCTTCCTGCGCTAAAAGGAATTGAAACACTATGGCCTGCAGTTTTTGCAGAATTTTCAACTCCAACATTTCCTGCTAAGACAATTAAATCTGCCATTGAAACTTTTTTAGACCCAGATTGCGCTTGATTAAACTCTAACTGAACGCTTCTTAATTCGTCTAAAACTTCACTTAATTTTTGCGGCTCATTTACGTCCCATTTACTTTGTGGTAAAAGTTGTATTCTAGCTCCATTTGACCCTCCTCTTTTGTCTGTTCCCCTATAGGTAGATGCTGATGCCCATGCTATAGAAACTAATTGCGAGTTTGTAAGTTCTGTATTTGTTATTAATGCTTTTAAAGATTGTACATCTTCCGAGTTAATTAAGTCGTATTCAATTTCAGGAATAGGATCTTGCCAAAGCAACACCTCCTTTGGAACTTCTTTTCCTAAATATCTAGAAATAGGTCCCATGTCTCGGTGCGTTAGCTTATACCAAGCTCTAGCAAAAGCAT
>CAJJDI010000044.1 GCA_905182835.1 uncultured Flavobacteriaceae bacterium | reverse complement strand
GGTTAATCCTGTTTTCTCAGATAGGAGTTAGAGTTGGTGGTACAGAAATTGTAAAATTTACGAAATACGGCAGTAATTGGATGTTAGAAAATGAACAAAGAAAATTGTATTCTGATAATGTAGACGATGTGTTTGTAACCGGAAGACCAACTGTTGTTCTTGAATAGATCAAAAAAGTTAAATAAATCAAATAATATGGGATACTACATAGGAATAAATACGGCAGATTATTAAAAATAAGAATATTACTGAAGCAACAGATATCTATGCTTTTGATTGCTTTAACAAGTGGTTTTTAACAGATATTTCATTTGATTTATAAACTACTTTTATCAACTTGAAGGGTTACAAGCTCTTTAAATTAAAATCAATATCTATTTCATAAGAATTTTTACCTTGCTCAAAAATTCTAGCTTTTTGATTTCCTTTTAAGATAATATCAGATCCATTCACTAATAAAAAACTACCTTCTCTAAGACCAATGACAACTTGAGGATTAAAAAAATGAAACTCTTTAATTCTAGTTTCTCTAGTTTCTCCCATATGTATGTCATCTTTTATAGGATCTTGATAATGTGGATTAATATTAAAGGGGATTATGTTAAATGCTTCAAAACTTGAGGGGTGTATAATAGGCATATCATTACTAGTGCTAATTGAAGGGCCACATATATTGATTCCAGCACTTGTTCCTAAATAGGGTTTCCCGTTAACAACAGCTTTTTTTAATATGTCAATTAAATTATTATCAATTAACTGTTTAAGTAGTAAGAAAGAATTTCCTCCACCAATAAATATTCCATCATAATTTTCAATGGCTCTATTTAAGTCTTTAACTTCATGAATACCTGTTGTGGTTATCCCTAATTTATTAAAAAAATTAGAGGCTATTTCAGTGTATTTCTCGTGACTTATTCCGTTTGGTCTTGCGTAAGGAATAAATAATATTTTTTTTGCATTTTCAAATAAATCCCTAACTTCATCTTTTATGTAATCTAAATAAGTGCCTCCAAATATTGTTGAGGTACTAGCTAAAATCATTCTTTTCATATAATTAATTTAAAAAAAACTCTACATTTTTAATTCAATTTAAACATACTGATTATATTTGTAGAATGCTATTATATATTTTTAATTTATTTATAAGTGGTGCTGAAATCGCAATAATTCTTTTTATAGCTGTTATTTTTTTAGGAGCTGATAAAATACCGGACGTTGCTAGAAGTTTAGCGAAGGGCCTTAACCAAATAAAGCATGCTACAAATGATATTAAAAGAGATATTAATGCATCTTCTGCTTCAGTAAAAAAAAGCTCTATAACTAAAGATGTTGATGAAGAGTTGTCTAAAGTCAAAAAAGATTTAGAAGAATTTTCTGGTTCAATTAAAAGAAACCTCTAGTTTATATAACTTTTCTACTAATTGTAAGGCCATCCCGTATAGGTAAGATTACTGAATTCATATCCTTTCTTTGACTTAGTAATTTATTATACTCTACAATAGCTATTGTTGATGTATCTTTTTCAGAAATTTTATTTAAAACTTTGCCATCCCAAAGTACATTATCAGAAAGAAGAACTCCCCCTATTTTTAATCTACTAATTAAAATGTCTAAATATTTAGGATAGTTATTTTTATCAGCATCTAAAAAAATCAAATCATAGTCCTTATCCATAGTTGGGATTATTTCTAATGCATTTCCTAAGTGTTGAATAATGTTATCGTTAAAAGAAGATTTTTTAAAATATTTTCTCTGAAAATCATATAACTCCTCGTTAATATCTACTGTGTGAATTTCACCACCTTCAACTAGTCCTTCTGATAAGCATAAAGTTGAATAGCCTGTAAAGGTTCCAATTTCTAATATTTTTTTGGGACTAATAATTTTAGATATCATGCTTAATAATCGACCTTGATGAGCACCGCTTATCATTCTAGGTTGAAGTACTTTTAAATTAGTCTCTCTGTTTAAATCTTTAAGTAATTTAGGCTCTTGTTGAGAGTGGTTAATTATATAATCTTCAAGACCTTCATTAAAATAATTCATAAATTATAGTAATTGCTTTAATTTTTCTACAAACATAAAAACATCTGTAAAGGAGTTGTATAATGGAGTAGGTGCACAGCGGATAACATTTGGATCTCTCCAGTCAGTTATAACGCCAAGGTCAGTTAGATTTTTATGAAAATCTTTATCTGGGTCACTGATTTCTATTGAAATTTGACACCCTCTTGACTGTACGTCCTTAGGGGTTATTATGCTAATTTTTTTTGAATTAAGATCCTGTAAAAGAAATTCTAAGTAGCTGGTTAGTAATGCAGATTTATTACATAATTCCTTCATTCCTGCAGCGTTAAATATTTCTAATGATGCTTTTATTGCAGCCATTGCTAAAATTGTGGGAGTACTAATTTGCCACCCTTCAGCACCTGCCATTGTTTGATAAGGCTCCCTCATATTAAATCTATTTTTCAGATCATTACCCCACCATCCTCTAAACCTATTAATATCATCGTTATAAGCATGCCTTTCATGAACAAAACACCCAGATAAATTTCCTGGACCTGAATTTAGGTATTTATAACTACACCAAATTGCAAAATCAGCTCCAACTTCATGAAGATCCAACTTAACATTACCAGCAGCATGAGCGCAGTCAAAACCAACCATAGAATTGTATTTGTGTCCTAATTCTGTGATTTTTTTTAAGTTAAAATATTCCCCAGTATAATAATTTACTCCACCAATTAAAACTAATGCTATTTCATCTTTATTTTCTAAAAAGATATTTTCTAAATCTTCATATTTGTTTTCTTTATTTTTAGTTTCCCATAGAATTATTCCATCTTCAATATTATGACCATGATGGGCTAATTGAGATTCAACGGCATAAATATCTGAAGGAAATGCATCTGCTTCTAGAATAATTTTAAATTTACTTTTTGTTGGTCTGTAAAAAGACACCATCATAAGATGTAGATTTACAGTAAGAGTGTTCATTATAACAATTTCAATTGGTTTGGCCCCAACTATATTCGCCATCTCATTTGTAAGGTAGCTGTGATACTTCAGCCATGGTTTTTTTGCGTTACTCCAGCCTCTAACTCCTAGATTAGCCCAATCCTCCATTTCTTTATCAATAAAAGACTTAGTAGATTTAGGTTGAAGACCAAGAGAGTTACCACAGAAGTATATTAGTTCTTCTTTGTTTGTGTCTTTTGGAATATGAAACAGGTTTCTATAATCCGAAAGATTATCTTCTTGATCTAGTTGCTTTGCGAAGCTTAAGGAGTTTTCTAATTTAATCAAAGTTGTATATTATTTTGTTAAACAAAAATAAGAATTATAAATAAAGGATTTGAAATTTATTGATTTTGATCAATTATTTCAGAAAACTTGTATTTAAACCTTTTAAACCTTGGGTCAGAAACATTAATTATATATCTGTTATTCTTATTATTTCTTTTAAAATCTTGATGATATTTTTCCGCTTTCCAAAATTTAAGAAATGGGTAAGGTTTCGCAGCCACATTAATCTTAAAGGAATCTTTAATTTCTTTAATTTTTTCATCAATTACTTTTTTTTGCTCTTGATTTTGATAAAAAATTATAGATCTATACTGAGTTCCTGTATCAGGCCCCTGACCATTTATCTGCTCAATATTTTGAGTACCAAAATACACCTCAACTAATTGTGAAAAAGTGATGATTTTAGGATTATATATAACCTCTATTGTTTCTGAATGTCCAGTTGTTTGTGTATTTACAACTTCATATGTAGGGTTTGATGTAAACCCACCTGAATAACCACTTACAACTTCATTTACCCCAATTATACTCTCGTATATTGCTTCTACACACCAAAAGCAACCACTTGCAAAATAAGCCCTGTGAACATCTTCTGTGTTTACTAGAATTGGATCTGAATTTATGATTAATTTTTGTTTTTCTGATACCTGAGCTTTAGAACAACTCGTTATCAATACTAAAATTAAAATTATTGCTTTATTTTTCATGAATATAAATGTAAAAAAAAAGCTTCTATAAAATAGAAGCTTTAAATTATTTATTTTAATCATTAATTAGATCTTGGAAAAAACCTTTTCCATTTTTGTTCTTTGCTCATTGGCTAACTCTTCATCAACTAATATTCTACCACTATGTTCATCAGTTATTATTTTTTTTCTTGAACCAATTTCCATTATGATTTGTGGTGGTATAGTGAAATAAGATCCACCTGCAGCGCCTCTTTCAATTGGAACAACAGCGAGGCCATTCTTTACATTGTTTCTTATTCTACCATAGGCTAAAACTAATCTTTCTTCTATGTCTTTTTTACATTTTTCAGATTTTACAAGTAATGCCTCTTCTTCTTTTTTAGTTTCTTCAAGAATAGTATTTAACTCACTTTTTTTATGTTTTAAATGCTTTTCTCTTTCTGATAGCTTTAGTTTAGCTTCATCAATTATCTCTTTTTTGTGTTCAATTTTAGCTAAAAATTCTTTTATATTTTTTTCAGCTAATTCAATTTCTAATTCCTGAAATTCAGTTTCTTTAGTTATTGAGTTAAACTCACGATTATTTCGAACATTTTTTTGTTGTTCTGTATATTTTTTAATTAATACTTTAGCCTCTTCCATAAGATTTTTCTTCATCTTAATCTGCTCATTTATAGTATCAACTGAATCAGTTAACTTTCCTAGTCTTGTAGTAAGCCCAGCAACTTCATCTTCTAAATCTTGAACCTCTAGCGGAAGCTCTCCTCTTACACTTCTAATAGTATCAACTCTTGAATCAATTAATTGCAAATCATATAAAGCTCTTAATTTGTTTTCTACTGTGATTTCTTTCTTTTTTGCCATGGTTAACTATATTTTACTGGATTACTATTTGTTTCTGTTAAAACGATTGCAAAATTAGTAATTTTTTCTGTAAGATGCGTATGTATTACGTTTTTTGTGTACTGCTCACTTTCGTAATGTCCAATATCTGTCAATAATATCTTTTTCTCACCCTTAAAAAAATCATGGTATTTTAAATCCGATGTTATATATGCATCCGCTTTAGCTGCAATTGCATTATTTATTGCAAAACTACCTGAACCCCCTAAAACAGCTACGGATCTAATTTTTTTACCAGTGAATTCGGAGTGTCTAACCAGTTTTGTATTCATCTTGTCTTTTAAGTAGGTTATGAAATTTTCTTCACTAATACTTTTGTTAAGTTTGCCAATCATTCCTAAGCCAATATTTTGATTAATATTTTCTAATGAAATGATTTCATACGCATATTCATCATATGGATGATTTTCTTTTAAAATATTTAATATTTCTTTTTCTTTATGCATTGGAAATGTGAAAGAGATTTTAACTTCTTCAATCTCTGTTTGAATTCCTTTATTACCTATCATTGGATTTGAACTTTCATTGCCTTTAAATGTTCCAATCCCCTTGACATAAAAACTACACTCATCGTAATTACCAATTGTTCCTGCGCCGGACTTAAACAATTTAGTTTTTATCGACTCTAAATTTTTGTGTGGTAAGTAGGTGGTTAGTTTTTTTATTGTTCCTTTTTTTGGCACAAGAATCTTTATATCTTCTAGCTCAAGTTTATCACATATAATTTTATTTACCCCAACAATAGAGTTATCCATGGCTGTATGAATTGCTATAATTGAGATGTTATTTTTGATGCATTTATTTACAACTATTTCTACATGACTTTTATTCGTTAACCTCTTTAGTCCTTCAAAAATTATAGGATGAAAACTTACAATTACATTGCATTTTTTTTGAATAGCTTCATCCACTACACTTTCAATTGTATCTAAACAAACAATTATTCCTTTAACCTTACATTGATCATCTCCAACTATAAGCCCTACATTGTCATAATCTTCAGCATAACAAAATGGATACTTCTCGTCAAGTATTTTAATTATATCTTTTACAATCATTTATTTTTGTATTTATTATCAAAGATAAATAATTACTTTAGTTGTATGAAACTGTTAAGAAAGTTCCTGTTTTTTATTTCCCCTTTATATTACATTGTTTCTTTTATTAGAAACCTATTGTATGAGACTTCTTTATTTAAATCAACTAAGTTTAATCTTCCTGTAATAGGGATAGGTAATTTAGCAATAGGAGGGACTGGTAAGTCTCCAATGATTGAGTATTTGATTCATTTACTATCTCAGGAATTTAATATTGCTACTTTAAGTAGAGGCTACGGCAGGAAAACAAATACTTTTAAAATTGCTACTAAAGATTCAACTCATTTTGATATTGGAGATGAGCCACTTCAGTTTTATAATAAACATGATAATATAATTGTTTCTGTTGATAACAATAGAGTTAACGGAATTCAAAGCCTATTACAAATATCTAACCCACCTGATGTAATTCTTTTAGATGATTCTTACCAGCATAGAAAATTAATACCAGGGTTGTCAATTTTATTATCTGATTATAATAATCTGTATTACGATGATTATATTTTGCCATTTGGAGATTTAAGAGAGCCTCGTTCATCAAGTAACAGGGCAGATATAGTAATAGTAACCAAATGTCCTAATAATTTATCTAGCAGTAAAAAACTTGAAATAAAATCTAAGCTTCAATTAAAAGTAAGTCAAAAATTATTTTTCAGCTCTATTAATTATTCTGAAACTGTAATTATTGGAAATAAAAAAGTAGAATTTATAAATTTCATTACTCAAAAATTTACTTTAGTTACTGGACTCGCTAACTCAAATCACTTAGTGAATTATTTGTCTGAAAATAAATGTGATTTTAATCATTTGAAATTTAAAGATCACTATAATTATAAGCCTAAAGATTTAGATAATGTTGATCGTAATGTGAATATTCTAACAACAGAAAAGGATTATGCAAAATTAATTGAGGTATTCCCTGAAATGAATGTCTATTATTTGCCAATTAAAGTAGGTATCGAGTATAAACAAGAATTTGATAAAATAATTCTTAGTTATTGCAGATAATTAATTGATATGCTTTTGAGCTTTGTAGGAGGATCTTACTAGCGCACTACTTTCAACGTGTCTGAAGCCTAAGCTTAAACCTATATTTTTATATTCATCGAATTCATCTGGAGTTACAAACCTTTTTACACTTAAATGCTTTTTGCTTGGCTGCAAGTACTGACCAATTGTTACAACATCAACATTAGCATTTCTTAAATCATGTAAAGTTTCAATAACCTCTTCTTTAGTTTCACCTAGACCCAACATAATTCCTGACTTAGTCCTTCTTTGTCCTTGATCTTTCATGTACTTAAGCACCTTTAAGCTTTTTTCATATTTAGCTTGGATTCTAACTTCTCTAGTTAATCTTTTTACAGTTTCAATATTGTGAGATATAACTTCTGGTTTAGCACCTATTAATCTGTCTATATGTCTTTCAATTCCTTGAAAATCTGGTATTAATGTCTCTAACGTAGTACCGGGGTTCATTCTTCTTATAGCCTCTATGGTTTCAACCCACATAAGACTGCCCATATCTTTTAAGTCATCTCTATCAACACTAGTGATAACTGCATGTTTTATGTTCATTATTTTTATTGACCTCGCAACCTTCTCAGGTTCTGACCAGTCTAATGATTCAGGTCTACCGGTCTTCACTCCACAAAACCCACATGATCTAGTACAAATATTTCCTAAAATCATAAAGGTAGCAGTTCCTTCTCCCCAACACTCACCCATGTTAGGGCAGCTACCTGAAGCGCAAATTGTATTAAGCTTGTACTTATCAACTAGCCCTCTTAATTCAGTGTATTTTTTACCTGTTGGGAGTTTAACCCTTAGCCATTTTGGCTTGGGTAATATTGACTGAAATTTTGTTGGTGTTTTAGTGCTCTCCATAAATTATCATCAAAGATATGAATTATGTCAAATAAACAACTATAATATTGACAAATACCACACCCCAAAACCTAATAAAAATATCACTCCAAGTATACTTATTAGGTGCATTATTTTTGACGGTCTATGTTTTTTTGGAGTATGAATACTACTGATTAAGATGTAGTTTATTATAGCATAGAAAGGCGCTGTTATAAATGACACTATTGTTGCGATTTTAACAAGAGTACCCATTTCTGATATAAAATTAAAAAAGATAAAAACAGTTCCTATGATAAGTACTATTAACCAAAAAAGGTATCCATTTTTAAATTCTTTATTAAAAACTAACTGAGTCGCTCTGTGCATTGACCTTGGAGAGGCATCTAGAGTAGTTATCGTTGTACTAAACATTGTGGTGAATGTGGCTAAGCCTATTATTATATACGCCCAGGAGCCAAAGCTTGAAGTATACATCTCAATTAATTGGTTTGCAAACACACTAGCAGAGTTACTAAAACTTAAATTGTTATTATTCATAACAAAATAGCCAAGTAGCATAAAACTAATTCCTAATAAAATAGTACCTAAATACCCTATATTAAAATCAAATAAAGTAGTTTTCATTTTTTGTATTCCATCTGATTTTTTCTTTTCAATTGTCCATAATGAATGCCAGACTGAAATATCAAGTGGTGCAGGCATCCAGCCCATAAAAGCTATTAGAAAAACAATTTCAATATTATTTTTGGGCAATACTTGAGAGTAATCAATTTCATATGTAAAGTTATTAAATGCAAATAAAGTCGCTAAGACAGTGCTTATAGCTAATATTAAAATTACAATCTTAATCATCCTGTCTAGCATTTTATATTTTCCAAAATATAAAAGGAAACCACATAAAGACAAGATTATGATTGTCCAAACTTCAACGCTTATTATATTATTAGTCAAAGAGCTGGCAATTCCAGCCGTAACTATAGTGACAGCTGTTTGGATTGTAAACATTGTAGCAAAAGAAATAAGTATGTAAAGTCTTAAAATATTTTTACCTAATTTCTTATAACCTTCTAAGAGGCTTTCACCAGTTGCATTAGCATAACGTGGACCGTATTGAAAGAATGGGAACTTAAATAAATTAACTAATAATAATGCCCATAATAACCCAATACCAAAATCCGCACCAGCTCTTGTAGATTGAACTAAGTGTGAAACACCAATTGCAGCACCTGCAAATAGTATCCCTGGACCTAATTTTTTTACAAAATCAAACATCAATTAATTATTCTGCTGAACAGTCTTTGAATTCTTCAGGAAGTTTACCACAATATCCACAGGGATCATTATTTTTATTTAGCACAGGATTTTGACTTGCACATGTGCCAGAAAATTCACCATCTTTTTTAGCCCAAATTTTTATACTAATACCTAAAATGGCTAACCCTAAAAAGAATATAGTTATTAAAAAAAGTTCCATTGTGATTATTTTAATGCAAATTAATGAAAAGAATTGAAAATAATACTTTTTAGATTATGTTTACCTCAAGTTCAAGTTCAATATTGAATATAAATTTTATAGCTTTTTGAATGCTTAATGAAAATTTTAGAATCTCTTTCCCTGTTGCATTTCCATAATTCACTAACACGAGAGCTTGATTTTTATGTACCCCATAGTCCTTTATTCTTTTGCCTTTAAATCCAGCTTTTTCAATTAGCCATCCAGCAGGAATTTTATAACTTTCTTCTGATATTTTATAGTTAGGAATATCACAGAAGTTAATTTTCAACTGTTCTAGTTGTCTCTTATTTATAATGGGGTTTTTAAAAAAACTACCACTATTTCCTAGTTTTTTAGGATCCGGTAATTTTTCTTTTCTTATTTGAGTTACAACATTAGCAATATCAGCTATTTTAGGATTTTCTATACCTAATAATACTAATTTTTCATTTATAGATCCGTAATCAATTTTTAACTTGTGATTAGTGTTGGTTAATTTTAATTTTACACTTAAAATAATATAATTTCTATTTTTCTTAAAAATTGAATTTCTATATTCAAATTGACAATCTTCTTTAGAGAATTCTGAAATTTCATTTGTCTTAAGATCAAGAACTTCACAAGATGTAAAGACATCCTTTAATTCAACTCCATATGCGCCTATATTTTGAATTGGCGCAGCGCCGGTATTTCCAGGTATTAATGATAGGTTTTCAATCCCGCCTAGATTATTTTTTAAACACCATTTAACAGCTTCATTCCAATTTTCGCCAGCTTTTATATTTACTTCTGAATAGTTGTTGTCTAATTTTTTAGAGCTAATGCCTTTTATGTTTAGATGTATGACTAAGCCTTCAATTTTTTTTGTAATTAAGATATTACTCCCACCACCTATAAATATTTTTTCTTTTGACTCATTTGTGGATATAATTTTTTTTAATTCTTTTATTGATGAAACACTAGTGAATTGATTCGCCGTAGCATCAACACCAAAAGTGTTATAGTTGATTAAAGAAAAATTAGTTACAATGTTCATTAGCTATTGTATTTTTCTAAAGCAAGCTTTAGTATGTATACAGAAGTTTTTAAATCCTTCTCATTTAATACATATGCAATTCTTATTTGATTTTTACCTAAACCTTCAGTGGAATAAAACCCCTCAGCAGGTGCAACCATAATTGTCTCATTGTTGAAATTAAACTTTTCTAACATCCATTGTGCAAAGTCGCTAGCATCTTCTATTGGTAATTCAACAATACAATAAAATGCACCTTTAGGAGTAGCAACCTTTAGCCCATCAATTTTTTTAAGTTCATGAATTAATAAATTTCTTCTTGAAACATACTTTGTGTTAATTTCTTGAAAATAACTTTGAGGAGTTTCAAGAGCAGCTTCACTTGCTATTTGTGCGTAAGTTGGAGGTGATAACCTAGATTGCGCGAATTTTAAAACTGTTTTAATTACACTTTCATTTTTGCTAACTACACAACCTATTCTAGCTCCACACATGCTGTATCTTTTAGAGACACTATCAATCATTATAGCATTCTGCGCTATTGAACTATCTTCCATTATAGAGTAATGCGAACCTCCATCATAAGTAAACTCTCTATATACTTCATCAGAAATTAGAAATAAATCGTGTTTTTTGACAATTTCAACTAATTTTTCTATTTCTTTTTTTGAGTATAGATATCCAGTAGGATTATTTGGATTACAGATTAAAATAGCTTTAGTTTTTTTTGTAATTAATTTTTCAAAGTCTTCAATAGAGGGCAGTGAAAAATTGTTTTCTATAGTAGAAACTACCGGGACTATTTTTAAACTATTTGCTACTGAAAACCCATTGTAATTAGCGTAAAAAGGCTCTGGAACTATTATCTCATCATCTTTATCCATAATACTCCCAAAAGCGAATGATAAAGCTTCACTAGCCCCACTAGTTACTATGATTTCTTGATGGTTTACCTTAATATTTTTTGAATGATAATAATTACTTAATTTAATTCTATATTCTTCAGATCCTTCAGATCTAGAATATGCTAAAATTTTTAAATTATTATTCTTAACTGCATCAAGTGCTACTTTAGGTGTCTCAATATCTGGTTGACCTATATTTAATTGATAGACCTTCACACCTCTTTTTCTAGCATTTTCAGCAAACGGAACCAATTTTCTTATTGGTGACTCTGGCATTAATATACCTTTCTTTGAAATTTTTGGCATTATATTAATATTTAAAATTCTTCAACAACGCTAGGTTTTTTTTTAGCAATAACTGGTTTTGAATTATCTTCCACTTTACCTTTTATTGTCAATAATACTGTTGAGTTTACAGCATTTGAACCAACAGATATTGTTTTTTTAAAGGGCATTACTCTTTTAGTATCATACTTAACTTCAATCTCACCATTAGCACCTGGTAATATTGGTTTAGCTGGTTTTTTAGGAATCGTACAGCCACAAGATGCTTTTACATTAGTAATGATCAGCGGAGAATCCCCCGTGTTAGTGAATTTAAATACTCTTACTCCATCGGATCCTTTTTCTATAGTCCCGTAGTCTATAGTAGAAGATTCGAATTCAATTATAGCTCCTTTATTTTGGGCCAAAATATTTAAATTTATAAAAGCCACACAAATTATAATTATTACGTTTTTCATTAAATTAAGTTTTATTTTTTTTTAAGTAAATTAAGGAGATAAATATAATTATTATTCCTTAGATAAAGAAATATAAGTACTTTTGTAAATCAATTTTTAATTTATTTTAATATGAGTGTTTTACCAAACTATATTTCTTCTGTTGTTGAACAAAAATGGTATTCATATTGGTTAGAAAATAAATATTTCCATTCAACCCCTGATGATAGGGAGCCCTATACTATTGTTATCCCACCACCAAACATTACAGGTATTTTACACATGGGACACATGCTTAATAATACTATTCAAGACATTTTAGTTAGAAGAGCTCGACTGCAAGGTAAAAATGCATGCTGGGTACCAGGAACTGATCATGCTTCCATAGCTACAGAGGCAAAAGTAGTAGATAGTTTGAAGAAGCAGGGAATTAATAAAAATGACTTAGACAGAGAAACTTTTTTAAAACATGCTTGGGAGTGGAAAAATAATTATGGTGGAATTATTTTAGAACAACTAAAAAAATTAGGCTGTTCTTGTGATTGGGATCGTACTAAATTTACAATGGATGATTCTATGAGTGAATCTGTAATTTCTACTTTTATCGATTTACACAATAAAGGTCTTATTTATAAAGGTTACAGGATGGTTAATTGGGATCCTAAGGCTATGACTACTCTTTCTGATGAAGAGGTTAATTATGTTGAACGTAAGGACAACCTTTATTATATAAAATATAGAATAGAGAATGAAGATGAGTTTATTACTATAGCAACTACCAGGCCTGAGACTATACTAGGGGATAGTGCTATATGTATAAACCCAAATGATAATAGATTTAAAAACTTAAAAGGTAAAAACATTATTGTTCCCTTATGCAATAGATCTATACCCGTTATAGAAGATGATTATGTAGATATTGAATTTGGAACAGGTTGCTTGAAAGTGACCCCAGCTCACGATTTAAATGATAAATTAATAGGGGATAGGCATAATCTTGAAGTGATAGATATTTTCAATGATGATGCTACATTAAATAAGCATGGTTTAGAGTTTGAAGGAAAAGACAGGTTTGTAGCAAGAAAAGAAATTATAGAAAAACTAAATGAATTAGGTTTAGTAGATAAAATTGAACAAATAACTCATAATGTTGGGATTAGTGAAAGAACCAGTGCAGTAATAGAACCAAAATTTAGTGATCAGTGGTTCTTGAAAATGGAAGAACTAGTAAAACCTGCTATAAAGTCAGTTTTAGAGGATAATGAAATTAAACTATTTCCAAAGAAATTTGAAAACACATATCGACATTGGTTAGAGAACATTAGAGATTGGAATATATCTAGGCAACTTTATTGGGGTCAACAAATACCTGCTTATTACTACGGCAAAGGGAAGGAAGATTATGTTGTTGCAAGTAATGTTGAGGATGCGTTAATTATTGCAATTGAAAAAACTAAAAATAAAAGTTTAAAATCAACTGATTTACGACAAGAATCTGATGTTCTTGACACTTGGTTTTCATCTTGGCTATGGCCAATTAGTGTTTTTGATGGAATTAATAACCCAGATAACGATGAAATTAATTATTATTATCCAACTAATGATTTAGTCACTGGTCCAGACATTTTATTCTTTTGGGTTGCACGTATGATAATTGCAGGCTATGAGTTTAAGAATGCAAAGCCCTTTTCAAATATTTATTTAACAGGTTTAGTTAGGGATAAACAAAGAAGGAAAATGAGTAAATCATTGGGTAATTCACCTGATGCATTAAAATTGATTAATGATTATGGTGCAGACTCAGTTCGCGTAGGGTTATTGCTTAGTTCTTCAGCTGGTAACGACTTAATGTTTGATGAATCATTATGTAAACAAGGAAAGTCCTTTTCTAATAAAATCTGGAATTCATATAAATTAATTAATGGTTGGGAAGTTAAAGAAATTGAGCAGCCAGAATATTGTAAATTATCTATTGAATGGTATGAAAATAAATTTCAATCTGTTTTAGTTGAAATTGAAGATCATTTTAGTAAATACAGACTCAGTGACGCTTTAATGTGCGTTTATAAGCTTATTTGGGATGATTTTTGTTCTTGGTTATTAGAACTTATTAAACCAGAATATCAACAGCCAATTGACAAAGTTACTTTTGATTCTGTAATAAAAATAGTAGAAAATAATTTAAGAATTCTTCATCCTTTTATGCCCTTCATTTCAGAAGAAATTTGGCAAAATATTTCAGATAGAAATCCTGATCAGGCATTAATAGTTTCTAGCTGGCCTTTAATTGATAAAGTTGATAAAGTAATCATTGAAGACTTTGATTTTATCTCGCAAGTAATAAGTGCAGTTAGAACAATTAGAAAAGAGAAAAACATATCATTTAAAAATCAGATTGAATTACATGTTTTAAATAATGAAAATTTTAGTCCCCATTTAGATTCATTAATAATTAAGCTATGTAACATTAGTAAATTTGTTTATACTAAAAGTGAAGTTGAAAACTCTCTTTCTTTCAGAGTTAAATCAAATAATTATTATGTTCCTGTGGACAATAATGAAGTAAATATAGAGGAAGAGATACTCAAGCTCAAAACAGAATTGAAATACACTGAAGGTTTTTTAAATTCTGTTCAAAAAAAATTATCCAATACTAGATTTGTTGATAATGCGCCTGAAAAAGTAATTTTAATAGAAAGGGCTAAAGAACAAGATGCATTATCTAAAATTAAGGCTATAAAGGATTCTTTAAATAGTCTGGAACAATAGTGGTTTAAAGGACTGCTATAATATCTTCTGCGCCGTTAACTTTTTGATTTATCTTAACATTTATCTTTGTATTAAGAGGTAAGAACAGGTCAACTCTAGATCCAAACTTAATAAATCCTGCATCTTCACCTTGCTGGACAGTTGAGGTCGTTTTAGCATAATTTACAATTCTTCTTGCTAACGCTCCAGCAATTTGTCTATAAAGAACCTCAACAGATGATTCATTCTTTAAAACTATAGTTGTTCTTTCATTCTCTGTACTAGATTTAGGATGCCAAGCAACTAAGTATTTTCCTGGATGATATTTAGAGAACAGGACTTCTCCACTTACAGGGTATCTTGTAACATGAACATTAATAGGAGACATAAAAATACTAACCTGAATCCTCATATCTTTAAAATATTCAGGTTCATAAACCTCTTCAATAACCACTACTTTCCCGTCCACTGGAGATACTACATGATTATTTCCAAAGCTTGTAATCCTCTTAGGGTTTCTGAAAAATTGTAAAACTATTATTAGCTGCCCAATCAGAAAAAGTTGTATCTGCATTTTGTATTCAATCGAAAAATAATCCAATAGAAGGATTAGAATAACTATTAAGCTAAATGTAATTAATATGATTTTATGACCTTCTTTATGAAACATAATCTAAAAAAATTAAAAATAAATATATAAATGGTGAAGCGATTATTATACTATCTAACCTATCTAATAACCCTCCATGACCTGGAAGTATTATTCCACTATCCTTTACTTGAGCCTGTCTCTTGTATTTAGATTCAACTAAGTCACCTATAGTGCCAAAAACACTTACTATGATAGCGATAAATAGCCAGTTTGAATTAGTTAATGGAGTTTCTGTAAAATAACTAATCGCATAACTCCCTAAGCATGTAAAAAACAAGCCTCCAAAAAATCCTTCAATAGTTTTATTCGGGGATACGCTTTCAAATAGTTTTTGTTTTCCAAAGTTTTTACCAATTATAAATGCAAATGAATCATTTACCCAAGCAAGTACAAAAACACCTAATATAATTCCAGAATTAAAATCCGTAAAGAACATTGGTATTAAGGCAATAAAAACAAAGGAACTGGAGAGGTAAAATGTAGAAGCTATATAATTTTTTGATAAGAATCTTGGTAGGTTTTTTTTAACAAAAAGATCTCTAATTAAAAATATTAAAACAAAAACACTAAAGACCAGTAGTATTTCTTTGCTCTCATTAAAAAAAGAATTGCTAATTAAAGTATACTCAAAGTATGTGAAGTACAGATATAAAAAAATAAATATTATATGTGAAACAGTTCTTCTTTGGTTTACTAATCTACTAAACTCAATATTGCAGATTATTCCAAAAACAAATATTAATATTATGAATGCTATTTGTGACTTTAGCGATAATATAAATAATGATGCGTAAACTAAACCAGAAATTGTTCTCTTTAAAAGTTCTTTCAACTTAATTAATTATTGATTTTCTAACAGGATCAAATATAAGTTTTTTGAACTACTTCCGTAGCTTAAAAAATCTTTATCATTACAATCTTTAAAATGCTTTAGGGTAGTTATGTTACTTGGAATTGATTTACCACTATTTTTAATTCCAGTTAAGCCTTCGCTTATATTATTGATTAGTTGATCAGTTTTAGCTAAAATAATAATGTCATTAGGGAGCTCAGATAATTTTTTTTCTGCTACTTGGTTTGATGATATTAAGATTGATCCATCATCAGCTATTAAATATTCACATGTAGAAATTAGGCATATTGAATCTTCTTTTATTTTTTTCGAAAAAGAATATTCTAATTTAAATCCTTTAGTGATGGTTTTGTCAATACAAATTAATTGAGATTTTTCCCAGCTATTCTCTTCAAGGATTAAAGCTATGTTTTTACTTACTTCATCTTGGTCGACTGAATATAAAAACTTACCTCCATTATTGATGAAATTATGCACAAACCTATTGTCAGTAGGAGTTTCACTTTTTGGCATAAAGTCACTCTCTTCATTCTGACCATCCCCAGATGAATTAGCAGACCTTGTACTTTTTTTAAATATGTTTTTGAAAAAACTCAAATCAGAATTTGAAAATATTAATTACTTATATTCAAATATATAAATTCAAATATAAATTCAATAAAAATTATTATGAATTTATCACTTCTTTATCAAAAGGTCTTTTTCCAAATATTTTTTCTAGATTATCTTTAAATATAACTTCTTTATCAAGTAATACATCCGCTAACTCTGTCAATTTAGATTTATTATCTTCTAATATTTTTAGTGCTCTCTGATATTGTTTTTCAATTATTGCAGAAATTTCCTCGTCAATTGTTTCTGCAGTTTTTTCACTGTACGGTTTTGTGAATCCATATTCGTTACCATTTGATGAATCGTAGTATGTTATATTACCAACCTTATCACTTAAACCGTAAATAGTGACCATTGCTCTTGCCTGCTTAGTTACTTTCTCTAAATCACTAAGGGCGCCAGTTGATATCTTGTCAAATATCACCTTTTCAGCAGCTCTACCACCTAGAGCAGCACACATTTCGTCTAACATCTGCTCTGGTCTAACTATTAATCTTTCTTCAGGTAAATACCATGCAGCCCCCAAAGACTGTCCTCTAGGTACTATTGTAACCTTTACTAATGGAGCGGCGTGTTCTAGCATCCAGCTAACTGTTGCGTGTCCAGCTTCATGAAATGCTACAGCCTTTTTTTCTTCTGGTGTTATTATTTTATTCTTCTTTTCTAACCCTCCAACAATTCTATCAACAGCATCTAAAAAATCTTGTTTGCCAACTGATTTTTTATTTTTTCTTGCTGCAATTAATGCGGCCTCATTACAAACATTTGCTATGTCTGCACCTGAAAACCCTGGTGTCTGCTTTGATAAAAACTCTATATCTAAATTTGTTGCTTTCTTTAAAGGCCTTAAGTGAACTTTGAAAATAGCCTTTCTTTCTCTTACATCGGGTAGATCTACAAATATTTGTCTATCAAACCTTCCAGCTCTCATAAGTGCTTTGTCTAGCACATCAGCTCTATTTGTAGCAGCTATAACAATAACATTTGTATTAGTGCCGAAACCATCCATTTCAGTTAGTAGTTGATTTAACGTATTCTCACGCTCATCATTACCACCAGTCATATTGCTTTTTCCTCTAGCTCTACCAATTGCATCAATTTCATCAATAAATATTATAGCTGGAGATTTCTCTTTAGCTTGTTTGAATAAATCTCTAACTCTAGAAGCTCCAACTCCAACAAACATTTCTACAAAATCAGAACCTGATAATGAGAAAAATGGAACTTTAGCCTCTCCTGCTACAGCTTTAGCAAGTAATGTTTTTCCAGTCCCAGGAGATCCAACTAATAAAGCACCTTTAGGAATTTTCCCTCCAAGTTTAGTGTATTTGGTTGGGTTCTTTAAAAAGTCAACAATTTCTTGAACTTCTTCTTTGGCCCCTTCTAAACCAGCAACATCTTTAAATGTAATTTTGACGTCTGCTGTTGCATCAAAAAGTTTAGCTTTAGATTTACCTATATTAAATATTTGTCCACCACCACCAGATCCACCCGATGACATTTTACGCATAATAAAAATCCATATTCCAATAATTAGAACAAAAGGTAACATAGATAATAATAAGTCACCCCAGATATTTTGCTCAGTTACATAATTGACCTCAATTGATAAATTGTTTTCTTCTTCAGTTTTTTTTAATCTATTTTCAAAATTTTGAAGATCACCAAATTCAAATCTGTAGTTAGCTGAACGTCCTGCCAATGGAAAATATGGCTTAGTAGTTCCTTTGTGAATATCTTGACTTGAAGCTTCTTCGGTTAAATAAACTTTTACTTCACGTTTATTTATTATTTCAATTTTTTCAACATCTCCAATTGATACATATTCAAAAAACTTTGAAGGTGTTGTTTGATTTAGATCATTTGAAGCTATTCCGCTAGAAAATGTTTGTAAAAGAATGAATAAAAATATTATTCCACCATAAAACCAATATGGACTAATTTTAGGATTTTTTTTATTATTTTTTTTATTTATCATTTAATTTTTTTTAATCTTTTGATTTAACTTTAGTTAATTTTGCATCACCCCATAAGCTCTCAATATCGTAATATTCTCTCTTATGTGTTTGGAATACGTGAACAACAACATTAATGTAGTCCATTAAAACCCACTCTGCATTGTCATTTCCTTCAATGCTCCAAGGCTTGTCCTTTAATTCTTTGCTTACCTTTTTTTGAATTGAATTCACAATTGCGTTTACTTGTGTGTTAGAATTACCTTCACAAACAATAAAATAATCACAGACTGTGTTTTCTAATTCACGTAAATCTAGAATATTAATCTCTTTTCCTTTAATATCTTCGATGGCCTCAACAATACTATAAATTAAGGAATCATCATTATTTTTTTTCTTAACCACTAATCAGTTTTATATTTGTGCAAAGTTATTATTTTTTTTACTTTAATCATATGAATATAATCAAACTTGATGCCATTGACTCTACAAATAATTATTTAAAGAGTTTATTGAATGATAAATGCATTGATGACTATACAATTGTTACTGCAAAATTTCAAAAAAAAGGAAAGGGGCAAATGGGCGGAGTATGGGAGTCAGAGGTCTCTAAAAACTTGATGTGCAGTGTATATCTGTCTAATTCTATTATTAAATTAACGGATCAATTTATTATTAATATTTTAGTTTGTTTAGCTATAAAAAAATCTTTAAATAAATTTAATGTACCACAATTATCAGTTAAATGGCCGAACGACATTATGTCAGGGAAAAATAAAATTTGTGGTATTTTAATCGAAAACATTATTAATATGAATTCAATTCAAGATATTATAATTGGAATTGGTTTAAATGTTAATCAAACTGAATATAAAAACTTGCCTAATGCTATATCGCTAAAAATGATTAATGGCAAGCATTACAACATAGATGAAATTCTATTTGAAATCATTAATGATATTAAGTTCTATTACAAATTATTAGAAAATGGTAAGCAGTTACAATTATACAAACAATATAAAAACAGCTTATATAGAATAAATAAACCCTCTATGTTCAGATTAGCGAATAAAGAACTTATACCAGGTTATATTAAAGGTGTCAATGAATATGGAATGTTAATAATACAGATGGAGGATGATGTGGAAAAGACTTTTGGATTAAAGCAAATTTCACTGGTGAATTAATTTTTTCAATTTACCAAATAGAAGGATTTTCGTTCCATGATTTCAGCTCGTTTAATTCTGATTCAGTGATGTAATTATTTTTAAGAGCACAATCTATGAGAGTCTTGTAATTACTTAAAGTCTCTAACTGTAAGTTTTCTTTTTTAAAATTTTCGAATGAAATATCAAATCCATAAGTAAATATTGCAACCATACCAAGTACTTCAATATCTTGATCTACTAATGCCTTAACAGCATTTATACTGCTGTTACCAGTACTTATCAAATCTTCTATAACAACAACTTTTTGAGTAGAATCAATTTTACCTTCAATTTGATTTTTTCTACCATGTTTTTTTGCTTCTGGTCTAACGTATATAAAAGGTAAATTTAAAAAATCAGCTACTAACATACCAATTCCAATTGCTCCAGTAGCAACCCCAGCAATAACATCAGGTTTTCCAAATTTATTGATTAAAAGTTCAGATAATTGTTCTTTAACCTCGTTTCTTACATCAGGAAATGATAGTATTGTTCTGTTATCACAATAGATAGGAGAATTCCATCCAGAAGCCCATTTAAAAGGATCTTTTGGGCTTAGTTTAATAGCATTTATCTTTAATAAAATTTCTGCTATTTTTATTTCTTTGTTATCATTTTGATTCATATGTACAAAACTAATCAAAAATTAATATGTTTGCATAGCAAATAAATATAAATGTATCAAATATTTTATAAGAAAAAAGTTATTTTATTAACTGATGTTGTTCAAGAGGAAAGTGATATTGTTGTTTTGTCTCTCAAAAATTTAAAATTCAAAAAGGTTATAAAAGTTTTGAATAAAAAAAACATCAAATCTGTTCATTTATTCCATAAAAATAGAGATAAATTATTGAAGCATTTTTTCAAACTTATTCCAACAGTAATTGCTGCTGGAGGTAAAATACTAAATTCTAAATCGGACACACTGTTTATATATAGGAATGATAAATGGGATTTACCAAAAGGTAAGGCAGAAAAAAATGAGCAATTATCAGAAACTGCTATAAGAGAAGTTATTGAAGAAACTGGAATTAAAGGGATTTCAATAACTAAGCCTTTAGATATTACTTATCATATATTCAAAAGGAATGAGGAGTATAGATTAAAAATAACTTATTGGTTTGAAATGTTTAGTGAATATGAAGGTGAATTTATTCCTCAGTTAAACGAGGGAATAAGTGATGTGAAATGGATTAAAATAGAAGATTTAGAAAACATAAAAAACAATTCCTATCCAAACATAAAACTACTTTTTTAGAAGTAATCTTTTCTAACACAATTGGGTACTAGCTTTGTGTAATCTCCGTTATTTACGATAACTTCTCTAACTATTGAAGAAGATATATAGGAGTTCTTTGCACTAGTTAAGAAAAATACAGTATCAATGCCAGTTAATTTTCTGTTAGTTTGAGCAATAGCTTTTTCAAATTCAAAATCTGCAGGATTTCTTAGTCCACGAAGAATAAAACCAGCATCAACTTTATTGCAAAAGTCTACAGTTAAACCTTCATATTCCACTACTTTAATTTTTGACTCATTGATATAATGTGTATTAATAAACTTCTTTCTTTCAGCCAGGGAAAACATGCAATTCTTAGAAGAATTTATTCCTATTGCAACAATGATCTCATCAAATAAATTAATACTACGATCAATAATATCACAATGTCCTAAAGTTAGAGGGTCGAATGATCCAGGAAAAACAGCTTTTTTCATACTTCAAAATTATGAAAATTAAATTAATACTTCATTTATTGTGTTTTCGTATAAATCTGCAAGTGAAATTCCAGCCGATTTAACCTGTTGAGGTAAAATACTTTTTTTTGTTAATCCAGGTACTGTATTTACTTCTAGTAGATACGGATTTTCATTTTTGAAAATAAATTCACTTCTTGAAATCCCTTTTAGGCCCAGAGTTTTATAAATTTTTAAAGACTCTTCAGTTACTTTAGACTTCATTTCATCTGAAATTCTGGCAGGTGTAATTTCTGATGATTCTCCATTATATTTTGCTTCGTAATCAAAGAAATCATTTTGACTAATAATCTCTGTAATAGGTAAGCAAATTGTTTTATTGTTATAAGTTATAACACCTACAGAGACTTCTATTCCATCTAAGAAAGATTCTATCAATATATTGGAACCCACTTTAAATGCAATTTTGAATGCATTTTCAAATTCTTCAGCCTTATACACTTTTGTGATTCCATAACTACTTCCACTTTTACTTGCCTTTACAAAACACGGTAATCCAACTTTACTAATAATTTCATTTATGTCTATTTTATCATTTAAACTTAAACTAATTGAATCTGCAGATTTTATGTCATATTTTTTTAAATAATTTAAACATTCAATTTTGTCATAAGTAATTTTAGACTGAAAATAATCGGATCCTGTTAATGGTATTTTTAACTTACTGAAATATTTTTGTATCACACCATCTTCTCCTGGAGAACCGTGAATTGCATTAAAAACACAATCAAATTGAATCAAATTGTTATTTAACTTAAACGTAAATGAATCTTTATTTATGTTCTCCTCATGATTATTTTCATTAACATAAACCCATTTATTCTTCAATATTAAAACCTTATAACAATTAAATTTATTTTTATCTAGGGCATCATATACTTCATTTCCACTTTCAATAGAAATTGTATACTCACTTGAGTAACCTCCCATAATGATTGCGATATTTTTTTTCATTTAAACTTTTTATTAAAAATATAAATAATTTTGTAAATCTTATTCTGATAAAAAAAAAATAACTCTAAAAATGCTTAGTTTTGCTAAATAACATATAATAATGAGTCTTATTAAATTTTTATTCAGTAAAAAATTTGTTAAACAGATTTTTTATTTCATTTGTATAGCAACTTTTATACTAATTGTTAGTGTAATATCTCTTAGTTATATAACGATGCATGGTGAGTCTGTAGAAGTGCCAAATTTAGTTGGTAAAACTATGGAACAGGTAGAGTTGGATTTAACAACTTTAAATTTAAATTACATAATATTAGACTCTGCAAGATATAATTCTTCATTTAAGCCTTTATCTGTTATAGATCATCAGCCAAACTCAGGTTCCAAAGTTAAAATTAACAGAAAGATTTATCTAACTGTTAATCCATCAGGGTATAATGAAATTATTATCCCAAAAATAATTAGAACTACTATTAGGCAGGCTACTCAAAGATTAGAATCTTCTGGGTTTATAATTGGTGAAATTGAATATGTTGATGACATTGGTAAAGATGAAATAATAGAAATTAGTCATAAAGGCAAAAAAATAAATGAAGGAGATAAGTTATTAAAAAACTCCATAATCGATTTAATTCTAGGAAATGGAAAACTCTGATTCTTTGTATGAACATTATTCATTTTCAGTTCAAGTAGGTCAAGCGGCCTTGAGAATTGACAAGTATTTAATGAATTTTGTAGAAAATGCAACAAGAACAAAAATTCAAGCAGCAGCAAAAGCAGGTAGTATAAAGGTGAATGGGGAAGAGGTCAAGTCTAATTATAAAGTTAAGCCTCTTGATGAAATTAAAGTTTTGTTTGAATACCCTCCAGCTGAAAATTTATTACTGCCAGAAAATATTGATTTAAATATAGTGTATGAAGATCAAGATTTAATTGTACTTAATAAACCTTCTGGGCTAGTTGTTCATCCTGGTCACGGTAATTATTCAGGAACCCTTATAAACGGTTTGATTTATCATTTTGATAATTTGCCAAATAATTCATCAAATAGACCGGGTCTAGTACATCGTATTGATAAAGATACTAGTGGTTTGCTTGTTGTTGCAAAAAACGATAATGCAATGACGAAATTATCTGAGCAATTTGCTAAAAAAACTAGTAAGAGAGAATATATAGCCTTAGTTTGGGGTAATGTTATAGAAGATGAAGGGAGTGTAGATGAAGTTATTGGAAGAAATCCGAAAAACAGACTGCAAAATATTGTATTTAATGAAGAAAATAGTCATTTAGGAAAGCCTGCTGTAACTCATTATAAAGTTATAGAAAGGTTTGGTTATGTTACTCTTATTAGTTGTAGGTTAGAAACAGGTCGTACACATCAAATTAGAGTCCATATGAAACATATTGGACACACTTTATTTAACGATGAGAGATATGGTGGAGATTTGATTTTGAAAGGAACTACTTTTACAAAATATAAGCAATTTGTAGATAATTGTTTTAAAGTTCTTCCAAGGCAAGCACTTCATGCTAAAAGTTTAGGGTTTGTTCACCCAACTACAAATGAATTTATAGAATTTGAGTCTGAAATACCAGAAGATATGAAACTTTGCCTAGAAAAATGGATAAATTACGCAAAGCACCTGATGTAATTTATTGAACTTTATTTTGCAATTAATCTTTTGGTTTGTAATTTTAATTAAATTATTTATTATGAAATTAGTTATTTCACCTGCTAAATCTTTGAATTATTCTAGTGAAATCCCCACAAAGGAATTCACTCAATCATGTTTTTTGAAAGAATCTGAAGTGTTAAATAAGATTCTTAAAGATAAATCCCCAAAGGATTTGTCGAAACTTATGAGTATTTCTGCTTCTTTGGGAGATTTAAACTATCAAAGAAATCAGTCTTGGAGTTTGCCTTTTAATACATCCAATTCTAGGCAAGCAATTTATGCGTTTAATGGAGATGTCTATAAAGGAATTGATGCGTATACTATCCCACTTGATAAAATTGATTCTTTGCAAAAAACAGTTAGAATAATCTCAGGTTTATATGGAATTTTAAAACCTTTAGACTTAGTTTTCCCTTACAGACTAGAGATGGGTACTAAACTATCCTTTGGGAAAAATAAAAATCTTTATGATTACTGGAGAGCTCAATTGACTACTGCGCTAAACGACGAGCTAGAAGAAGATGAGTTGTTTTTGAATCTTGCTAGTAATGAATATATCAAAGCTATAGATACTAAGGTTCTAAAGACTACCATGATTACTGCAAATTTCAAACAATTTAAAAATGGGGAGTATAAGACTATAGCTATTTTTTCTAAAAGAGCAAGAGGTCTAATGACAAGATATATAATAGATAATAAAATCAATTCTATAGATGGTTTGAAAAACTTTTGTTCAGAGGACTATCACTTCTCTGAAAAACTTTCTTCTGAAAAAGAGTTGATTTTTACTAGATAACAACTTACTGATTTATAGATATTTGCAAGTATTTCAAATATCTCTTTCGTTGCGATATCAACAGATATAATATGTAATTAAAAAAAATGTTTAAATTTGTATGTCAAAATACAGTTTACCAATAATACATAAGGTTTTTTTTATACCTATTGCTTTTATCATACA
Organism: uncultured Flavobacteriaceae bacterium; assembly: GCA_905182835.1. Lineage (GTDB taxonomy): Bacteria > Bacteroidota > Bacteroidia > Flavobacteriales > Flavobacteriaceae > SGZJ01. The sequence goes on along the minus strand of CAJJDI010000044.1, from coordinate 5,829 downwards.
CACAATATAATTTTATAATTATGGATTTAAATCAAACGGATTGGAAATCACATTCAGAGAATAATAATAACGCTATTATACTAGATGTAAGAGCGGATCATGAAGTTGCTGAAGGTATAATTCCAAATGCTATTAATATTGACATTTATGGTGGTCAATTATTTATGGATGAAATTAATAAATTGGATAAATCTAAATCTTATTTTGTTTATTGCAAAGCAGGAGGAAGAAGTGCTCAAGCTTGCTCAATAATGAACCAGCTTGGTTTTGAAAAAACCTACAATCTTTTAGGAGGTTTTAACAACTGGGCTGGTAAAAAAGAAAACCTTTAGTTTATGATAAAAAAACTGACATTATTAATTGTCTTCATGGCTTTTGTCTCTTGTAATTCAAGTTCGGAAATTAAAAAAATCAGTTCTGAGAATCTTATACTTTTAGATAAGAACAAAGATATTCAAGTTGTTGATGTTAGGCGCTTGAGGGAGTATAATAGTGGGCACATTACTGGCGCTATAAACATAGATTTTTACAAGTCTAGTTTTGTAGAAGATATTAATAAGTTAGATAAATCTAAAACTACTGTAGTTTATTGTAAATCAGGTAATAGAAGTAATAAATCTGCTTTAATAATGGATTCTTTGGGTTTTACGGATTTTTATGATTTTAGTGAAGGCATGAATGGTTGGATCATCGCTGATAATAAAATTATTATATTAGACTCATTATACTAATATTTATCTATTATTTTTTTCATGTACATTTCATTTTCTAATGCGATTTCTGAAAATTTAAACAGGTTCTTTGCTCTTATTAAATTTTGATTTACATAAGTGACCTTAAAGTACTTATTTCCGCTTAAATGATCATTTAAAGCTCTTAATCCATGCATAAATGGCATAAGTGCAACTGAAAGAGGGAGGAGCTTTTTTTCATTTAAGTCAATGTTGGTAAATAATTTTTGAAAGCCATCAATAAATGATACAAACATTTTTTTATTAAATTTAATTTTATTTAAATCTGTTTCTTCTTCAGATACCGGGTTTACGATTGTTCTAACAGTATCTCCAAAGTCATATAAAATTAAACCAGGCATAATAGTGTCTAAATCAATCAAGTATATTGCTTTATTTTTCTTATTAAAAAGAATGTTATTTAATTTAGAATCATTGTGACATAACCTCAAGTCTAGTTTGTTATTATAAATAGAATCAAATCTTGAAGATATTTTTTTTACAAAGTTGATTTGATTTGTACAATTTATAATTTCTTCTTTGTTGGCAAATTTCAAAATGGATTTAAATTCTTTTAGCCTATATGGAAGATTATGAAAATTAGGAATAATATCTTTAAAGTTATTTATATTTAGAGTATTTAAATTTTTATGAAACTCGGATAATACTTTTCCACATTCAAAAGCAATTGTAGGTTTGTTTGAGTTGTTAAACGTGTAACTCCCTGGCTCATATCTCATTAATCTCCAGTAATCTTTATTGTTAATTATTGTATATAGTTTTTTTGATTTTGAAGTAATTAACTTAACTCCAATATCTACTTTATTATTTTGAATTAAATCTATATTATGAAAAATATTTTCCACATTTTTAAAGACAACAGTATTTATTTTTTGAAGTATATATTTAGGTTTTTCACTTATATATAACTTGTAGGTGTCGTTAATATAACCTGTTGATATTTTTTCTAAATGAGTGGCGTCTTCATTAATATTAAAATTAGATAATATTTTACTTAGTAAATGAGTATCCATAGATTTCATTTTATTGCCATATTGGAGATGGGTATTGGCCTTTTAATGTAAATGATTTTAATAAATTTACTGCATTATCCTTGTCTTCAAAGTAGGTTACACCAAACCAATCACTATCTGAATTTATTGCGTCAATAGTTATTATGTTTTCACTCATCATTTCTTGTGCTACAAATGGAAGGTATATTTCATTCTTTTTTAAATTATCCTTGTTCTCTAAAAATTTTCTAAAATAATTCTCTATGAAATCAAAAATGTTTGTATTGCAAATCCAAAAATTCATTGATACGTCATTGTCAAAGTCTAATATTGTTTGAGAATCTTCATCAATTATAATATTGTCATTTTCTCTAATTTTTATATGTTCTTCTATAGAAGTTAGTTTTCCCGATTCTACTTTGCAGATACCTCTAGATACTGCCCCAAATTTTGAAAGTGTTTTTCCTAATTTGTATGTGACTAGTCCATATGCATTTTCACTTTTTTTAATCTTTAAATAATTTGCTGCTTGTAAAAAGGCTTCATTTCCATAATAATCATCTGCATTAATTATTACGAAACTTGATTTGATAACCTTTCTAGCTGACCATACCGCATGGGCAGTCCCCCAAGGTTTTATTCTTTCAGTATTAATAGCTGTATTTTTTGGAAGATCATTTATATCTTGAACAACAACATCAATTTTAATGTCACTTGGAATTCTTTGAGTTAAATAGTTTGATAAAAAGCTTTGATTCTCTTTTTTTGTAACCAATACGATATGATCAAACCCATTCTTAATTGCATCATAAATACTAAATTCTAATAGAAATTCAGATTTAGGTCCCAATTCATCAAATTGCTTAAGTTTTCCATATCTACTGCCGCTTCCAGCAGCCATTAATAGTAATGTCATATTTAATTTTTTATAAATTCGTTAATTAAAGTAATTTCTCTTGAGTTATTATTATAGTTTAGTGCATAGAAATCAGAGTGATTAACCCAAATAAGAAAAGTATTTTTTAGTATTGGCTATAAATTTTTGTAGCTCTTAATAATTTAATTTTTTTTACAACTAAATATAGTATTAGATTATGAGTTTGTCAAAAATAAAAAAAACCCTTAAATAAGGGTTTTTTTAAATTATAATATTAGAAATTTAATACTACTTTTTTCCTTTTAAAAATGGAAGTCCAGTTTTAGTATTTTCAATAACTTCTTTACCATCAGGCAAATCACATGCTTCTGGTCTAGAATCTTTAGCGAAATAATAAATTGTTTGTTGTCTTCCTCCTTTTAGCTCTACATCTTTAGAGTGCAGAAAGTAAGTTTTTCCTTTACTGTTTTGGTGTGAATAACCCATTTTTTTTAGTTTTTTAAATTAGTAATACTTAAATATAAGCTTTTTTTTTCTTAAAAAACAAGTTTTCTCTCTGTAATATTGATAATTATATTTTATTTTTTTATTTTTTAATAATTTATTCACTCTGTAACTAAAAGCTAAGCTATTAAATATATAAATATTAAATCTTACAGAAGAGTAATAGAGAAGAGAGTTTTCTACTTATTTGTTTTTGATATAGAATTAAAATAACTATCAATTCTCACACCAGTATTTATCTTTATATCTTCCCAAAATAGATTTATGTCTGCAAAGTGATAGTTTCTAATAAATCTAAAAAGAAACCGATTTGGTATTTTTTTAGGTAATTTAACCCATAGCATACCCTTAGTCAATTCTATTTCAACACTATTACTGTAGACCTTTTCATCGCTAAAAAGCATTCCTTTATGATCTTTTAGTGTAGATTTTACTTCCTTATTCCATGTTATCGGGTTAACCACCACATTACCTTCTTTCCAAGAATTATAAGCAGGATCTTTATTTATCCTTGGTTTTTTATTTTTTTTGTAAGAGTTCCAGTTAACAAATCCTCCTGTTTCATCTGCTTTAAACATTGGTTTGATCTTTTTAAACTGATCATGCTTAATATTCGTTCCTATCAAATAGGCAGCTACTAATTTATTTTGAAGAGGCTTATCATCAAAATATTCTTTCAAGAGTCTTATTCCGTGTCCTGCGCCTTGGCTATGCCCCGCTATGATAATTGGTCTACCATTATTGTAATTATCTAAATAATAATCAAAAGCTTTTTTGATATCTGCATATGCAATTTCATAAGCTGGACGACCTCCATTGCTAGTATAAGGTTCAAAAAACGCTCTGTAATGAACTTGCCTATAAAAAGGACTAAACACCCTACTTGAGCTTGCCCAAGCCGATGCTTGGTACTTAATTGCAATGTCTACAATGTTTTGTTTAGTTTCTTCATCGAAAACATTTGCATTCCAATCTGTGTTAGATTCTTCAGTAATGATAGTTGGGTAAATATAAAAAACATCAACTCTATCTCCTTCTTGATTGTATTTAGATAAGGGACTAATTTCTATTTCAGGATGCGCTGCCCATGATTCTAAATTATTATAATTAGGTTCATTTGGAATTTCTTTTTTTACAAACGGCTTAGAGTCATACGTTGTTTTACATGAGCTTAATAATATTAATATTAATAAGATGGAAGATAAATTTATAAGTTTCATAAAAATGCTTAATAATATTGTTTTTAAAAAAATGGCATATTTTTTGATATCTTTATAAAAATAATATATATAATTATGAAAAATATACTTTTACTTCTTTTTATATTTTCTTTAACATCTTATTCGCAGGATAAAATACAGCAAGTCGAGGTTGTTAAAACGGATACTCAAATACAGAACTTTTCAAGTGAAATTGGTCAAAATGAATTAAGATTTGACTTTTTTTCTTTATTAGCATATGATTCCTTTTCTGCAACCTATGAGAGAATGAATGATACTTCTACTGCCTATGGAGTATCAATGTTAATTAATTTTGGAGAGGATAATGAGCTTAATGATAATTTTGCTGTGACTCCATACTTTAGAATTTATTTTTTAGAATCAGAGGATTATGGTGGATATGGTTTTTTTGCTGAAGTTTTCTCGAAATTAGGTTTTGGAGTAACATCAGTTAATAATGACGATGGGTCTTTTGGTATTTATGAAGAAGAAAACTATTTTGATGTAGCATTAGGAGTTGCTTTAGGAAGAAAATGGATTAATCGAAAGGGATATTCATTTGAAATTCTTTTAGGTTTCGGTAATAATTTACTTTATGATAATGATCAATTAGATAGATCTAAAACAATGGTTAAGTTTAGTGCATCTATTGGAAAAAGATTTTAACAATAACTTATTTTTGAATAACTATAATTTTTGTTTTTATTGCACATGAAATTATTTCATTTAATTTTATTTTTAATTTCTAGCAATGTCTTTTGTCAAGACATTAGAATTAATGAAGTTGTTGCTTCAAATTCAATTATTTATGATGAAGACGGTGATACCCCAGACTGGATAGAATTATACAATTACGGAAGCACACCTGTTTCATTGATTAATTGGAGTATTTCTGATGTTTATGAAAATGATAATCCATGGACGTTTCCAAACATTACTTTAGCTGAAGATGAGTATATGTTAATCTGGGCATCTAATAAAAACCGAGGCCAGTTAACTTTTCCAAGAACACTAATTAACCAAGGAGATACTTTTAACTACATTACACCTAATTCCTCCGTTCCTGATATTTGGACAGGTATAAATTATAATGATAACTCTTGGCTTGAAGGTTCCTCAGGTTTTGGATATAGTGATGGTGATGATGCAACTATCCTTGGAAATGGAACAATTTCGGTATTTATTAGAAAAGATTTTAATATTTCAAATATTGATGATATTGTAGGTTTAGTTCTTGATATTGATTATGATGATGGTTTTGTAGCGTATATTAATGGAAATGAGATAGCTAGGGCTAATATAAACGGATCACCTCCAGCATATAATGCAACTACAAATACAGATCATGAAGCTCAAATGTACTCTGGTGGGTCCCCAGATAGGTTTGTAATTGATAATTTTCAAGATATTTTAATACAAGGAAATAATTCATTAAGTATTCAAGCACATAATGTGTCTGATGAATCATCCGATTTAACCATAAT
>CAJJDI010000043.1 GCA_905182835.1 uncultured Flavobacteriaceae bacterium | reverse complement strand
CTAGAAACTATTGGAGGGTGGATAAATGGATACTCTTTAGGTTTACAAATACTTTTATTAAGAACAGCAAATGATACTATTCAAGCTTACAGTAATTCTTGCCCACACCAAGGAACAAGAAACCTATGGGAATTAAATGGAAATAGCTTTAGATGTAATGACCACGGGAACTCTTATTCTACTAGTGATTGTTCAGCTGGAGCTGGAGCACTAAGCTGTTATACTTCATTAATTGAAGGATCCTCATTAATTGTTACTACATAAAAATAGTTGGGTAAATTATTCCAAAGTACAGCTGAATTGGTGTTATAAATTAAATAATAGTTTATCTAAAACTATCTTTACTTAGAAATTGTAGCCCCGAAAGGAATCGAACCTTTATCTAAAGTTTAGGAAACTTCTATTCTATCCATTAAACTACGGGGCTAAAGAAAGATATTATTAATCGTCGGTAAAAGTAATAATAATCTTATGTACTTTTATAAAAATTTAATAGTAATCTTATGGTGGAGAGTAAAAAGCATTGGGAAAAAATTTATGAAACGAAAGAACTAAATGGAGTTAGCTGGTTTCAAAAAAAACCTTCTACATCTCTTTCTTTGATTGAAGGTTCTAGTATTAAAAAAGATGCAGAAATAATTGACATCGGATGTGGAAAAAGTTATTTAATTGACAACCTCTTGAAAAATCAGTTCTCTAACGTAAGTATATTAGATATCTCCAATAATGCACTAAATGAAGTTCAAAAAAGAACAAGTAAATATACAAATAGAGGTAATTTATTTAATAGTAATGTGCTTGATTTTAATACCGATAAAAGATTTGATCTTTGGCATGACAGGGCCGTTTTTCATTTCTTAACAACTGAAAAAGAAGTAAGAAATTATATAGAAATTTCAGAGAATCACATAAGAAAAGGTGGTACGTTAATTATTGGGACCTTTTCAGAAAATGGTCCACTTAAATGCAGCGGATTAGAGATAAGCAGATATTCAGTAGAGCATTTAAAACTGCTTTTTGCAGAAAGTTTTGAACTAGTAGAGCATTTAAATACCAATCATACTACTCCGTTTGATACAATACAAAATTTTAATTTTTGCAGGTTTAAAAAACTAAAGTAATTTACTTTACTATAAGTTTTTTAACGGATTTTGAATCGTTTTTTGTAATATTCACAAAGTAAACCCCACTGCTAAGACTAGTTATATCAATATTAATTTTATTGTCTCCTTCTAAAACTTTATCCCCAGAGATATTATAAATAACGTAAGATATAATTTCATTTGAAGAAGATATACTGAAGGAATTTTTTGCGGGATTAGGATATATAAAGTTATTAATGTCCTCATTATAATTAACTCCCAAATTATTGTTTATTACGTGATCAAAGAATAACCAAGCCTCTAAAGATGCATCAATGTCCATATTAGCTCCTTGCGACCCAGGCCAATCATGACCCCCTCCGTAAACCTTATACAGCCACACTTCATTGTTGTTTTCTGCTCCAAAGTTTTTCTCACTAACAACATAACTACCATCACTAGTATTAGTGTTAGGCAAATCTGCAGTAGAAAATTCAGTACAATTATTCAGCCCGGCCCAATAATCTATTGTCACAGGAATACTTGGATATACTCCCCAGCCACCTGAGGATGTTGGGTCTCCGTTATAATAATTAACATTATCATTAACTCCGTGGATTTCAAAGAGTGATATTAAATTAGTGGGGTTACAAGCGTTCACTATATTTTGTAACATCATTCCTGCAACAGAAACGACTGCGCTAAAAGTCTCTGATGCTTCACAGGCTAACAAGTAACACATTTCCCCTCCATTAGACATGCCTGTTGCAAATGTTTTGTCTACACTTAAATTATTTGTGCTCTGTAAATAGGCTGCTAACTCTTTCAAAAAGTCAACATCATCCACGGTTTCATTAGGGTGAAAATCATATCCTACATTCCAAAACCTGTTTCCTGAATCATCCACTGTTCCTCTAGGGTAGCAAACAGCAAAACGATACTCATCTGCAATATCATTCATGTTTGAATAATTTCTAATATCTTCTGCATCACCACTGTAGCCGTGCATAACAAAAACTAATGGAGAATCTTCTTCTAATCCTTCTGGCTCGTAATAAATATAATCTCTACTTATATCCTGATGCGTAAAGCTGGTATATGTTGATACAGGGGGTTCATCAGATTCAATGAGTTGAAAATCAAAACTAGAATTAGACCAGTAGCTGTCCCATGCTATGTAATAAGTAGTTCCTGCAATAGCCTGAAAAGTTACTGTAGATAAAAAGCCGTTGTTTAAAACACCTCCATCATCATCACCAACAACACAAATTAAATTATCGCAATCACCCTCATACACATGAAGTCTCGTGTCATCATTTTGATTAGACTCTAAATCAGAACTAACTGTAACATAAATGTTTTGATCACTACTATAAGAATACCATTCAAGGTTAGCATTATTCTCATTAAGCTCTGTACAGTTAAGGCTATATGAAGCTCCATTTATATTCTGTACATAATAATCCCCAGAAGTAATTTGTATTGGATTTTCACAAGAATTTCCATTTTGAGCAAATAAATGATAATTTGAAAGAAACAATAAAACTGAAAAAATAAAATATTTCATGGAAAATTTGTTGGCTTTATTTTGGCTTTGTGATTTCTACTATCATATCTCTAGCAGTCATGAATTTTACTTTATGTACAGAGTTTTTGACTAAATTATTATTAATCCTGTTCTCTAAATATTCAATAAGCTCTTTCGCAGAAGAATCTAAATTCATAGCAATTTTTTTTTAAATATACATTTATTATATTTAATTTATAAACAAGAGGTTTGATTGAAATTGACGATTTTGAATTGATTAATTATATTTGGATAGGATTAGCCATTACTGTTTTTTTAGCTCTGGTGATTTTTAAAATCAAAACTCCTTACGGAAGACATACAAATAAAAATTGGGG
>CAJJDI010000042.1 GCA_905182835.1 uncultured Flavobacteriaceae bacterium | reverse complement strand
CTGAGCCATTTAGTTCTAGAATTGCAGTCCATGCTCCAGCATCATAATCCCAATAATCTATAGATAAACTACCACCTATATCGTAATGTGTATAATCTCCACTAATTAACATCAGTGTTTCACCAGCATCAAAAGCAGCAGTTAAATCGATAACTGGAGATTCAGACGCAATATTATCATCCGATGTAGATCCGGCTGCATCATCATCAAAAGTGAAGGAGTCTGCGAGTGTAGGGTCAGCAAGTAACCCTGCTTCAGCATAGGTCCCTGAAGTTGTCCAATTTGTATTTGGCCAGTTAGCAGGTTGATTAATGACTTGAGAATTCCCTAGTTGAAAGGAAAATAAAACCAGTATAGATAGTATAATTTTTTGCATACCTTTTATTAAATTGAATTAAAAACAGCTTATAAATATACAAATGCAAAAATTAAATACACTTTTTATGTAATATTTATTCGTGATAATTTAAGTATCCTTAACTTAGCTTTTAAATATTTTAATATTGGAAAACACAGTTTTAATTGGAGTTGTAACACGTGATCAGGATAGAGACAAATCTGCAGAATATCTCGATGAGCTAGAGTTTTTAACGACTACTGCGGGTGGAATTGTTGTAAAGAGATTTACCCAAAATTTAGATAAGCCTAACCCTAAAACATTTTTAGGTACTGGGAAAATTAAAGAAGTTCTAGATTTTATTGAAGCTGAAAAAATTCAGACTGTAATTTTTGATGATGAATTATCTCCAGCACAAGAAAGAAATATTAGTAAAATATTTAACTGTAAAATATTAGATAGAACAAATTTGATACTAGATATATTTGCTCAAAGAGCAACTACTAGTTATGCTAGAACTCAAGTCGAGTTAGCTCAATGTCAATATTTATTACCTAGACTAAAAGGAATGTGGACGCACCTTGAAAGACAAAAAGGAGGTATTGGAATGAGAGGGCCAGGGGAAACTGAAATTGAAACAGACAGAAGGATTGTAAGAGATAAAATTTCATTATTAAGAAATAAAATCAAGGCTATTGATAAGCAAATGCATACCCAAAGAGGTAACAGAGGTAAAATGATAAGGGTTGCTTTGGTTGGGTATACTAACGTAGGGAAATCAACCCTTATGAATGTCTTGAGCAAATCTGAAGTATTTGCAGAGGACAAGCTTTTCGCCACTTTAGATACAACAGTAAGAAAAGTGGTTGTAAAAAACCTCCCATTTTTAATGAGCGATACCGTCGGTTTTATTCGAAAATTACCCACCCAATTAATAGAGTCTTTTAAAAGCACCTTAGACGAAGTAAGAGAAGCGGATTTATTAATTCATGTCGTTGATATTTCACATTCAAATTTCGAAGAACATATAGAGTCAGTGAATAAAATATTAGAAGAGATTAAAAGCTCGGATAAAAAAACTATTATGGTTTTTAACAAAATAGATAATTACACATTCGAAGAATTTGATGATGAAGATTTGATATCAGTCAGAGGGAAGTCTAATTATACTCTTGATGATTGGAAGAAAACTTGGATGAGTAAAAAAGAGACACAAGTCAGGTTTATTTCAGCGTTAAATAATCAAAATATAGAAGACTTAAAAGATTGTTTATATTCAGAAGTAAGAAAGATTCATGTTACAAGATTTCCTTATAATGAGTTTTTATACCCTGATTGCTAGTTGTTCTTTTTTTTATATAACGGAACTGAAGAACAAGCTTCCCCAAACATTATTGTTTTAGTGATAGGTTTTAGTCTATCAACAATCTGAAAATATGCATCAACTGGGATGCTCTTTTTTGTACAACCTTTTATAATAACAGCCTTATCAACGAATAAAGAAAGGTCCATAGAATTCACTAAATCTTTAAAAATAAATTTCTCCAAGTAGTTTAAATCTCCAACAACATTTTTAATACAATTACTCTTAAGTTTAATGGCAATTAATAAGTAAGCCCAAGTTGGAACTATAGCTTCATTGCTACATAGAACAGCAACATATCCTCCATTAAATTTAGTCCAATCAAAATTATTAATATTACTTCGAAACTCTTTTTCTTTTAAAAACAGACCTTCATGAAGCCAATCTTTAATATCTAATACATGTCTTTTACCTTCTGGGTAAAAATCTTCTAAATCAATTGTAATTAATTTGCTATTACTAACCCTGTTTATAATTTCTTTTGACATTAGTAGTTGAGTTTATACTTTATATAGCCTGTATGATTTAACCTTGTATTGTTCAAGAAAATAATTTATAAGAGACCTAATTCTAATTTTGCTTCTTCACTCATTAAATCTTGCGTCCAAGGAGGATCAAAGGTGATTTCTACCTCAACCTCTTTCACCTCTTTCATAGACCTAACCTTTTCTTCTATATCTAGTGGTAGTGATTCTGCAACTGGGCAGTTAGGTGTTGTTAGAGTCATTAGTATTTTAACATCTCTATCTTCATTAATCATTACATCATATATTAAACCTAGTTCATATATGTCTACTGGAATTTCTGGATCAAAAATTGTTTTTAATACATTGACAATTTTTTCGCCTAAGTTTTTCGGATCAAATTCTTCTTTATTCATTATTAATTTTTGTTTGATATGCTAGAGCATATAATTTTAATTGTTTTATCATACTAGAAAGACCATTCGCCCTGTTAGGAGAGAGGTGTTCTTTTAATCCAATTTCATCTATAAATCCAGTATTTGCTTTTATTATTTCATTAGGTACTTGATTAGAAAATACTCTAATTAATATAGCAATAATTCCTTTACTAATAATTGCATCACTATCTGCTTTGAAAATAATCTTGTTGTCAATCAATTCTGCTTGAACCCAAACTTTGCTTTGACACCCCTTGATTAAATAATCTTCAGTTTTATATTTGCTATCAATTAAGGGTAGAGATTTCCCTAAATCAATCATATACTCATACCTTTGCATCCAGTCTTCAAACATTGCAAATTCATCCACTAAATCTTCTTGTATTTGTTTTATTTTCAAGATTTATTTTTTAGTAAAAATACGATAACAAAAAGATTATTTCAATTTATACTACTGTATTTCAGTCTATTTTAATTTAAGATAACATTAAAATAGCTTTATTAAGTGCTTTAATAAATATATCTATTTCTTCTTTGGTGTTATAAAAGCTGAAAGAGATTCTTATTGTACCTGGAATTTTAAAATAATCCATTATAGGTTGTGCACAGTGATGTCCAGTTCTAGTAGCAATCCCTAATTTATCAACAATAGAGCCTATATCATAAGGGTGTATTTGACCTACATTGAAAGAGATAACAGCAGTTTTTTCCTCAGAAACCCCATATATTTTTAAATCTTTTATTTCTAAAAGCTTGCTTGTAGCATAATCTAATAGGTCCTTTTCATATTCATTAATATTATCAAGGCCAATTCCATTTAAATAGTCAATAGCAACACCAGAAGCAATTACACCACTTATGTTTGGTGTACCAGCTTCAAATTTATTTGGAAGCCCTGCATAAGTTGATTTTTCAAAAGTAACTTTATCTATCATTTCACCTCCTCCTAAAAAGGGAGGAATTTTATTTAGCCACTCTTCTTTTCCATACAGAACTCCAACACCTGTAGGACCGCATATTTTATGAGTAGAGGTTACATAAAAATCCACATCTAATTCCGATACATCTATTTTCATGTGTGGTGTTGCTTGAGCTCCATCAATTAATACAGCAGCATTATATTCATGCGCTTTTGTAATTATTTTTTTTATTGGGTTTATCACCCCTAATGCATTGGAGATATGATTAACAAATACAACCTTTGTTTTAGCATTTAATAATTTTTCAAATTCGCTAAATATTAATTCTCCATTATGATCAATAGGAATTACTTTAATTTTAGCGCCAGTTTCTTCACACAACATCTGCCATGGAACAATATTGCTATGATGTTCTAATTGAGATACAATAATTTCATCATCTCTTTTTAATATTTTTTTAAAACCATTTGCCACTAAGTTTATACTATGTGTTGTTCCTGAGGTAAATATTATTTCAAACGAATTCTTTGCATTGAAATGTTTTTGGAACTTCACTCTAGAGCCCTCGTAGGCATCCGTAGCCTCTTGGCTTAATGCATGAACACCTCTATGAATATTAGAATTATAGTTTGAGTAATAGGAAACAATTGAATCAATAACGACTTTAGGGGTCTGTGAGGTAGCGGCATTATCAAAATAAATCAAATTCTGTCCGTTTACTTTTCTTTTAAGTATAGGAAAATCCTTTCTTATTTCTTCAACATTTATGTTAGTGTTATTTTTCATCTATAAATTAAAGCCAATATTTACTCCTAATTTATTAGCGATTAAATTAGTTATTCTATTTTTTAATTCAGGAATTCTTACACTTTGGAGCACGTTATTTGCAAAACCATACATTAGTAAAGCTTTTGCTTCTTTTTCTGGAATACCTCTAGATTTTAAATAAAATAGAGCGTTTTTATCAAGTTGGCCAATAGTGCAACCATGTGAGCATTTCACATCATCCGCAAAAATTTCAAGTTGCGGCTTGGTGTTAATTGAAGCCTTATCACTTAGTAAAATATTATTGTTTGCCTGAAATGCATTTGTTTTTTGCGCCTCTTTTTCTACAACCACCGTTCCGTTAAACACACCTGTTGACCTATCGTCATAAATTCCTTTATAGTCTTGATGGCTCTCGCAGTTTGGCTTAATATGATTAACTAGCGTGTTGTGATCTACGTGTTGTTTACCTTCAATAATAGTAATGCCCTTCATTATGGACTCTATGTGTTCCCCTTTTTGAGAAAAAGTTAAATTGTTCCTAGTTAATTTGCCTCCGAAGGAGAAAGTATGCAAAGTGCAAATACTGTTATTCTCTTGAACAATTGATGTGGTATCTATTAAAGAGGCTTGTTTATTGTCATTTTGAATTTTATAATAGTCCACTATAGATTTAGAATTCACAAAAACTTCGGTGACTGAATTTGTCAAAACTTCATTTTCAGTCAAATTTTGATGCCTTTCAATAATTTGTAATTGAGAATTTTCATCAACAATAATTAAATTTCTTGGCTGAAGCATTAATGAACTTTCATTGCCACTACTGAAATGAATTATTTGAATTGGCTTTTCTACGAGCTTGTTCTTAGGTATATGTATAAATGCCCCTTCGTTGGAAAAAGCAGTATTTAAATCACTTATACCATCTTTTTTAATTGCTTTATTAAAATAATTCTCGATTACCGCAGCGTATTTAGGCTTATTTAAAGCAGATGACATTAAACAGATGTCCATTCCCTCATGAGTAGTTTCTGATAGATGAGAAGAATATTTTCCATCGACAAAAATTATTTTATAACTATCTATATCATCAATTAGATATTTTTTAATTTTTGAGTAATCTAAAGCAGTGTTTTCACTTGGAAAAATACTGTAGTCAATATCAAGAACCTGTTTTAAAGAAGTGTATTTCCAGGACTCATTTTTTTTTGTTGGAAACCCTATATTCTCAAAATTTTTAATGGCCTCTGTTCTTATATCATGAACATAGCTATCTATATTTACTTGATTTTCAAAAGCTATAAAGGATGAAACTAATTTTTCTTTTAAATCCATTTTATTAGTTTTTAACTTCTTCTTTAATCCAATCATACCCTTTTTCTTCGAGCTCAATAGCTAAGTCTTTTGTTCCAGATTTTACTATTTTACCATTATGTAATACGTGTACATAGTCTGGTACAATATAATCTAACAACCTCTGGTAATGAGTAATTAGAATTACAGCATTTTTTGAACTTTTTAATTTATTAACCCCATTTGCTACAATTCTCAAGGCATCGATATCAAGACCTGAATCTGTTTCGTCAAGTATAGCTAAACTAGGCTCTAGCATTGCCATTTGAAAAATTTCATTTCTCTTTTTTTCTCCACCTGAAAACCCATCATTTATAGATCTAGATAAAAATTTTCTATCAATTTCTAAAAGGCTAGATTTATCTTTTAGTAGTTTTAGCATATCCTTAGCGGGCATTTCTTTTTGACCTCTAGCTTTTCTAGTTTCGTTAATTGCAGTTTTTATAAAGTTTGTAACGGAAACTCCTGGAATCTCAACAGGGTATTGAAAAGAAAGAAAAATTCCTTTATGTGCTCTTTCTTCTGCAGATAATTCCTCTATAGATTCTCCATTTAAATCAATATCACCGTTTGTTATCTCGTATTCTTCTTTACCTGCTATAACAGAAGCTAATGTACTTTTTCCAGAACCATTAGGGCCCATAATAGCGTGAACCTCCCCAGCTTTTATTTCTAGGTTTATGCCGTTTAATATATTCTTATCATCAATTTTAGCATGTAAATTCTTTATACTTAACATAATTATATTTCTTTATTAATAATTTCAACTATTTCTGTAATTTCTAACTTTACTGACCACCCTTCTTCTCCTTCTTTTTTACTGCGGAGATGTCCTTTTAAGATAACAGGAACAAAATCATACTCATCTTTTTTAATTGTACTTAACTGTTGATTTAATTCGTTTACTTTATCATTTACAATAATTCCATAAACGTTTTTGTTGGTTTGTAATACACCCGCATTATTATAAAAAATATATTCTCCACTAATGATTATCTGATCATTATTTTTTGTTTCCACTATGTTGGTTGAAACAGCTCTAGAGTCCTTTTTTTTATCACAACTAAAACTTATAAGAGCAATGCAAATTAAAATTCTATATAATTTCATATTAAATAATATTTTTATCCAACAGATCCTTCCAGGGATATTTCTAATAATTTTTGCGCTTCTACAGCAAACTCCATTGGAAGTTTGTTTAATACATCCTTGCTAAAACCATTTACAATTAATGCTATCGCTTTTTCAGTACCAATACCTCTTTGATTGCAGTAAAAAATTTGATCCTCACCAATTTTACTAGTAGTAGCTTCGTGCTCAACTTGTGCGGTTTTGTTTTTAGCTTCTATGTACGGGAATGTATGAGCTCCACATTCGTTACCCATTAATAAACTATCACATTGTGAGAAGTTTCTAGCATTTTCAGCTTTTGAATTAATTTGAACTAATCCTCTATAGCTATTCTGAGATTTTCCTGCAGAAATTCCTTTAGAAATTATTGTAGATTTTGTGTTTTTCCCAATATGAATCATTTTAGTTCCTGTATCTGCCTGTTGATAATTATTTGTCACGGCAATTGAATAAAATTCTCCGATAGAATTATCTCCTTTAAGAATACAAGAAGGATATTTCCATGTTACTGCGCTCCCAGTTTCTACTTGAGTCCAAGATATTTTTGCATTTTTCTCACAAATCCCTCTTTTGGTAACAAAATTAAATACGCCCCCTTTTCCTTCAGCACTTCCTGGAAACCAGTTTTGGACTGTGCTATATTTTATTTCAGAATCATCCAGTGCTATTAACTCTACTACAGCGGCATGTAATTGATTTTCGTCTCTACTTGGTGCAGTGCAACCTTCTAAATAGCTAACATAACTTTTCTCGTCAGCAATAACCAGAGTTCTTTCAAACTGACCTGTACCTGCTTGATTAATTCTAAAGTATGTAGAAAGTTCCATAGGGCATCTAACCCCTTTTGGAATGTAACAAAAAGATCCATCACTAAAGACTGCAGAGTTTAGTGCCGCGTAAAAATTATCTTTTGTTGGCACTACAGATCCAATATATTTTTTTACTAAATCAGGATGGTTTTTTATTGCTTCACTAATGGAGCAAAATATTATTCCTTTTTCAGAGAGAGTTTTTTTAAATGTTGTAGCTACTGAAACGGAATCTATAACTACATCCATAGCAACTCCAGTTAATTTTTTTTGCTCATCAATTGAAATCCCAAGTTTTTTAAATGTCGCTAATAGCTCTGGATCAACTTCACTTAAATCGTTGTATTTAGGAGCGTTAGAAGGAGCAGAATAATAAGATATAGCTTGGAAATCAGGTTTGGCGTAATTTACATTTGCCCAATCTGGCTCTTTCATTTTTTCCCACTCTCTATAAGCATCTAGTCGCCATTCTGTCATCCATTTAGGCTCTTCTTTTTTCTTGGAAATTGCTTTTACAATATTTTCATTTAGCCCAACAGGAAATGTGTCAGACTCAATATCTGTATAAAAGCCATACTCATATTCTTTAGTCTTTAACTCTTCCCTTAAATCATCTTCAGTATATTTCCCCATATTTTTTTATTTAAAGTGAAAAACTTTCTCCACAACCACAAGTTCTATTGGCATTAGGGTTAGAAAAGACAAACCCACTACCATTAAGACCTCCAGAATATTCTAAAGTTGTTCCAACCAGGTATAAAAAACTTTTTTTATCCACTACTATTTTTATATTATTATCTTCAAACATCTTGTCATCCTCATTTTTGTTTTTATCAAAATCTAAATCATAGGAAAGTCCAGAACAACCACCACTTTTGACACCAACCCTTATGAAGTCTTCAGTAGGATTGTAGCCATCATTAGTCATTAATTCAACGACTTTATTTTTCGCTATATCTGATATTTTGATCATAAATATATATATAAAATATATTAGCCTACAAATATACAATATAACGCTTGTTTTTACACATTTTTTTGTCTATTTATATGATTAAATTTGAGAGTTTATTACAAAAGAATGTTAGATTTGCAACATGATTGAAGACAAAAATATTAGTAAAACCAGCCTAAAAGATTTAGGGGAGTTCAAGTTAATAGAGAAATTAACAGAAAATTTCGACAATATTAACCCAAGTACTATAAAAGGAATTGGGGATGATGCCGCGGTATTATCTTACACAAATAAGAAGATGGTTGTTTCTACTGATTTGTTAGTTGAAGGGGTTCATTTTAACCTTGCATACACTCCTTTGAAGCATTTAGGTTATAAAGCTGTAATGGTTAATTTATCTGATATTAATGCTATGAATGCGATTGCAACTCAAATAACAATTTCAATTGCAGTCTCAAATAGATTTACACTTGAATCTTTAGAGGAACTTTATTCGGGGATTAGGCTAGCTACAAAAGCCTATAAAGTGGACTTAGTTGGTGGAGACACAACCTCTTCGGTATCAGGATTAACAATTTCAGTCACCGCACTAGGAGAAGTTGAGGAGAAGGATATAGTTTATAGAAATGGAGCTAAAATCAATGACTTATTAGTTGTCACGGGTGACCTTGGAAGTGCATACATGGGGTTAAAAGTTTTAGAAAGAGAAAATGAAGTTTTTAAAGTTAATCCTAATAACCAACCAGAATTAGATCAATACACCTATCTAGTGGAGAGACAATTAAAGCCTGAGTCAAGAAAAGATATCATAAAACTATTAAAAGACTTAGAGGTCAAGCCTACAGCTATGATTGATATAAGTGATGGTTTATCTTCTGAAATTATACATATTTGCACTCAAAGTAATGTTGGCTGTGATTTGTATGAAGAAAAAATCCCTATTGATCCTCAATTAATTTCTGCATGTGAGGAATTTAATATAGACAGTACAACAATTGCTTTAAACGGAGGAGAGGATTACGAGCTTTTATTCACTATTTCTCAAGAGAACTACTCAAAAATTAAGGCAAATCCTAATTTTACTGTTATTGGACATATTACCGATAAAAATTCTGGCCCAAGTCTGGTTACAAGAGCAAATGCTAAAATCCCTTTAATCGCACAAGGCTGGAATTCAATTTCTTAGAGGTATTCTTCGTGTTAATATTTTGCTATTAAGGGTCCTTTCAGGTATTTTAATTAATGGATATTCTGAAGTGAAAACACACTGCAAATACACTGCAAATAGGAGTAACTAAGATTCAAGAGCAAGATTAATTTATGAATTGTTTAGTTTTGAGATTAATCCCTTAAAAATTAAATATAATTAATAATTATAAAGTATTTTTCGTTTTATTTTTTATCTCTTTAAGCTCTTATGCTACCACATATTACGTAGCTCCATCATCTTCTTCAGGCAGCAATACCAACAGTGGGTCTATTTCTTCGCCATGGGAAACAATTGCACATGCTCTTAATCAGTTATCTGCTGGAGATATTTTATATGTTAGAGAAGGGACTTATAGAGAAACAATTACAATAGATGAGGATGGCAGTTCTGGTAATGAAATCACAATAGAGGCGTATCAATCAGAAATTGTAACAATTGATGGAACAGTAGATGTTACAGGGACTTGGAGTACTTATGGCGCGGTATCGGGGGCCTACCAATTAGCCTACACAACTGATATCACCCAATTATTTGTGGATGATTTACAAATGGTAAATGCACGCTGGCCAAATGCGCAGTTTAATGATGATTCTATTTTTTCTCATGACAACTGGGCGCAAGGAGATGAAAATACTAATTCTAGTGGAACTCCTAATGACTTAAGCATAGCGGGCTCTTTAGTAATGGATGAAACTGTAGCAAACCCTTCCCCATTGGATTTAAATAATTCCATTGGAATATTAAATATTGGATCTTTTAAAACGGAAAGTGTTAAAATAACGAGTCATACCCAAAATGCTTCCAGTAATGATGTAATAACATATACCCATGACACGTCTAGTACGGATGATGATGAATATCAATCGACCTAT
>CAJJDI010000041.1 GCA_905182835.1 uncultured Flavobacteriaceae bacterium | reverse complement strand
TGTGTTGATGGATGGTTTGAGTTACATGACAGGTTTGGAAAGTTAAAAATGAATCAAGTTTTAAACCCTGCAATCAACTATGCTGAAAATGGATTTCCTGTAACAGAGCTTGTATCGTATTACATGGATAAAGCATCAAGAAGTTTTATTAATTATCCAAATTTTAAAGAAACCTATACAATAAATGGTAAAACTCCTGAGAAAGGTCAAATATTTAAAAACCCTGACTTAGCCAAAACATTAAAAGCTATAGCAAAAAATGGTAAGAGAGGTTTTTATGAAGGAGAGGTTGCAAAAAGCATTTCTGACTTCATTATTGATCAAGGAGGTTTTTTATCATATGATGATTTAAAAAGTCACAAATCAGAGTGGATTGAGCCAGTTTCTACTAATTATAGAGGGTTTGACGTTTGGGAATTACCACCAAATGGACAAGGTATTGCAGCACTACAAATATTGAATATTCTTGAGGGGTTTGATATTAAATCTATGAAGTTTGGGTCCGCTGAATATATTCATCATTTTGTAGAAGCAAAAAAAATAGCATTTGCAGATAGAGCAAAATACTATGCTGATATGGATTTTAATCAAATTCCAGTTGATTATCTAATTTCAAAAGAATATGCAAATAAAAGAAGATCAGAAATCAAGCCTTACCAATCTGCAAAGACATCAAAAGCTGGGGATATTGAAAACGGAGATACAATTTATCTAACCGTAGCTGATAATGAAGGTAATATGATATCATTAATTCAAAGTAATTATCGAGGTATGGGATCTGGAATGGTTCCTCCAGGATTAGGTTTTATGCTTCAGGACCGCGGAGAATTATTTTCATTAGAGAAAGATCATTTTAATGTATATGAACCAAACAAAAGACCGTTTCATACAATTATTCCTGCCTTCATTACAAAAGACAATAAACCGTTTATTAGCTTTGGACTAATGGGTGGGGCTATGCAACCACAAGGTCATGCACAGGTGGTGATAAACCTTATTGATTTTGACATGAATCTACAAGAGGCTGGAGATGCTCCAAGAATTAGACATGTCTCAACTCAGCAACCAACCGGAGGCTTTATGTATGATGGTGGAGAACTATCACTGGAATCTGGGTTTAATTATAAAGAAATAAGGACGCTAATGAAGTATGGTCATAAGGTGGTTTTTAGTTTAGGAGGTTTCGGAGGTTATCAAGCAATTAAGTTAGATCAAATAAATGGAGTGTATTTTGGAGCATCAGAGTCTAGAAAAGATGGTAGTGCAATGGGGTATTAAACAATCTATAAAAAATAAACCTATTAAATTAATGTATATTGTGAAAAACCAATAAAACATAAAATTGAAAGATCCTGAACTTAAAAAGGGTTCTTTTTTAAGTATAACTCTTTTAATACTTTCAGGAGAATTAATTTTTTTATTACCATATATCTTAGCTAGAGTATTTAGACCTACATTTTTGGAGGTGTTTAATTTAACTAATCTTCAATTAGGAAGTTTATTCTCTGTTTACGGAATAGTCGCCATCTTGTCTTACCTATATGGAGGAGTTATTTCAGATAAATTTCAGCCTAAAATATTGATAGCTATATCCCTATTTTTTACTGCTTTTGGAGGGCTATTATTGTCCACTTATCCATCTTACTTGATGTTACAAATACTATGGGGATATTGGGGTTTTACAACTATCTTTTTGTTTTGGGGAGCCATGATAAAAGCAACTCGCGTATGGGGAGGTTCAAAAAATCAAGGCGAAGCTTTCGGGTTGTTAGATGGAGGAAGAGGTTTAGTTGCAGCTTCTATGGGAACTATAGGAGTGCTAATTTTTTCTATATTTTTAACAAATGACATAGAATTGGCAACTTTAATTGAACGTAAAAATGCTTTTAGATATGTAATTTTATTCTCTTCATTTATTGTTTTTTTAACTGGAATACTAGTGATTTTTTTAATGGATTCAAATCAAGAGGGAGTTATAAATAACTCCTCCTCTTCAATACATAATATCAAAGCTGTTTTAAAAATTCCATCCGTTTGGCTCATAATGTTTATTATTATATCTGCATATGTCGGCTACAAAGTAACCGATATTTATTCTCTCTACGCCTCTGAAGTTATGAATTTTGATAATTTAGAAGCTGCAAATATAGGTTCATTACAATTGTATCTTCGCCCACTGGTTTGCTTATTAGTTGCATTATTTGCAGATAAGAAAAGTTATATTAATTTAATTATTATTGGTTTTATTATTATGCTAATAGGGGCCTCGATATTTGCATTTGGAATAGTTCAAGTTGGTATGAATTCTGTATTTTTCTTTTCTTTATTTGTTGTCGCTACAGGAACATATGCTATTCGTGCTTTATATTTTTCTGTTATGCAAGAAGGACGTATACCTCTTGTAATGACAGGAACAGCAGTAGGTGTTATTTCTGTAGTTGGATATACACCTGATATATTTGCAAGTCCAGTTATTGGTTACTTATTAGATACATATCCTGGAATAATTGGTCATCAGTATGTATTTTCGATGCTAGTTCTGTTTTCAATATTAGGACTATGGGCCTCAATAAAATTCTCTAGATTAACAAATAATTACTCTGATAAATATTAAAAAATTCAATAAAATTTAAAAGTATCAAGACTTAATTAAAATTAATTTTTATTTATCTTTGACCTCATGAGATGTGATTTTACTTTATTTTTTTTAATTATTAGTTCTTTTATTTACTCCCAAAATAAAATAGTAATTGAAGGCCTGATTTTGGATGAATATAATTATAATGTTCCATATGCTGCTGTTGGTATTTTGTCTAAAAACTTAGGTACATCCAGTAACGATGAAGGTGCTTTCTATTTTTTAGCTACTAACAATGAACTAGATGATATTTTAGAAATTTCTAGTATTGGCTATAAAACATTTGAAATTTCAGTAAAAGATTTTCTTTCTCTTGAAGATAAAAAAATAGTTTTAGAAGAAAATGTAACTATTCTTTCTGACGTCTTGGTAAAAAGTAATGAAGACTATGTGAAATTAGCTATTAAAAACCTTAAAAATAGCACTTTAAGTAAGCCTCATCAACTTAAAATACTTTATAGAAGATGGTCTGTTGAAGATAATATTTGCAGGTATTATGTTGAGCATTTTATGAATGTTATTGACAGAGGACCTTCTTCATATATTTCTAATTTTAATATTGTTCAAACCAGAAATTCAGCTGAGTATAGGTTTGTTAAAAAGGAACAAGATGTTCATGCTGTAAAATACATGGAAGCTCAAAATCCACTTCGAAAAGGGGTTAATGTAAGATCTTATAAATGGAAAAAGATAGGTGTATCAAATTATGATGGTGAAGATGTTATTATCTTAGAAGGAAAAGGATTAGATGTTAGGGGTAATAATAGAACTTTAAAATTGTTTATCGGCTTTGACTCTTATTCTATTTATAAATTAGAAATGACTAAAGTACCATTGAATGCAAAATCAATGGATGTTATTTATGTTTATAAAAAAAATTCAGAAGGAAAGTTGTACTTAAGTTATCATAATAGAGAATATAAAACTGAAGCAAAAGTAACTGATATGATTAAAAATTTACTTATTCGTTCAGGTAAAAAACCTAGGAAATATATACCAATGGCTTTTAGGCACGAAGTTTTTGTTATTGGAGTAGAACAAGATAAAAAGAAGTTTGATAATTCGGGTATAACCGGTCAAATGGATATGACGTTATTTAAAATAACCCATAATATGAATTTCTGGAAAAACATTAGCCTACCTCCTGAAACAAAATTTTATAAAAAAAATGTATCTGAACTAGAATCTTTATTTGGTGTTCCAATAGAAACACAATTTCAGTATTCAAATTAATAATGAGTTTTCAGTTTACAACTCACCTAAACTATACCCAAACTTTTCGAGTATTGATAATTTCTGATTAATCGTTGTTTATAGATCCTAATTCAATAAGTGCTTTATGTGCTTTTTTTGCTTGATATTTTCTATCGAATAGTAAAGGATAATTAATTCTACCTTTTATTGGCCAATCATTTAACCAAGAGTGTTTATCCATTACTCCCCAAAATGTGACTCTACTAATCTTATCACTATGTTTTATAAATAATTTAAAAATATCTTTATAACGTTTTGCTAATTTATTTTGAATAGATTTTGGTAATTTTTCTTTATAAGGATTCATTTTAGGATCCCCTTCAAATTTCGAGAAATTTTGATTTACCTCAGCGCCAACTAACTCCCAAGGGTTAGGCAATACTGAAATATCTAACTCTGTAAAAAGAACATCCACGCCAAGTTTAGAAATATCTAATATAATTTGTTCAATCTCATCTAATGATGGATGATTTAAACTCCAATGAGCTTGTACCCCTACTCCATCAATTTTTATTCCTTTTGATTTCATTCCTTTTACCATTCGAATAACCCCACCTCTCTTTTTTGTTTTATATAAATTATAATCATTGTAAATTAAATATGCTTTTGGGTCAGCATCATGAGCTAATTTAAAAGCTTTCTCTATATAATTATTCCCTAAGAGGTTATAAAAAATAGACTCTCTAAGAGAACCATCATCATTGAATGCTTCATTAACAACATCCCATGCATCAATTTTACCTTTATATCTTGAAACCACTGTATTAATATGACTCTCAAAATGATTGTTCATTTCAGACTTACTTTCTATTTTCTGCATGAAGTCTGGTAATTGAGAATGCCAAACTAAAACATGTCCAACAATGTGCATGTTATTTTTAAGACCAATATTTACGTATTTATCTGCATCCTTAAAATTAAAAGAATTTGGAGATGGTTGAATGAACATCCACTTTAATGAATTCTCAGGTGTAATTGAATTAAATTGTGACTCTACAATATGTTTAGATTCCATATCAAGACCTAAAATAATATCTTTATTTATTGCAGCTCCAATATTAAATAAGCTGATATAATATTTTTTAAGTGAGTCTATTGAATCTAAAAAAGAAGTATTTAAATTATTTGCAAAGGAAAAAGAACAAAAAACAATACAAAATATCAATATTAGATTGAAATTATTTGATTTTTTTTTCATATTCTAAAATATACAATAAAGTGATACTGTTAATTTAAGTGTATTATTCATATTACTAAATTATATTAATTACATAAAAAATTATGCTAAAAATTGATGGATTGATATAATATTTGAGAAATATAATTTATTAGTATTTTGAAATACTTGATGCTTTATAGCCAATTTTTATTGCCCTAGTAGCTAATTTTTGATTAGAAGAAAGAGGAAATGGTTGATTGTATAAATTCCAGTTTTGTGACCCAATCTGTGTGTCAATTTGATAACCAATAGACGCACCCTTAGTATCACATTTTAGCGAAACATTATTATCTAAAATACTAATTTCAACCGATTTAGTTGTTGGCTGAATCATATTAGGCCAAAATTGATTTATCAATTCTGTTTCATTTGTAAATCCCTTATCGTCAATTTCATTTTGCCAAAGATTTAAAGCATCTCGTAACTCAATTAATTTCTCATTATAATCAGGATTGCTAGCAATATTGTTTACTTCATAAGGATCATATTTTAAATCATATAACTCTTCATTTTTTTTTGTATCCATAAAGATATACTTTGAATCTCCGCTTAACTCATTATTATTATTCATCTGAATTATCTTTTTATTCATTGAAACTTGTTCTCTGTACTTATTTCTATAAATTAAAGGTAATTCTGGCATGAAGTTTTTAATGTATACAAACCTACCATCAATAACAGATCTTTGCATATCAGTAGATTCATCAAATCTATCAGCAGAACCAAACGCATATTTTCTGGGCTTTGTTTTAAACTTACCTAGAAAAGGTTTACCATCTAAAAATGAAGGTGGCTCTATCCCTAATAAAGACATTGTTGTTGGCCCCAAATCCATTAACGATACAATCCTCTCATCAACTTGACCAGATCTAAATCCGTCAGGGAATCTAATTATTAGAGGAACTCTCAAACCACTATTTCCAACAGCTCGCTTTTGCCTAAGTAGATTACCTCCATGATCACTCCAAAAAATTATTATTGTTTTGTCTAAAAGATTACTAGCCTTTAAATCATTAATTATTTCACCAACTTGTCTATCCATCTCTTGTATATTAGAGTATTTAATGGCTATATCTGTTCGGACTTCTGGGATATCAGGATAGTATGCAGGTATTTTTAATATGTCTTTATCTACTGTAATTGGCTCATCTTTTCTTAACCATATTCTAGATTCATGAGTAACCATTAAGTTTTTAACATAAAAAAAAGGAGTATTTTCTGGTCTATCTTTATATGAAACATTTCTACTAACTACATCCCATGCAGTAAAAGGAGAATTAAATTGATAATCGCATTTGTTATTATTAATACAATAGTAATTTTCATCTCTTAAATACTCGGTAAATGCTTTAACATTTGGAGGGGTAACTACTTCATATTCTGGGACATTTTTCCCTGACTTATCTAAAACTCCTTTATTTTGCTTGTAGGTTAATTTATCTGGATCTTTATAGGTATAGAAATTACCTGACCTCATATTGTGAGCTCCCAATCTAGCAGGGTACATTGCTGTAATAATAGAAAATCTACTTGGGGCACAGACACCAACAGTAGAATAAGCGTTAGTGTATTTAATTCCTTCTTCAGCTAGTTTATCTATATTAGGAGTAGAAATTTCATCAATTCCATAAGTACCTAATACTGGTCCCATATCCTCACAGGATATCCATATAACATTTAATTTATTATTATCTAAAGAGTTAGAGTAAGTTTCGATTGGAAATGTAAATAATAAATAAATTATTACTTGTAGAATAAATCCCACAAAATATCTAATAAAGTAACTGTATATAATCATTTTTTTTTATTTTTTTTCAAGTTCTAAAGAGACTTTATTCCATTTAGAATTTCTATCTAAAGTTGTAAAGTAGAATTTAATTTCTATTACAAGTATAGTAACTTCATAACTAAAGTGTATTTTTAAAAGTGTTATCAATATTTGGTTTGAATATATAATTCAAATTCCCTGTATCATAAATACTTTTTTCATTATGTTACTTATATAACTTTGATTAAAATAAGAAATATTAATTTTTTAAATTACCTATATTTTATAAATGATAAGTCAATTTATATAATATTTGAAGCAAACTAAAAAATTGATAAGATTATTGTTAATATCTAGTATTTTATTGCATAAAAAAATTAAATTTAACTAAAAAGATTATTATCATTCATAGATGAAAAATATTTTAAGTAACAATATTTTGTTCGTTTTATACATATCATTGATTAATTTTAATTATGGTCAGTATGAAAATAATTATGAATTCATACCATTAAGTAATGATATAAGTCAAACTACTATTTCTTCCATTATTAAAGACGACGACGGAATATTATGGCTTGGCTCATCCGGTGATGGGGTCTTCAAATACAATAGTTTAAATTTTAAGGGTTATAAAAAAGATATAAATAACGAAAATTCGTTAAACAGTTCATTTGTTCACACTTTACTTAAGGATAATAATAATAATATTTGGGCAGGCACTCAAGAAGGAATTAATATTTATAATCGTGATTTAGACAAATTTAATTCAATAAATTTCAAAAAAGATGGACGCAAAGTTAAATTCCCAGTGCATGCAATCACAGATCTTAACGATAGTACTTTAATAGTTGGTACTCATCAAAATGGTTTGTATAAACTAAATACTAAAAATTATAACTTTAAAAGTATTCCATACAAATCAAATTACCCTAGTTCAAATTTGCAAATTAATGCAATCGTCAAAAATTCAAATGGTATTTATTTAGTTGGAACAAACCATGGGCTAATGAGTTTTGATCCATATAAAGGTATTTTTGCTCTAGCAAAATTTGATTTAGAAAATAAATATGAAAGTATAAATTCATCAATAGAATCAATATTAATTGACAAAAATAAATCTATATGGCTTGGAACAACTAATAAAGGGGTGATTAAGCTTTCTTTAAAAAATGAGATTTATAATATTGAAATTTTATCAATAACAAAAAAAAGAGTTTTAGCACTTTCCCTTAAACAAGATGGCAACATATTATGCGGAACTGAAAATGATGGGCTATTTGAAATACACAAAGAAAAAAATAAAATAATAAACCACAGATTTAATAAAAACATACAAAATGGACTTAAATCAAATTCTATATGGTCCATATATACAGATGAAAAGAACATAATATGGTTAGGTTATTTTAATAATGGTATTGATGTTTATAACGAAAATTACAATAAATTTAAATCATTACAGAGTATCTCTGGTTATCAAAATTCTTTAAGTTCTAGTTCTGTTACAGGAATCATTAAGGATGATAAAGGTAGATTATGGATAAGCACTACTGAAAGCGGAATAGATGTCTATAATCTAAAAACTAGAGAGTTTACGAACTTGGTTAAGAAAAAAAACAATATAGCTAATGGTTTAAACAAACTAGAAACAACTACGATTTACAAAGACTCTAAAGGGAATATTTTAATAGGGACATGGGAATCAGGTTTTTATATCTTAACTAAGAATAGTAATAGATTCAAAAAAATAAATCAAATAAACAGCAAATTAAAATCTAACAAGATTATGAGTTTTGCCGAAGACTCAAAAGGAATCATATGGATTGGTACATTTAATAGTGGTTTATATTCCTACAACATTAAAAGCAATAAAATAACCCATTATAACAGCTCAGAATTTAAAAAGCACAATATTAACGCTAGTAATATTAGAAAAGTATTAGTTGACAAAAAAGATAATATTTGGATAGGAACAAGAGCAGGATTATATCAAATTAATAAAAGTGACAAAAATACTTTTAAAATAACCTCCTTCAATAACAAGTTTAAGTCCATTTTAGGTAAAGACATAAGCTCTACCATTATCTTTAGCTTGTTTGAAGATATTAATAATGATATTTGGATGGGATCCTTAGATTATGGTCTTTTTAAGTATAATTATAGTACAGATAAAATAAGTTGGTTTAATAACAAAAAAGGGTTTATTCATGAGTCTGTTTCTTCAATTACACAGGACGAAAATAAAAATATTTGGATTTCGGGAAACAAGGGATTAACAAAATTTGATTCTGATAAAAACTTATTTGATAATTTCAATAAAGATGATGGTTTATTGTCTAATAAATTTAACTACAACTCTGTATTTAGAGACTCTCAAATATTATACTTTGGTGGTTTAAATGGAATAAATTATTTTAATCCAAATGAAATTAAATATAATGAGGAATTACCACTTGTATACTTAAAAGACTTAAAGCTATCTAATGAATTAGTAACTATTAATACTGCTGAATCCCCTTTAAAAAAAGCTCTAAACAGAACTGACAAACTAACTTTAAATCATAACCAGTCCTTTTTTAGCATAGAGTATGTAGGCGTTAATTACACTAGAAGTGAAAACAACCAATATGCATATCTATTGGAAGGTTTTGATGAAAAATGGAATTATGTTGGGTCTGAAACTAATGCTACATTCACTAATGTTCCAGCTGGCGATTATATATTCAAAGTTAAAGCTTCAAATAATGATGGTCTTTGGAATGAAATACCAACAAAATTAAATATTGAAATTTTACCAGCTTGGTGGGCAACTAAAATCGCCTGGTTTACCTACCTATTGACTCTAATTTTTTTATCATTCATTTCCTATAGATTTTTTAACGTAAGGATTAAAGAAAAAAGAACATTAAAATTCGAAAGAGAAGAACGTAAGCAACTAGAAGATCTTAATTCCAGAAAAATACAATTTTTCACAAATATATCTCACGAGTTTAGAACACCATTAACTTTAATTCTTAATCCTTTAAATGATATAATAAAAAACGATTTACATAGTTTATCGCAAAAAACAAAAAATAACTTAGAAATAATACACAAAAACTCTAATAGGTTATCCAGGCTAATAAATGAACTTATGGACTTTAGAAAGTTACAATTCAATAAAATGTCTGTAAATACTTTAAAGATTGATTTAATATCATTTATTGAAGAGGTGGTAAGTCATTTTAAAACTGAAGCTACTCAAAAGAACATAATTCTATCTGTTGATTACTATGAAAATCCTATTTTTTTCTGGGGAGATCCATCTATGCTTGAAAAGATAATATTTAACTTATTATCCAATGCATTTAAGGCAACACCTTTAAATGGGATGGTTTCTATAAACATAATAAAGAATCAAAAGAAAATAAATTTTCCACTAATTAATAATCAAGATTTATTTGAATCTATAGAAATTAGTATTGAAGACACTGGTTCTGGCATTAAAGAAGAGAATATAAATAAAATATTTGAAAGGTTTTATCAAGTAACTGAATTTGATAAGCAATATTACGGAGGAACTGGAATTGGACTAGAAGTTGTTAAAAATTTCATTGAATTACACAAAGGAAAAATTGAGGTCTCTAGTAAATTAAATATTGGTACTCAATTTAAAATACAATTACCTAGCGGTAATAGACACTTGGGAAATTTAAATTCAGAAGAAGAAGAAGAAGAAGAAGAAGAAGAAGTTGTTTTAGAAACTAATTTGCAGTCTAAACAAGCTGCATTTGAGAGTTCTGATAATAAGGTTAATAAAACTTTATTAATTGTCGACGATAACTCAGAACTTAGGTCATACTTAAATAATGAACTTAAAAATAAATACAACATACTACTTGCAGAAAATGGTCAGCTAGGTTTTGAACTTGCGAATAAATATATTCCTGATATTATTATTACTGATATAATGATGCCGATAATGGATGGAAATGAATTATGTAAAATAATTAAAAATGATCTTAGAACTAGCCATATACCCATTATGATGATTACAGCTAAAGGAATGGAAATAGATAAAATTAAAGGAATAGACTCTGGAGCAGATGTTTATCTTCAAAAGCCATTTAATATGGATGTGTTAAAATCTCATCTAAAACAATTAATATCAACGAGAAAAATCCTATTCAAAAAGTATCTTAGCGGAATAGATTTTTCTGAAAATACAACTTCATTAGATCAAGAATTTATTTTAAATGTACTAGGTTATATAAATAATAATATAAGTGATAATAATTTAAATGTAGAAAATCTAGCCGATGAACTTTTGTTAAGTAGAAGTAAGTTATATAGAAAAATTAAAGCATTGACTGGGTTGACCGCTAATGAATTTATAAGGAATGTTAGACTAGAAAAATCTAAAGAGCTAATTGAAAATTCAGAATTATCAATAAGTGAAATTTGCTATAAGGTTGGCTTCTCTTCCCCATCATATTTCACAAAGTGCTTTAGAATTCAATATGGTTTTCTTCCAAAAGAAATTCGAGAAAATAATAAATAAATATATTAACATGAAAAATACTTTTAAAGTACTTGTATGTATATTGTTATTAGGCTGTGAATCAAATATACCGACAACTCCTAATGGAATGGTTTGGATCCCTGAAGGGGTTTTTTATCAAGGTGCACTGAAAAGTGACAGGCATGCAATGGAGCATGAAAAACCTAGACATAAAGTAAAAATTGATGGTTTTTATATGGATATAACTGTTGTTACTAATAAAGAATTTAAAAAGTTTATAAATGAAACAAATTATATAACTATAGCACAAAGATCAGTAAATTGGGATGAAATCAAGTCTCAATTACCTGAGAACACACCCAAACCTCATGATTCTATATTAAAACCAGGGTCGCTAATTTTTAAAAAATCTAAACTTCCATTAGGAAATTTAAATGATTTTTTTCAATGGTGGGAATGGAAAATTGGAGCAAGCTGGAATAATGTTTCTGGTGATGGATTAGAAAGTGATAATATTCAAGACAACTTACCTGTAGTACATGTTTCATATGAAGATGCTATTGCTTATTGTGAGTGGGCTGGTAGAAGATTACCTACAGAAGCAGAATGGGAGTATGCGGCTAGAGCAAACAATAAGGATAATATATTTATTTGGGGAAACAATATTAACGACTTACATCTTAATGCAAATACTTGGGAAGGAGATTTTCCAGTTACAAACACACAAAAAGATGGATATGAAAGATTATCGCCTGTAAAAACTTATCCACCAAATGACTTTGGCTTATACGGGATGGCAGGTAATGTTTGGGAATGGACAAGTGATTGGTACAATATTGACTATTACTCTGAACTGTCTAACACAAAAGGTGTTTGTGATAACCCAGGAGGTCCACTAAAGGCTTATAACCCTAACAACATATATATACAAGAAAAAGTTATTAAAGGTGGCTCGTTTTTATGTAATCAATCCTACTGTATTAGTTATAGAATCTCAGCCAAGATGGGAAGCAGTACTGACTCATCATTAGAACATTTAGGGTTTAGAACTGTAGCTACAAAAGAAATGGTTAAATAAATAAAACTGTTCTAAATAAATAGAGAGATTTTTTATTAGTTAAAATTTAACTTATCTAATGATTAATTTAATTGTTATACTTCGCCCTTCAATTATTACTTACACTAAGTACATCACTGAACTTATTTAAAGAACATCTAATGTGTTTACACTTAATGATTTACTTATCAAGCTCTTTCTTGTGATATCAAATACTTCAACATACTTCATTCCATTTACTAGAGTTTGTGTTGTTACAAAAGTTCCGTTAGAAAGATTTGGATATATTCTCATTACAAAGTGACTAGAGATAAGTTAAACATAAAATCCATTCAACTACAAAAGAAACCAAATAATTAAATAAAAAAAGCCGCTCTAAATAAATAGAGCGGCTTTTTTATTAGTTAAAGTTTAACTTATCTAATAATTAATTTAGATGTTTTACTTTGTCCTTCAATTGTTACTTTCACTAAGTACATTCCT
>CAJJDI010000040.1 GCA_905182835.1 uncultured Flavobacteriaceae bacterium | reverse complement strand
CATTCTCTCTGTAGTTCCTGTTGAATTCAAAAAAGGAACATTATTGTTTGAAAAAGGAATAGTTCCACAAAATTTCCAACTAAAAAAAACAGATGAGTTTGAAAGCAGTTTAGTACAATTTACTTATTCAAAAATTTTAAGTTAGATCAAAAAAGTTCGAACTTAGGTCCGTAAGGCCCACAATTTTCTTAACATGATAAATATTATAAAAAAAGAATTTCAAGCTAAAGGAAGCTTTAATCATGGTGAAATACTTGAAAACAAGCCAATTGGATTCCCGCAAGATGGTGGGGATACCCAACCATATTCTAACTTGTTTTATTGGGCTCACGCTTGGACAAGTGGTAAATCCAGTACTATTGGTTTACATCCACATCAAGGCTTTGAAATATGTAGTTTTGTTTTAAAAGGGTTTATAAATCATTTTGATACAAAATTAAATTCCTGGATTAGATTAGAAGAAGGCGATGTTCAAATAATCAGATCTGGAAAAGGAATTTCTCATTCTGAAGAAATAGGAGAAAACTCGGAAATATTTCAGATATGGTTTGATCCTGATATATCAAAGACACTACACAATGATGCTACCTATGATGATTATAAATTGTCCGATTTTCCTATGACTGAAATTGGTAATTATAAAAAAAAAATAATTAAAGGATTTGGCTCTCCAATTAAATTATTTTCGGAAAAAATTAATATTAATGAGTATATTTTTTCAAATGGAATATATGAACATAAGCTCGATTTAGATTTAGTAAGTTCAATGTTTATTTTAGAAGGAGAAGCTCTATTTAATGAGAGCTTAATTAGTAAAGGAGATTTTGTTATTATTGAAAATGAAGAGTTAATTAAAATTAAAAGTACGGAAAATATAAAAGTGTTTGAAATCACATCTCCAAAAAAACCAACTTACCCAACTTACTTTCAAAGATTTGGTTAAATATACTTTATAACCTTTTCTAATTCCATGCCTCTCGATCCTTTAATTAAGATTGAAGAATTTTTTATTTTTAATTTCATCAAATTAGTTATTAACTCTTCAGTAGTTAAAAAAGATTTAATTTTATTAGTGTGATTAGTTTTACTAAAATTCACGCCAACAATAAAAATTTCAATATTAGAAGTTGTTTCTAAATAGTTCACAATTTGTTGATGATACTTGTTGGATTCTTCGCCTAACTCAAACATATCGCCAGCAATTATAATCTTATTGGTATACTTCAGCTTTTCGAACGATTTAATTGCAAGATCCATGCTTGTAGGATTGGCATTGTAGGCATCTAGAATTATTGTATTACTTTCTTTGGTTGTAATCTGTGATCTGTTATTATCTGGTAAATAGTTTTCTACCCCTTTTTTTATGTCTTCAAAATCAATATTGTAAAAATCACCTATAGCAATAGCGATACAGATATTGTCAAAGTTATAGTCCCCATAGATTTTTGAACTTATGGTTTTGTTTTTATATCGAACTTGAATATTATCACTTGATTTAACTTTTGTTAATTGACAATCATCGTTTGCGTTTATACCGTAGCTAAAGCTGTTTGTGTATTCTCCAATTATATTACTCTGAGTATTGTTTTGAGAGTTATAGAAGATTAGCTTGCTGTTAGATTTTAGGTATTCATATAGTTCGCTTTTGCCCTTTATAACTCCTTCTATTGTTTTGAAACCTTCAAGGTGGGCATTTCCGAAATTAGTTATGTACCCATAATCAGGTTCGGCTATTTTGCATAAAGTCTCAATTTCTTTTAAATGATTTGCGCCCATCTCTATTATTCCAATCTCAGTATCTATATCCATTGAAAGCAAAGTTAATGGAACCCCTAGGTGGTTGTTTAAATTACCTTTTGTAGCTATTGTGTTGTAGCGATACTTTAAAACATTTAAAAGAATTTCTTTACTTGTTGTCTTACCATTGCTCCCAGTTATAGCTATTATTTTAGCTTTAAGTGTTCTTCTGTGATAATTACCTAGTTTTTGTAAAGTTTCAATTGAGTTTTTTACATAAATTATTTTATCTGATAGCTTACGCAAATGTAAATTATCTGATATTACATACGAACAGCCCTTTTCAATTGCTTCTTCTGCAAATTTATTTCCATCAAAATTTGGACCCTTAATAGCGAAAAATATATCATTTTCTTTAATATTTCTAGTATCAATTGATACGGAATTACTTTTAGCAAATAGCTGATGTATTTTTTGAATATTCATTACATAAATTTAATAAAAAAAACCCTAATCATAAGATCAGGGTTTTAGTTTATAAGAAAAGAATCTTTTTAATTTCTTTTTTTTGTTCCGTAACCGTTCTTTGCACCAACCCTTGACATTGCACATCTAAACCCAATAAAGTCAGTTGACATCTCTTCTGGATAAAATCTTCTTTGAGCAGGATCTAACCAGTAGGCTCTATCTTTCCAAGAACCCCCTTTATAAACCCTCGATTGATCATTTATAAGAGAAGTTCTTTTGTCAGAATCATCATACATAAATTCGTCCATGTCATTTACAGCTCTAAGGTTAGGTGAGTTATACATTGATCTAGTTTCATCTGAATTTGAGCCAGTAATTGAATCTGTAAACTCTTCTTGATCTAAAAAAGCTCTAGAAGACCTTTTGTCTCCATCTCTAAAGTTTACATTATAGCTTTCGCTGTAGTTTGTTCTAAATCTTGTATCACTTTCGTCTACTAGTACCTTAGCAATTTCACCGGGTAATGCTACAGCAACTCTTTTACCGTTTAATAAAGTCTTATAAACCACTCCATCATTACTTATTATCTTGGATGTTCTTCCGTCTTCACCAATTTCATTTTTAGTGTATATATTCCCTCTATAATAATTAAAGTCATTAAACTCATCGTCAACTATAGGTCTGTAAACATCTGCCACCCATTCCGCTACATTACCAGCCATGTCGTATAATCCAAAATCATTTGGTGCGTAAGATCTAACCACATTTGTTATATCTGCCCCATCATCTGACCAACCTGCAATACCACCATAATCACCATCACTATTTTTAAAATTAGCTAATTGATCACCTAATATTTTTGTATCTCCAGATCTAGTATATTGTCCACTCCAAGGATATTTTTTTCTACCACGGTAAATGTTGAATTCTCTATTTTCTTTAAGCGCTAGAGCTGCATATTCCCATTCTGACTCACTTGGTAGCCTATATTTAGGAGTTATTAATCCAGTTTCTCTTGAAGCAGATTTAAATTCTGTACTTGTAGTGTCTTTTGAATTTCTTTGATTAATTCTACCATTTAATCTATCTTGATTCCTGTCTCCATAAGTAGAGTTAGGGTTTAAAACGTAAGTTTCTATGCTGAAATTTGCGTCAGCCCCTGTAGCTTTTTCTTTAATTTCACTCTCCTCATCACTATTTCTTTTGTTTCCATTTAGTTCTCGGTTAGTAGCTAAATAACCTTCATCCATTAATATTTTTTCATTGTACCTATCTGACCTCCAGCTTGCGAATTCATTTGCCTGTACCCAACTTACCCCAACAACTGGATATTGTGCATATGCAGGATGCCTCAAATAATTTTCTACTAGATCTTCTGTATTACCTAATCTACTTCTCCACACTAATGTATCAGGAAGAACTCCATTGTAAATATCAGCATAATTAATATTACTTGGCGGGAAATTAGTTTTAACCCAATCTAAATACTCTAAATACATCATGTTAGTTACCTCTGTAGCATCCATATAAAATGACATAACATGCTGTTGATTTGGAGTGTTATTCCAGTCATGCATTACGTCATCTTGTACTTTCCCTTTGGTGTAAGTACCACCTTCTATAAAAACTAACCCTGGACCAGCTTCCTGACCCTTGTAATCCGTGTTATACTGAAAACCACCATCTCTAGAGTTAATATCCCAACCTGTAGCATTCGATACGTTTTTTGATGTTTTAGAATTATTACAACCAAAAAAAGTTAGTGAAATCACTACTATAAATAATTTATACATATTCATTTTTTTTCTTATTATAATTTAATTAAAATCCTTTTTACTTAAAAATTTTATGAATTGCAATATATGAATTTAACCTGATATTGCAACTATTAATATTTATAAAACAATGCTATAATAAATGCTTAATTGCAATATCATTGTGTCTTTTAATAAAAATCAACAATTTGCTATTAATTAAATATATACCGCATTATTAACCATAAAACGAGAATATTAATTTATTATTATCGTAATTTTGAATTTTAATTTTAATAATAATATTCTTTTGTTTTAGTCGTTTTTTATATATGAAATTTAATCAGTTAGTTGTTTTTCTCTTTTTATTCAACTTCTATTCTATTTCCTCCCAAAAAAAGTTAATTAACATTAATTGGGTGGAGAATAAGGCTTATATAAGTGAATTTAATCAATTTAGTGTTCCTTATTTTGATAATTACACACACAATTTTGAACCTATTTCTGGAGTTTCGTTGACTACCCAATGGAACGAGAGTTATCTTATTGATTCTAATTCTATTACAGTAGATGAATTAAATTACGAGACTATTGATTTTAACTCTCTTGGCAATTTAAATGTAAATAGTATTCCCAGTGAACTTAAATTTAGTCTAAACAATAGTCTTTCTATAGATGGCAGATCCGTATATCTAGAGTTGAACCCGTTTTACAATGATAATGGTGTTATCAAAAAGGTAACATCTGCATCAATTTCCTACAAGAAAAAAACTAATCCAGATTTAGGAAAAGTATCTACTAGTACTAGCTCTATTCTTAGTCAAGGTTCTTGGTATAGATTTGAAATTGCAAATTCGGGTGTTTATAAATTAAGTAAAAACTTTTTAAATAACTTGGGAGTCAATACTTCAAGTGTTGACCCTAGAACTATCAAAATTTATGGCAGCGGCGGTGAGATGATTCCGCTCATGAATTCATCAGAATTTCCTTTCGACCCAGTCCAAAATGCAATTAAGTTTGTTGGTGAAGAGGATGGTGTTTTCAATAATGACGACTATATTATTTTTTTTGCTAAAGGGCAAGATACTTTTAACGAAGAAAGTAATACTAATTTAAATTCCTTTACTGATAAAACTTACTATTTGTTAAATGTTAGTGCAGGATTTGGGAGTAGAGTAGTAGAGTTAGAAGAGCCTTTTGAAGATGAAAACCTTGTTATTGATGAGTTTCAGGATTATAAGTTTCATGAGATAGATAATTATAATATTGCTAAAATTGGAAGAAGATGGTTTGGAGAGAGATTTGATTTTGATTCAAATAAAGATTTTGAATTTAATTTTGATAACCTAGTCACATCAGAGCCTATTCAACTAAAGGTTTATACAGCAGCAGTTTCTGAGATTCCAACATCGATGAGCTTGAAGGTGAATAATTTAGAAGTTGA
Source organism: uncultured Flavobacteriaceae bacterium (assembly GCA_905182835.1). Classification (GTDB taxonomy): domain Bacteria; phylum Bacteroidota; class Bacteroidia; order Flavobacteriales; family Flavobacteriaceae; genus SGZJ01. The sequence goes on along the minus strand of CAJJDI010000040.1, from coordinate 1,667 downwards.
TAATTTTTATTATCAATCTATAAATGATCCTATTCTAGCAACTGAAGATTATTTTAATAATGAAGTTTTAGTTTCAGGATCATCGATCAATGTTAACCTTGACTTTAACAATAATGGTAATCCAAGTTCCTATGCTTACCTTGATTACATTTCAATTGAAGCAACATGTGACCTTGTGTTTAACGGTACTCAATTAATTTACCACAATAATGAGGTTCAGAATTTAAATGGTATTGGTAAGTATGTCATTTCTAATTCAAGTTCTTTAGATGAGGTTTGGAATGTTTCTGACATTTCAAATATCTCCTTTAAAGAAAATTCTAGTTCAGAATCTAGCTTTACCATTAAATCAAATTTAGGTTTTAATGTTAAGTATATCGCTTTTTCAAGATCTGAGTTGTTATACCCAGAATCTAATGGTTTTAGTATTTTGAATAATCAAAACTTAAAATCTAATATACTCCTTAATGATAATAATGAATTCGAGCCTGTAGATTATTTAATAGTAACTAGCGAAGAAATGTTAAGCCAAGCAGAACGATTAGCGCAAATAAACAGAGAGGTTAATGGATTGAATGTTAAGGTCGTAGATTTGGTAACTATCTATAATGAATTTAATTCATCAAATCCAGATATATCCGCAGTAAGAAATTTTGTTAAGTATGTTTATGATAATTCAGAGGGGAGTTTGAAATACTTATGTCTCTTTGGAGACGCTTCTTATGATTATAAAGATAGGATACCTAATAACACGAATGTAGTCCCTTCATGGCATTCTTTATCAAGCTTTAGCTTGTCTAGTTCGTTTATTTCAGATGATTTTTTTGGTATGATGGACTATAATGAAGGTTCTATGAGTTCATCTGATAAATTGGATATCGCAGTTGGTAGAATTTTAGCAGATTCTCCGCAAAGAGCAACAGATTTAGTAGATAAAGTTGAATCTTATTACGAAGAAGACTCTTTTGGTAGTTGGAGAAATAATGTTATTGTTATTGCCGACGATGTGGATGAAGCTTGGGAAGATATAATCCAGAGTACATCGGACTCATTAGCTACTATTATAGAAAACAATAAATCTTCAATCAATGTAAAAAAAATATATGCAGATGCATTTATACAAGAGTCTACTTCTGGTGGGGAAAGATATCCAGAGGTTAACAATGCAATTATAGAAGGTTTAGAGGTTGGGGCTTTGGTGGTTAATTATTTTGGTCACGGAGGAGAGGATGGGATTGCTAGAGAAAGAATTTTTGATAAAATTGATGCTTCTGAGCTATTAAATAAAAATAAACTAAACTGTTTTGTTTCAGTTACCTGTGAATTCACCAAATTTGATAATCCAAATAGAGAGACGGCAGGCGAGTTTTTATATTGGAATAAAAATGGAGGTGCAATTGGCTTAATAACAACAACACGTCAAATTTTTGTTAGTGTTGGTGTTGATTTTAATATTACTCTCCAGCAGTATCTTTTTTCCTTAAACTCTAATTCAAATTATAGTATGGCTGAGGCCTTAAGGTTAACAAAAAATGATTCTGAAATATCCAATATTATTCAGCGAAGGTTGGTTTTCTTTATTGGTGACCCTGCGATGAAATTAGCTTTTCCTAAGCCAAGTATTAAAATTACTAGTGTTAACGATATCCCTATAAATGATTTGACTG
>CAJJDI010000039.1 GCA_905182835.1 uncultured Flavobacteriaceae bacterium | reverse complement strand
AAAGAAGATTGACTTGTTAGTGACTTTAAGTATGTAAAACAATTGGCTGGTGTCATTGCTATAGTTTCTCTTCTTCTTACATGTTGAATACTTGAGATATAACTTTCATTTTGCTCACCATTGACTAATAAAATACTGCCTAATTCGGAGTAAGTATTAACAAAAAAATCAATATTTGGGATAAGATTATTCGTGTTAATTTTATCTTGTTGTGAAATAAAAACAGTAGTACCATTAAACTTGGGTATGTCAGATATTTCTTTAATCTGTATTAAATCAAAGTTGTAGCCATAAATATTTTGTAAAATATCAATATCCAAGAATATAGGTAATTCACCTTTGTAAATAATCTGAGTTTTTTTATTATCTAATGAGTTTTTTCTTAAAATTGATAAAACTGGTGTAGTCTTTGATGAAAAACATATTACATTTTCTGTTTTTAAATTATGTAAATTTCCAACTCCCCATTCTAACAGGCAGGATAATGGATGTCCCAGTCTAATGTAGTCATATGCCGTAGGTAATTCATTTAATGCAGAAGTTTTGGAATTATTATTTTCATATAAGACTTTAAGCTCGTATAAGAATTGGGTTTTAGCTAATTTTTCATCATAAATATCTAATCTGTGAGTAGTTAAATTTAACCAACTATTTGGTATATTTTCTAACACTTCTTTAATGTAATTTACTACCATAAAATTGATCTTTATTTAATTTTTTTAACTGAACAAATAGTTTTTATTTTGGTCATATCGTGAATTTACAAAAAGTAAATAAATATTCAAGAAAACATAGTATTTATTGGTTCTAGTTATTGTTGATAGAAAAACCTTTGTATCTAAAAAAAAATAATAACTTTAAAAAAAATATAATTATTTTGAAAACTGTTCAATATATTAACTTTATAAAAATTCCATTTCTTTTAATTTGGCGTGCATGGTTTTACATTATGATTTTTGTTACCATAATTTTAATGTCCCCTTTTTTATTCATTCTCTCAATTAAACACGAATATTATCCATATTTATGGAAGCTTGTAAGAGTATGGTCTAAATTACTTGTATATGGTATGGGCTTTCGCTTAGACTTTAAATTTGATGAATTAATTGATCCAAATAAAAGCTATATGTTCTGTCCAAACCATGGATCATTAATGGATCCTTTTGTACTGATTGTTACTAGTAAAAATCCTATTGTTTTTGTAGGTAAAAAAGAACTTGTAAAGATTCCAATATTTGGATTCTTTTATAGAAGAATAGTTATTATGGTTGATAGAAGTAGCCCTAAAAGCAGAAAAAGGGTGTATGAATTGGCAAAAAAAAGACTTAAAAACGGGACAAGTGTTGCTATTTTCCCAGAAGGTTTAGTGCCTGCAGAGGATGTTGTTTTAGCACCCTTTAAAAATGGTGCGTTCAGTCTGGCTATAGAACATCAAATACCTATTGTACCTCAAATATATTATGACTGTAAACGTTTTTTCTCTTGGAATTTTTTAAAAGGAGGGCCTGGATTGTTTAGGGTTCGTCAACATCGTTTTGTTGAAACCAAAGGATTAAATATTGAGGATTTAGATAACTTAAAAGAAAAGGTGTTCTCTTTAATAAACACGGGTCTACTTTTAGATAATGAATACATGAAAGACACCAATAGAATCAAGAAATAAAACTAAAATTGTATTTTTTTATTTAAAAACCCTTAAATTCAATATAGTTAAATAATCTTTATTAATCATTTAATAACAAAACATGAAAAAATCATTTCTATTAATGGCTGTAATATTACTTGCAGCTTGTCAACCAACAGTTGATCCAAAAGTTTCTGACGAAGATATTGTTAGTGCTTTAAAATTAAACGCTGTAAATTTTCAAGATGCTATTCTTACACAAAATTTAGAAGAGTTCAATAAATATGTTGATCAAAATACACCTTTTACAACTGGAGACTCAAACTTAAGTAAGTTTTACACAATGAATTCAGAAAGTTTTGATGTGGAACCAGTAGCTAAATGGGGAGAATTTGATCTATATGACACTAATGTAGCTCTTTCTCCAGACTCAAGAACTGCTGTATTAACCTTTTATGCTAAAGGAGATTACACTGTAGGTGATGGAGATAAAATTGACTACAGCACTAGAGGTTCTTCTGTTTGGGTTTCAACAGAAAATGGATGGAAAATAATGCATTCAAACTGGGCTCCTCTTGGTGGAGGAACTGGAATACCTGAATAATTTAAAATACATTTTAATAGAATAGTTTTTTACCTGAAAGACGATAAGCATAATTATGGTTTAATAGGTTAGAAGTCTAATTATTCTAAAGTGACAAAGGGAGTTGCAGAGATGTAGTTCCCTTTTTTTGTTTTGTACTACAAGAAGTTTATAATTCAAATTTTACTGATCAATCGGCATTACAGAAAATGATTGTAATGAGTTATCTGCAATACTCAATTCAAACTCAAGTGGGTTACAACAAATCTTGCAGTCTTCAATAAAACTTTGATTATTAATAGAAGGGTCTATCATTTGTAATTGATCCTCCCAACAGTGAGGGCATTGAAAATAATGTTCAATCATGTTATATGTTTATATAAAAATACCAATACATAGAAATTTAGACTAATTTTTTATACATATATATCTGTAAAATATTAGTTTAAGTTTTTTTTATACAGGCTTTTATAAATAAAAAATGCACCCTAAAAAGAGTGCATTTTAGATATTAATATGTTATTATATTAGAAAATATAACGTAATCCAAATTGCATTTGCCATCTAGATAATAAACTTGCGTCATATCCAAATGTATTCTGTAAATCAGAATTGTATGTATATGTTGGTACTCCATCAGCACCAACATTTACACCAATTGGTTGAACAGCATTTGGTTGTTGAACAAGACCCCATTCAGAGCTTATAAAATTTCCAATGTTTAAGAAGTCAATACTAAACTGAACAGTATTGGTTTTCCCATCTGCAACTTTAATATGATAGTCTTGTAGGAACTTCATATCCCAACGGCCTCTCCAAGGAGATAACGCACCGTAACGTTCAGCGTATTGTCCACGTCTACCACTTAAGTAATCATCTTGAGAGATATATGCATCAAATGCAGCAGCTTGACCAATTCCAGAAAAATTCATTTGATTGATTTCATGCACTGTAGGTATATAGATCAAATCATTTAAGCCAGATCCATCTCCATTAATATCACCTCCATAAGTATAACTAAATCTTCCTCCTCTACTGTATTCAAAGAATGTAGATAAAGTTGTACCCCATTTGTTGTCATCACCATATTTCCATTGTTTACTAGCAACTCCTATAAATCTATGTGTATCACCGTATTTAGAATAAGATAATACATCTGCATTTGCATCACCTACTACAGGATTAAAAGCAAAAGCATCGCCAGTAATTTCAGCTTCAATTGAATTAACATCTTTTGAATCTAAATAACTGTATGCGAAACTTGTATATAAACCGTTTTCAAAAGTCTTCTGAGCTTTAAAAGCTACATTGAATATACGTCCTTTGTCAGAGTTACTGAATACATAACCATTAGCTTGTGCTCCAAACCCTAATCCATCACCATTTACAAGTACATGATCATCTCCTGTATACACTGGTCTATTATCAACACCTGCTAATGTTCCAGATGGAGTTAGTAGACCCCAGTTTTGAACATGTGCACCATTTGTATCTTTAGAATAAGATATATCCGCAGTTAATACTAATCCATTGTCATACTTGCGATCTACTCCTAAATTAGTTCTCCATACTTGAGGGTATTGGTAATCTGGATCAACCATTTGGTGGAACCACCAGTTTGGATTCCCAATTTGGTTTCCTAACCAGACAAAAGGAATACGACCAGAGAATATACCTGAACCACCTCTTAATTGTAAAGTGTTATCACTATTTACATCATAGTTAAATCCAATTCTAGGAGAGAATAACCATGAACTAGATGGCATTTGAGTATTATCTAACAATTGTAGATCACCCGTGTTAGGGTTGACATAAGGAGTGTTTGGTGCATAATCACCAGTCCCAGCTATAACATCTCCTGCTTTTTCATCAGTATCAAAGTATAACGGTTTGTCAAATCTTAAACCATAAGTGAATTTGAAATCATCATTCACATCCCATTCATCTTGTATGTAAAATGCTAATTGACCAACATTTGTTTCAGCTAGAGACCATGTGTCAGCATCTGCAACTGCTTGAGCATTTGCTAAAGCTTCAGATAATAAACCATTATTTCCGGCTGCAACAAAATCATCAACTGAAGCAAAAGCTCCAAACGCACCTACATAACCATTCGCATTTCCATACCCGTATGTACCTAAGTTAAATGAATTATCAAATTCAAACTTTTCGAAAGAGATACCAAACGTGTAAGTATGGTTGCCTTTTGTGTAAGTTAGATTATTTGAGAATTGAAAAACTTTTTGATCCAAAACATTATTTATTGAAAAAGGTTCATGACCTGCAATAATATAATTTGATCCTGCACCATCTTGTATAGTAATTGCTGGCATAGGACTAGACATTGGATTTCTAAAATCTTCAAAATGCGTATATCCTACCTGGAACTTGTTAGAAACCGCATCAGATATTGATGAGTTTAATTCTAACTGAACAGAATTCAATTTATTGTTAATTTGGTAACCAGAATTTTCGAATTGTAAAACAGAAGCATTAGGTCCTCTAAAACCTAAAGCTGTTGGGTGTGCTGGTTTATCTTTTGAAGCATCTAGCCAATTGTAAATAACTGCTAATTGATTCTTTTCATTGATATTCCAATCTAATTTAAAGATTCCTTTAGTTGACTCTGCTTTATGATTAAAACCTTCATAAGCTCCAGGATCATATCCTATTCCCAATAATGTATTCTGAACTAAGATTAAATCACTTTCATCAACTCTTGATTCATTGATCGCACCAGTACCTCTATTAGGTAACCAAGATTGACCTAGATCTTCTCTATTATCTTGTTCGAAATTTGTAAAGAAAAATAATTTATTCTTTATAATTGGACCACCTACACTAAAACCTCTTTGAGATTGTGATAAATTCGGCACAAAAATATCTTCACCATTAATTTTAGATCCAGTGAAAGATTCATTTCTACTAAAATTATAAACAGTTCCTTTTAATTCGTTAGATCCACTTTTTGTAACAGCATTTACAGTTGCTCCAGTAAACCCAGACTGAGTAACATCATATGGAGCAGTAGATACTTGAATTTGATCAATCGCATCTAAAGATACTGGCTGAGAATCTGTTTGACCACCTGGAGTAGCAGCATCTAATCCAAAAGGATTGTTGAATATTGCTCCATCTAATGAAAAGTTGTTAAACTGATCATTACGACCCCCAAAAGAGCCATTACTAGCTGTTGGTTCAAGTCTTGTGAAATCTGCTGCTGATCTAGATATTGAAGGTAAGGTAGTTAGCTCTCTACGACCTATACTAGTTTCAGCTCCAGTTCTTCCTTTGCTAAATACACTTTTTGATGTATTCCCTTGAATAACAATAGCATCAAGAGCTCCCGAATCAGGAATAAGACTTAACGATACGTTTTCAGCCTGACCTAAATTAAGATATACATCTGAAAAAGCCTGGTCTTTGTACCCTACATAACTAACAGTAATTGTGTAAGGTCCACCCACTCTAAGGTTTACTAAATTAAATTTACCGTCGATGTTTGTAGCTGCACCATAAGTAGTCCCTGTAGGGTTGTGTACGGCTATAACATTAGCACCAGGTAATTCGGAATTAGTTTCATCGGATACACTTCCTTTAATACCAGATGTTGTCACTTGTGAAAATGACATTGCACATGCAAGAAACATGAGCAAAAAAACGTTTGTTTTTTTCATTTTTAGATAGTTTAGTTATTTGTTTTGAAATTTACTTAGGTAAATATAATTAAATTGATATATTTTTGATAAAAATATGTTTTAATTTTTTAACAAATTGTTTTAGTTATTAGTCTTAATTATTTACTTCTTATTAAAAAATAAACATACAAACATAATCAACAAATGATAAAGGCTATTTTATTTGATATGGATGGGGTTATAGTAGATAGCGAGCCACTTCATAAAAAAGCTTATTATAAAATGTTTAAGGATGTTGGAATTGAAGTTCCAGATACACTTTTTGAATCTTTTACTGGGCAGTCTACATTAAGAATCTGCCAGAAACTATGTTTAGATTTTAATTTAAAACAAGCGCCAGAAGATTTAGTGTCTCTTAAAAGGAAACATTTCAAATACATCTTTGCAAACGATATTAATTTTCAACTAATTGATGGAGTATTAGATTTAATTATTGATTATACTAAAAATGGTTTAAAATTAGTATTGGCTTCTTCTGCTTCAATGGTGACTATTAATAATATTTTTAATAGATTTAAACTAGATCAATACTTTATAGCCAAACTTAGTGGTGCAGATTTGAAAGCTTCTAAACCTCATCCAGAAATTTTCATAAAAGCCGCTAATATTTCAGGATTTAAAAAAGAAGAATGCATAGTAATTGAAGACTCTACAAATGGGATTGAAGCGGCTAGTGGAGCTGGTATATATTGTATTGGTTTTGATAGTTTTCATTCAAAAAATCAAGATTATAGTAAAGCAGATTTAGTTGTAGATGATTTAAGTCAAATATCTTTTAATAAAATCGAAAATTTATTTCAAAACCTATCGAAATAATAATTACATAGAAATAAAATGAAACTAATAAATTTAAAAAATTCAAATCCTGCTTTATTGATTGTAGATGTTCAAAAGGCTTTCCTGGAGAAAGACTACCCAGGGCTAAAACGAAATAATTTAGATGCAGAAAAAACATGTGGATTAATTTTGAATAAATGGAGAGAGCTTAAGTTTCCGGTTATTCATGTAAGGCATAGTTCTGTAAATCCTGACTCGAAATTGCATAAGTCTAAACCAGGGTTTTCTTTTAATGATTATGTTTTACCAATTGATGGTGAGCATGTATTAACCAAAACTGTTAATAGCGCTTTTATAGGCACAAATTTAGAGACTTTATTAAATGATCAAAATCTTAAAACCTTGGTAATAGTTGGTATGACTACAAATCACTGTATATCAACCACAGTTAGAATGTCTGGTAATTTAGGTTATGAAACTTATCTAATTTCTGACTCTACAGCGGCTTATAACACAATGGGTTTAGATGGTCAAATGATAGACTGTGAAACTATTTATAAGACTTCGTTAGCTAGTTTAAATGAAGAATTTACTACAATTATATCTTCTGAAGAATTACTAGATTTACTAGGGTAGTAATTTATAAAATTGATGCGCCCCAGTACGTTATCATAGCCCAAATAACATACCTTAATACTTTTCCTATTAACATCCATACTGCAACTGATATATAATTTATTCTAAAAAAACCTAAACTTACAGCAATTGGATCTCCAACAACAGGCAGCCAACAAAAGAATGCTAATAGACTTCCCCATTTATCAATCTTAGTCTTAAAATGAAAGATTCTTTCTTTTTTTAATTTAAAATATTTTTCTAAAGTACTCCATTTCCCTAGTCTTCCCAAATAATAGCTGCTCAGTCCACCAAGCCAATTACCAACTGTTGCTACTATTAAGCTTACCCTAATATCGTAGCCATTAATGATTAAAAGGCTAAAAACAATTTCTGAACTAAAAGGTATTATGGTCGCTCCTAAAAAACTAGAAATAAAGAGGCCTAAGTAACCCCATTCTACAAATGATTCCAATTAATGTTTATTGATATTGTTCATATATTAAAAGTAAACAAAATCTTACTAATGATGATAAGTTTTTATGCTCTATAAAATGTTATTTAATGGATTACAATAATCTAATAATTTAATTTAATTAATTATACCAGATATGATGTTGTATCTTTGCAGAGGTTTAAAAATAAACATATATGAATTTTGATGATTTAGGGCTAATGCCATCTTTAGTAAAGGCAGTGAGAGAAAAGGGTTATGAAGCCCCATCTCCAATTCAAGAAAAAGCAATTCCGTTAATATTAAAAGGAAGTGATATTTTAGCATCTGCTCAAACGGGCACTGGTAAAACTGCTGGCTTTACACTTCCTTTATTACAAAGGTTATCTGCTAATGAGCCAAAAGGAAAAAGAAATATTAGAGCATTAATATTAACTCCTACTAGGGAACTTGCTGCTCAAATCTATGATAATGTATTAGAGTACAGTACTCATATTAATTTACGTTCTACAGTTATTTTTGGAGGGGTAAATCAAAGACCTCAAGTTGCAACTCTGCGTCAAGGAGTTGATATTCTCATTGCTACTCCAGGAAGATTACTTGATTTAGTAAATCAAAGATTCTTATTCTTAGATGATGTGGAAATTTTGGTTTTAGATGAGGCAGATAGAATGCTTGATATGGGATTTAAAAGAGATATAGATAAGATAATGAGTCTTATGCCAAGTAAAAGACAAAATTTATTATTCTCAGCAACTTTTTCTAAAGAGATTAAATTTCTAGCTAAAGACATACTAACCAATCCTGAAATGATTAAAGTTTCACCAGAGAACACTACTGTTGAGGCTATTGTTCAAAAAGCATATAGAGTTGATAAGAACAAAAAACCTGGCTTAATCATTAAGCTAATCAAAGATGGAGGCTGGTCTCAAGTTTTAGTTTTTACAAGAACAAAGCATGGAGCAAATAATCTGTGTAAAAAAATGATTAAAGTAAATATTCAAGCAGCAGCTATTCATGGAAATAAAAGTCAAGGAGCGAGAACCAAAGCTTTAGCAGGGTTTAAAAATGGGACAGTGGAAGTTCTAGTTGCTACAGATATTGCTGCAAGAGGTTTGGATATTCCA
>CAJJDI010000038.1 GCA_905182835.1 uncultured Flavobacteriaceae bacterium | reverse complement strand
ATTAGACAATTCAGCAGTCAATTATACTCTTGACCAAAATTTAAACCAATTTGCAGTGTATTTGACGTATCTATCAACATTAATTAGATAATTATATTATGTTTTTTTTCTGCGCTTTATACCACCTCTCAGGAATTACCCCTTTACTTGCATCAACATAATCTTGATGCATACATGGTAATAACGAGTGTTCTTCTAATTTATTATTTGAATTTTGTAAGAATGGAATTTCTACCCACCATCTTGAAGATTTTACACTTTTTAAAAACACCAATTCTTGATCGTCAATAAGTACAGTGTATTTTTGAAAGTCATCCTCATTATAAAAATTACTATCCATTACTCTACAATTCACACCCTCAATGAAGTACCACAATATTTGAGCTATTAACATTTCGGTTGCCTCATCTTCAACTGAAGGAATATATTCATATATTCCAAAGGAAGAAACTTTATTACTGATACCTGCATACCTTGAGATTGCGCAGATTTCTTTTCCACTAAATCCATTTGGTGAAAATTTTTGTTTTGAACTCACCTCTGAAGATCTTATACTCTTAAGGTCTAAGGTAACTATATTAGCATCTCTTAAAACAGGCTCTACGTATCGAATATTATTACTCAACTCTCCAAGTCTGTAAGCTTCAAAATATAACTTATCCATTAGATCAATCTCTTCTTGAGAATTGAAATATGTCTGATAACCTAAAGTAGAGTAGTTGAATAAATTGTGAGGCTTATCCAGTATAATCTTACCTAAATAACTGTTGTTTTTAATGGGTTTAGAAGAATCTCCTAGATCAAAATTAGAATCAACATTTACAATATTTACTGTTTTTTGTAAAAAATCATAAGATCTATAATTTGCATATGTGAGATCTTGACTCCCTCCGACAATAACTGGGATTATATTATTTTTCAGTAAGCCGGAAACAATACTTTCTAAGGCTAAATAGGTGTCTGAAACAGAGTTTCCTAGTTTTAAATCCCCTAGATCAACTAAATTTAATGACCAATTTCCAGGAAATAGGCTATAAAAGGTTTTTCTGACCTCCATCAAAGAAAAGTTCTCTCCTAGAGAGTTGTTGCTGTTTCTGTATTCACTAACACCAATTATTGCGATATCAACATTATCTAATTCTGGGGGTGAGGTATTATATGAATGAATGGTAATTCTATTACCCAAGATTAAAGATGAGTTTAAGTCCATATGAGACAAAATCAAATCATCAACAGGAGTTAAAAAACTATAATCTATCATCTTTTACTTTTTACTTTTTGATTTTTTTTTGGACAGTTTAGCTATCCTATCTTTAGCGTCTTCAAGTGTTAACTTTTCAATATCAAAAGTTTTAGGAAGCTCTATTTTAATTTTCCCTGATATAATATTAAATCTACCCCATCTTGCTTTCTCAACTTTAATATTGTCCGCAGTCCAATCATAAATTACTTTATCTATATCTTTTTGAATTTTAGTCTCGATTAACTCAACTATTTCATCCTGAGATAAGTTATCCCAGTCATATTTTTTATTAACATTTATAAACGTATTGTTCCATTTAATAAATGGACCAAATCTTCCTTTTCCTTTTTGAACCGGCATGTCATTATAAGTAGCTATCGGTGCATCTGCTTTTTGTTTTTCGAGTATAAATTCAATTGATTCTTCTAAAGAAACTGACAAAGGAGCAATCCCTTTTGGTAAGGATATAAACTTATCTCCGTGCTTAACATATGGGCCAAATCTCCCATTATTAACAAGAATTTCTTCATTTTCATATTCACCTAAAACTTTAGGAAGTTCGAATAAATCTAATGCCTCATCTAATGTAACAGAGCTAATCTGCATTTCAGGTGATAAACTAGCAAACAAAGGCTTATCCTCGTCTTCAACATTTCCAACTTGAACCATTGGACCAAATTTACCTAATCTAACACTTACCTCTCTTTTGGATTCAGGATGAAAACCAAGGTTTCTTCTTCCTGATTCTCTCTCCGCATTTTCTTTCACATCAAGAACCACTGGATGAAAGTCTTTATAAAATTCCTTCATCATCTCAGTCCACTCTTTTTTACCATCTGCAATTTCATCAAAATTTTGTTCAACTTTTGCAGTAAAATTATAATCTAAAATATTTTCAAAATGCTCAACTAAGAAATCTGTTACTATAGTTCCTATATCAGTAGGTACTAATTTTCCTTTATCAGATCCATGCTTTTCAATCAAGGCTTTTTCATGTATAGAGTTCTCAATAAGTGAAATTTGAGAATAATCTCTACTATTTCCTTCTACCATTCCTTTTTCAACATATCCTCTGTTTTGAATGGTTGAAATAGTTGGGGCATATGTAGATGGACGTCCAATTCCTAGCTCTTCTAACTTTTTAACAAGAGAAGCTTCCGTATACCTGTAAGGAGGTCTAGAGAACCTTTGTGTTGCATTTATATAGTTATTTTCTAGGGTCTGATTTATTGATAAACTAGGTAACAAATCATCTTTTTCCTGATTCTCTTCATCAGTACTTTCAATATAAACTTTTAAAAATCCATCAAATTTAATCACCTCTCCATTAGATACAAACAGGTCATCATGTTTATCAGATTGAATTTTAACATTCGTTCTTTCAAGATTAGCATCTGACATTTGAGAAGAAATAGATCTTTTCCAAATTAAATCATACAATCTAGATTGATCTCTATCTATATTTACAGAGTTTCTAGAAAAATCTGTAGGCCTAATTGCCTCGTGAGCATCTTGAGCGCCTTTTATTTTTCCTTTAAAAGTCCTAGGGTGTGAATATTTTTCTCCATAAGATTCTATAATCTCATTTTTTGCTCCTTCTTTAGCATGATTAGACAAATTTACACTGTCCGTTCTCATGTACGTAATTAAACCAGCTTCATAAAGTCTCTGTGCTAAAGTCATGGTCTTAGAAACTGAAAAATATAATTTTCTAGATGCCTCTTGTTGTAAGGTTGATGTAGTAAATGGAGGTGCTGGTGTTTTTTTTGTGGGTTTTTTTTCTAAACTTTTAATTGAAAATTTAGAATTAATATTTTTATTTAAAAAACCTAAAGCATCCTCTTTACTATTAAAAGACTTAGACAGCCTTGCTTTAAATGAAGCACCTTCCAATGTTTTAAATTCACAATCTATCTTGTAAGAAGATACGGGTGTGAATCCTGTAATTTCACGCTCTTTTTCAACAATCAACCTAACTGACACGGATTGAACCCTTCCAGCAGATAAACCACCTCTTATCTTTCTCCATAAAACTGGTGAAAGCTCATAACCTACAATTCTATCTAGAACTCTTCTAGCTTGCTGGGCATCAACTAAATTATAGTCAATTTTTCTTGGATTATCAACAGCCTTTTTTATAGCAGTTTCAGTTATTTCATGAAAAACTATTCTTTTGGTTTTGTTTTCTTTTAATTTTAAAGAATTAAAAAGGTGCCAGGCAATAGCCTCTCCCTCTCTATCCTCATCACTAGCTAGCCAAACCATTTCTGACTTACTCGCCAGATCTTTTAAATTTTTAACAACAGCTTTTTTATCCTTTGAAACTTCATAGGTAGGTGTAAAATTACCCTCAACATCAACTCCTAGTTCTTTGGATGGTAAATCAGAAATGTGCCCAAAACTTGATGCGACAACAAATTCTTTACCCAAAAATTTTTCGATTGTTTTTGCTTTTGCAGGGGACTCAACTATTACTAAATTCTTTGCCATATTTTCAAATTAAGAAGTACAAATGTAGAAGAAATTTTTATATATATATTTTGAAAAACAAAAATTACTTAATAATTTATTATTATGCACGAAGATAGAGTGAGTTATTTACCCCAATTATTATTTGTAATTTTCAGTATGACAATTTGTCATAAGACAAATTAAGTAGTATATTTGTAGACTATATTAATGATAACATTAAATTATCTGTGGAGAAATTACTAGAAGAAAAAAGGCAAGGAGAAGTTTTAGAAACTAAGGTTGTAGTTAAAAATGACAAAAAATTATTCATAGAAAGTTTTGGATGTGCAATGAATTTTAGTGACAGCGAAATAGTGGCTTCTATATTGTCTAAAAATGGGTACAATACTACTACAACTATTGAAGACGCTGAATTAATACTAATAAATACTTGTTCCATACGAGATAAAGCAGAGCAAACTGTTAGAAAAAGACTCCAAAAATATAATTCACTCAAAAAAAATAATCCAAAAATGAAAGTAGGAGTCTTAGGCTGTATGGCTGAAAGATTAAAACATAAATTTTTAGAAGAAGAAAAAATTGTTGACTTAGTGGTTGGTCCTGATGCATATAAGGATTTACCTAATCTTTTGGAAGAAGTAGATTCCGGAAAAGATGCTATAAATGTTATTTTATCAACTGAAGAGACCTATGGTGACATTACACCCGTAAGACTTAACTCAAATGGTGTCTCTGCATTTATTTCGATAACTCGAGGGTGTGATAATATGTGTACATTTTGTGTAGTTCCCTTTACTAGAGGAAGAGAAAGAAGTAGGGATCCGCAGAGTATAGTTGATGAATTAAATGACTTAGCAGGAAAAGGTTTCAAAGAGATAACACTTCTAGGGCAGAACGTAGATAGTTACCTTTGGTATGGAGGAGGCCTGAAAAAAGATTTTAATAAAGCATCTGAAATTCAAAAAGCAAGTTCCATAGATTTTGCAAAATTATTAGAAATTTGCGCTATCACGCAACCTAAAATTAGAATAAGATTCTCTACCTCAAACCCTCAAGACATGTCTTTAGATGTTATTAAATTGATGGCAAAACATAATAACATTTGCAACCACATTCATCTACCTGTTCAAAGTGGTAGTAATTCAATTTTAAAAGCCATGAACAGGCAGCATACTAGAGAAGAGTATATAAGTTTAATAAAAAGTATAAAAAAATTAATTCCTGACTGTACAATAAGTCACGACATGATAGTTGGTTTCCCTAATGAAACAGATAAAGATCATAAGGATACAATGTCTCTAATGAATGAGGTAGTTTATTCGTTTGGTTATATGTATAAATATTCCGAAAGACCAGGTACATTAGCTGAAAGAAAATTAGAAGATAACATTGAGGAAGAGGTGAAAAAACAGAGGTTACAGGAAATTGTAGATCTTCAACAGATACATAGCCTTAAGAGAACTAAAGAGTTTTTAAACAAAAAAGTTGAAGTCTTAATTGAAAGGCAGTCTAAAAAATCTGAAAAACATTGGGCCGGAAAAACAGAGCATAATAAAGTTGTAGTCTTTCCAAAAGAAAATTATAAAATTGGAGATTTTGTAAATGTAATGACGATGGATTGCACAAGTGCTACATTAATAGGCAAGGCAATTGAATTTTCAAAAAATAATTAACTATGGAATCAATACAGGCAATAAAACAAAGATTTGGAATTATTGGTAATGACCCAATTTTAAATAGATCATTAGAAAAAGCTCTGAAAGTTGCGCCAACAGATATATCGGTATTAGTTACTGGAGAAAGTGGAGTAGGAAAAGAGAGTATTCCAAAAATAACACATCAATTTTCACATAGAAAACACGCTAAATACATAGCAGTAAATTGTGGGGCAATTCCTGAAGGAACTATTGATAGTGAATTATTTGGTCACGAAAAAGGTGCATTTACAGGCGCCACAAGTGAAAGAAAAGGATATTTTGAAGTAGCTGATGGTGGGACTATTTTTTTAGATGAGGTTGGTGAACTACCGCTGACAACACAAGTACGTTTGTTACGAGTTTTGGAAATTGGTGAATTTATAAAAGTAGGCTCTAGTAAAGTCCAAAAAACAAATGTCAGAATTGTAGCAGCAACAAATCTAGATATGTTTGAGGCAATAAAAGAGGGAAAATTTAGAGAAGACCTATATTACAGATTAAGCACTGTGGAGATTAAATTACCAGCTCTTAGAAATAGAAAAGATGATATCCATTTGCTTTTTAGAAAATTTTCAAGTGATTTTGCATTAAAATATAAAATGCCTTCAATTAAAATTGAAGAAGATGCAATAGAAACACTAATCAATTACTCATGGAATGGTAATATCCGACAACTTAAAAATGTAGCTGAACAAATATCTGTTTTAGAACGTGAAAGAAACATAGATAAAAGTACATTAATAAATTATCTACCTAATAGCCAAAAATCAAACCTTCCAGCTCTAATAAAAAAGAAACAAGACACAAGTGATTTCAGTAACGAACGAGAAATATTATATAAAGTACTGTTTGACATGAAAAACGATTTGAATGATTTGAAAAAACTAACTATGGAACTCATGAAAAATGATAACATGTCAGATTTTCAAAAAAACAATGAAAATTTAATTCAAAAGATTTACGAAGAAAATAAAGAAAGTGAAAGTCATCCAACAATTAACGTAAACAATAATAGCTCAAAAGAAGTTGAAGTTGTTAAAAGAGATAATTATCAATACGTCCAAGAATTAGATTCTCCAGAAACATTATCTTTACATGACAAGGAGTTAGAGCTTATCAAAAAATCTCTAAAAAGACACGAAGGGAAAAGAAAATTGGCCGCCGAAGAGCTTGGAATTAGTGAAAGAACATTATATAGAAAAATTAAACAATTTGATTTATAATTGATTAAAATGAAATTTTTAAAATTAATAATATTATATTTTTCTTGCTGCATTTTTTTAAACTGCAGTGTTAAGTACTCTTTAACCGGAGCTTCAATAGCTCCAGAAACTAAAACCTTTCAGGTTAACTATTTCCAAAACGTCGCTGCATTAATAGAGCCAGGTATTGAGAGAGATTTCACTAACAGCTTAACTGATTTATTGATTAATCAAACTAGCTTAGACTTAGTTAAGTCTAATGGTGACTTAATTTATGAAGGTGAAATTACTGAATACAGAATTTCCCCAACAACTGCAACAGCAAACAATACTGCTGCTCAAAATAGATTAACGATTTCTGTAAATGTTCGTTTTTATGACAAAAACGATGAAGAAGCCGATTTCGAAAAAAGATTTTCTTTTTACTTTGATTACGCTGGAAACTCTCAACTTATTGGGTCTCAAAAAGACTCAGCTGTTGAAGAGATCTTTGAAAGAATCACTCAAGATGTTTTTAATGCCTCTCTAGCAAAATGGTAAATAATATATAAATATGGAATTTACTAAAATACTTAAGGAGCCAAACAAAATAAGTAAAAAACAAATAAGTTATTTAAAATCGATTATAGATGATTTTCCTTATTTGCAATCTTCAAGAGCTATTTACTTAAAAGCGCTAAAAGAGAGTGATAGTTTTAAATTTAACAGCGAATTAAAAATTACAGCTGCATACTCAACAGAAAGAAATGTTTTATTTGATTTTATAACCAAAAACGAATTTAATGAAGTTGATACAGTTTCTAAGGATCCTGAAAAAACAATAATTGATACTGATAAAGCTAATCAAGAAAAAAAATCTTTTGTTGAATGGTTAAGTATTTCTAATTTCAAACCCATAGACAGAGCTTATCCAATAGAAACAAAAGAAAGTAACACTACATCAATAATTGATAAGTTTATTGATACTAATCCAAAGATAGGATTCGCAAACAATGAAGAAAATACGGAATATGATTATAGCTCCTCAAATATCTTTAAAGAAGACTCTTTAATGACCGAAACTCTTGCTAAAATATACATGAGTCAAAATAATTTTGATAAAGCAATAGAATCTTATAAGATCTTAAGTTTGAAATATCCAGAAAAAAGTAGTTTCTTTGCTGACCAAATAAAGAAAATTAAAAACAAAAAATAATTTAACATGGGTTCTTTCTCAATATTTTTAGTACTTATCGTTCTAGTAGCTTTTTTACTTGTCGTTGTGATTATGGTTCAGAACCCTAAAGGCGGAGGATTATCCTCTTCATTTGGAGGTGGAGGCACTCAACAACTGGGAGGTGTTAAAAAAACTACAGATTTTCTTGATAAAAGTACATGGGCCTTAGCAGTTATGTTAGTGTTATTGATTCTTGCTTCAAATTTTGCTATTGACAACTCTAATCAAACTTTAGAGTCAAAAGCATTAAATACTGAGGAAATTGAGACACAAGCTTTACCTTTTGACAACTCTCAAGACTTGACTCTTCCAGTAGACAACAACTAATTTTATTAAGTTTACTACTTCTTTCATATGTAAGTTTGTCAGTATTTAACTGTTGGCACAATTTATGTCTTTAATTATTTAAATATTATAAATTATATAACTATGGGATTAAACATAAGACCTTTAGCGGATAGAGTTCTAATCGAACCTTTAGAAGCTGAAACTAAGACAGCTTCAGGATTAATTATTCCAGATACAGCTAAAGAAAAACCACAAAAAGGTATTGTAAAAGCAGTTGGTAGCGGAACCAAAGAAAACAAAATGACTGTTAAAGTAGGTGAAACTGTTTTATATGGAAAATACGCTGGAACTGAACTAAAATTAGATGGTAAAGATTATTTAATAATGTCTGAAAGTGATATTCTGGCAATTGTTTAACTTAAAAATAAAATAAAATGGCAAAAGATATAAAATTTGATGTAGCAGCTAGAGATGGTTTAAAAAGAGGTGTTGATGCGTTAGCAAATGCAGTTAAGGTTACATTAGGACCAAAGGGAAGAAATGTTATTATCAGTAAATCATTTGGACCACCACAAGTAACAAAAGATGGTGTGACTGTAGCTAAAGAAGTTGAGTTAGAAAATGAGCTGGAAAATATGGGAGCTCAAATGGTAAAAGAAGTTGCTTCAAAAACAAACGATCAAGCTGGTGATGGAACTACAACAGCAACAGTATTAGCTCAAGCAATTGTAAATGAAGGTTTAAAGAATGTAGCTGCAGGAGCAAATCCAATGGATTTGAAAAGAGGGATTGACAAAGCCGTTCGTGCAATTGTAGAAGATTTAAACAAGCAATCTACACAAGTTGGCAACTCATTAGATAAGATCAGACAGGTAGCTTCGATTTCTGCAAATAACGACAGTACAATAGGAGATTTGATTGCGATTGCTTTCGATAAAGTAGGCAAAGAAGGAGTAATCACAGTAGAGGAAGCAAAAGGGACTGATACTTACGTAGATGTAGTTGAAGGAATGCAGTTTGATAGAGGGTTTCTATCTCCTTACTTTGTAACTAATGCAGATAAAATGATTGCAGATTTAGAAAATCCTTACATTTTATTATTTGATAAAAAAATATCTAATCTTCAAGAAATTCTTCCAATATTAGAACCAGTCTCTCAATCTGGAAGACCATTGCTAATAATAGCAGAAGATGTTGACGGTCAAGCTTTAGCAACTCTAGTGGTAAACAAATTAAGAGGAGGCCTAAAAATTGCGGCTGTAAAAGCTCCTGGTTTTGGAGATAGAAGAAAAGCAATGTTAGAAGATATAGCAATTTTAACAGGTGGTACTGTTATTTCAGAAGAAAGAGGTTTTTCTCTTGAAAGTGCTGATCTAACTATGTTAGGTACAGCTGAAACTGTTACCGTTGATAAAGACAATACTACAATTGTGAATGGTGCTGGAAAGGAAAATGACATTAAAGCTAGAGTAAACCAAATTAAAGCTCAGATTGAAACCACTACTAGTGACTATGATAAAGAAAAATTGCAAGAACGTTTAGCTAAATTAGCTGGTGGAGTAGCAGTATTATATGTAGGAGCTGCTAGTGAAATTGAGATGAAAGAGAAAAAAGACAGAGTAGATGATGCACTTGCTGCAACTAGAGCTGCGGTAGAAGAAGGAATCGTAGTTGGCGGAGGTGTTGCTTTAGTTAGAGCTAAAGGAGTCTTAGCAAAGCTAGATGGCGAAAATAATGATGAATTGACAGGAATTCAAATTGTATCAAGAGCAGTTGAATCTCCTATTAGAACAATCGTTGCTAATGCTGGTGGTGAAGGAAGTGTTGTAGTAGCTAAAGTATCTGAAGGTAAAAAAGACTTTGGATATGACGCAAAGAAAGAAGAATACGTTGACATGCTTAAAGCTGGGATTATTGACCCTAAAAAAGTAACAAGAATTGCTTTAGAAAATGCAGCCTCAGTAGCTGGAATGATTCTTACAACAGAGTGTGCTTTAGTTGACATTAAAGAAGAAGCTCCTGCAGCAGGAATGCCTCCAATGGGTGGTGGGATGCCAGGAATGATGTAATGATAATTTAAATAAAAAAAAGGCAATCAATTACTTGATTGCCTTTTTTTTGTTTTACCAAATTCTAACCCTATCTTCAGGAGATATATACATTTTATCTCCTTCTTTAATATTAAATGCTTCGTAGAAAGCATCAATATTAAGCAAAGGCTGAACAGCTCTATTCATTCCTGGTGAATGTGGGTCTGTTTTAATTCTAGTTTTAAGAGCCTCATCTCTCATTTTTGTTCTCCAGACTGTAGCCCAAGAAATAAAGAATCTCTGTTCTGCAGTGTAGCCATCAATATCATCAGGTCTGTTACCTTCAAAACTTAATTGAAGTGCGTCATACCCTGCTAATAACCCCCCTAAATCTCCAATATTTTCTCCTAATGTGAATTCTCCATTTATATTAACATCTGGCAATACTTCAATTGCACTATATTGATCTGCTAAAGCTTTACCTAAAGATTCAAACTGAGTTAAATCTTCATCTTTCCACCAGTTATTTAAGTTACCATCTTTATCATATCTAGACCCAGAATCATCGAAACTGTGAGAAATTTCATGACCAATAACAGCTCCAATTCCTCCATAATTAACTGCATCATCAGCAGTATAGTTATAAAAAGGTGGTTGTAATATAGCAGCTGGAAAAACAATTTCATTATAAGAAGGATTGAAATAAGCATTAACTACCTGTGGCGCCATGAACCACTCACTTTTATCAACTGGCTTATTTAACATTGATAGGTCTTTTTTATAATTATACTTAGTCGCATTTAACATATTCTGTAAATAAGACCCACCTTCATCAGCTGACATTATTTTCATTTCTGAGTAATCTTTCCATTTGTCTGGGTAAGCAATTTTAATTTTTGTTGCTTTAAGTTTCTCCACTGCCTTTACCTTAGTTTCTTCACTCATCCAAGGCAATGCATTAATTCTGTTTTCAAAAGCAAGAATTACATTTTTAATCATTTTTTGAGCTTTCACCTTTGCTTCTGGTGGAAATTTCTGGTCAACATATAGTTTTCCTAATGCTTCTCCTATTGTTCTATTTAATCTCTGTAATGCTCTTTCATCTCTTGGTCTTTGCGCTTTTGCTCCACTTAAGTCTTTACTGTAAAAGTCCCAGTTAGCTTTTTCTATATCGCTACTTAACATTCCGGCTGCTCCATTTAATGAGCTCCATCTTAAGTAAGCTTTCCAATCGGAAACATTATTTTCTTTTAGTATTTTCTGAAGCTCACCCATGTACTTTAATTCACCAACAATTACAGTGTCGATATCCTTAGCACCAATTCCTGTGAAATATCTTCTCCAGTTTATAGAAGGAACCATATTTTGCAAATCATTAATGGACCTTGGGTTATATCTTTTCCTTGCATCTCTTCGGTCTACTTTATCCATTTTAGGCTCGGCTAACCTAGTTTCAAATGCAAGAATTTGTTTCGCTTGTTTATTTGCAGAATCTTCATCATCCCCTAAATACTGCAACATTCTAGTAATGTGTTTAACGTACAAATCTCTTTTATTTTTAGAATCTTCATCGTCCTTGACATAATAATCACGATCTGGAAGTCCTAATCCACCAGCACCTAAATAACCTACATTTCTGTTACTGTCTTTCGGATCTGATCCAACTCCAAAACCAAAAAAACCTCCACCACCAAGTGGCTCCATTTCAATTAAATAGGATTGTAAGTCATTGATATTAGTGATAGAATTAACTTTTTCTAAATATGGTAATATTGGGCCTATCCCTTGACTGTTTCTAGATATAGTATCCATAATAGTTTCATATAAGAAGACTGCTTTCTCTTGATCTGATCCAGATACTAAATTAATTGAATTCATATCTTTATCATCGCTCATGGCAGATTTTAGAATTCCAAGAGCATCTTCATCTGTTTTCTGTCTAAGTTCAGCAAAACTACCCCAACTTGTTCTGTCATCAGGAATCTCTGTATTATCTAGCCATTTTCCGTTGACGTAATTGAAAAAATCATCATTAGGAGTGATTTCTGTGTTCATTAAATCTAAATTGATTCCTGGAATTTTCTCTTGATCTGATTTAGAGTTCTGACAACTAAAGATTGTTAAAATAGCAGAACAAAAAATTATGCTTTTAAGTATTTTCATAATATATTAATTTAATTAAGGGATTAATTAGTTTTTACAATTTACAAAAAATTTAAAGTATCAATTTTTACTGATGATCTTTAACAACGAGAGGATCTCTATATTTACAACAAGCATCTAAAGAATTATATGCTAGATCTGGAGCTTTAATTTTATCTGTATCATGACCTAAATCAGCTATAAATTGATGTATGTCATTAATATTAGTTTTTTTTTCATTGTAAATTAAATTTATTTGTCCAGTATTAACATTCCATTTTGAAACCTTTACCCCTTTAATTTTGATGGTTGAAGTTTCAATTCTCACCTTACACATACCGCATACACCATCAACTTTAAAGCTTGCTTTAGCACTTGTGTTTTGACCGATCACCATAAACGGCATAAATAAAATAATCAAAATATATCTTCTCATATTAATAAATTTTAAATCTTAAACCCGTATAATACATACTCCCAAATATTGGACCGTACACAAAAGTTGTATCAAATCCTTGATCAAATGGATTTTCACTACCCACTATCGGATTTTTCTGTTTTGTATTGGTTAAATTTTCAACTCCTAAATATACTTCAAATTTTTCTGAAAAAACTCTGGTTAATTGTGCATTAACTGTTGTAAAATCCGGCGTAGGAGCTTGATAGATTGGGATAATTGAAGTTGTGTTTTCAGGAATTCTGTTAGGATATCTTTGCTCTCCAATCCAATTAAAAGTTGTGTCAAATTTCCATTGAGACCCATCATCATTTAAATTTGAGTTAATGTTAAAATTTATAAAAAAACGTTCTTTTGGAGTCATTGGTTTCGCAAGTCTTCCCGAAGCATAGTCTGTTTTAACATTGTACAGTTTATAGGCTAGTTTAAACTCAATATTTTCATTTATGTAATAATTAAATTGAGATTGAAAACTAGCTGCAAAACTTTTACCAATAAGGTTGTAAAAACTAATTTCAAAAGGATTTTCCCAATCAACTATTACCTTGTTATCAAAATCAGTATAATAGTAATCTAAGATTATTTCAGACTTTTTATTAAATAGATTAAAATTTTGTAAAAATGAAATACCATAATTCCATGCATCTTCAGATTTTAGATCATCTACAGGCAGTTGTATTAGTCTTGTGGTTGCAAATAAGTTTTGATTTTCAGCAAATATATTAGCCATTCTTTTACCTCTTCCAAAAGAAAATCTTATTACAGATTTCTCTACTGGAGTATATCTTAAATGAAATCTAGGGGTTAAAAAGGTACCCATTTTGTTATGGTTATCTATTCTAATTCCTGCAGTTAAATTCAAATTACTCAGATTATCAAAATTATATTCAAAAAATGCACCAATTGATTTTTCAGATCGATCATTATATATATCCTGATTAATAGCTTGGCTAGAATTACCATCTGGTGATAAAGCATATGACACGTTCGATACATTTTCCTTGTAGACATCAGAATTAAAGTTTAAACCAGTTTTAATTTTATGTCTTGTATCGCTTATAATGGAGTTATAAATAATATTTGAAAAAACACTTTGATGATTAATATTATATTGATTAAGACCAAAATATGAGTTTTGGTCATGATCACTATATGCTAATTGAACTCCTAGAGTTTGGTACGTGATATCAGGATTTACATAACCAATTTTTAAAGAAGACTCAAATCTTTCTGTATTAACTTCACTACCCCAATAATTGGTTGTCAATCTATCTAAACCAGGATTAAAATCAACTTCTCCAGATTGTTTTTCGTCAGTTAAGTATCTTACATTAACAAATGCAACCATTCCTTTTTCAAGGTCAGTATATTGCCATCTGTTTAATACATTTATTTGTTCTGATAATGGGCTGTCCAAAAAACCATCTGAGTTACCATCATTTAATTGATTATTTGAGTTTACGTGAAAATACAGACCAGAACTTAATTTGTCAGAAATTTTAGTATTGTAATGAGCATTTAATTCTAACCTACCCATAGAGGAAGCGTAGGAATTTAAAAATAATGGAGTATCTGCATTTGGTTTTTGTAGTTCTACATTGATTTGCCCTGAAATACTCTCATACCCATTTATTACAGATCCAGCTCCTTTTGTTATCTGAATTGATTCAACCCAGGTTCCTGGAATTAAACTCATTCCATAGGTTTGAGAAGCACCTCTAATAGTCGGGATGTTTTCTGAGGTTATAAGAATATAAGGACTAGTAAGTCCTAACATTTGAATTTGCTTAACTCCTGTAACAGCATCAGTGAAATTTACGTCGATTGAAGGGTTTGTCTCAAAACTTTCTGAAAGATTACAGCACGCTGCTTTTAATAACTCTTCTGAACTAACATTAGTGATGTTTTGGGAAGATAAGTAAGAAACAGAAGTAGATTTAGCGAATGATCTTATAGTAACAGCATCTAAGTTCGATGCAGGGTTTAAATAATGCTTTACGAATTTTTTATTATCAATCTTTAGCGTATCCGTTTTATAACCTACATAACTAATTATTAGGTTAGTATAACTACCAGTATTTGAAATACTAAATTTACCATCAAAATCAGTCACAACTCCTTCAGATGAATCCATCCAATAAACACTAGCTCCTGGCAATGCCATTTGATTATTACTTGGGTTGTTTTCAAAAACAACTCCAGTTATATTATTTTGAGAAGCAATAAAGAGTGGTAAAAGCAAAAAATAAATTGATAAATATATTTTCATAGTTCAAAGTTATAACAATTTTATGGTAAAATTAATAAACAGTATTGATGTCTTAAATTTTTTAACATAACTTTATAGGTAATAGTCTTATATTCAAAAGATTAATTGCTTTTTACGTAAGTAGTAAGAAAAATTAAAAGACTTTACATAGATGTTAATAAGTATCCATTTTAGTTGAAAAAAACATGTCTATTTTGCTTGATGACAGCATTTTGATCTACAATTAATAACTACATTTGAACTTATCAAAATAGATTGTTAAAATGAGTGAAATTAAGATAAAATCAGCATTAGTATCCGTCTTCAACAAAGATGGGTTAGAGCCAATTATTAAAGAGTTAAGTAACCAAAATGTAGTGATTTATTCTACTGGAGGTACAGAAAAATTCATTAATGAATTAGGAGTAAAAGTAATAAAGGTTGAGGACTTGACTTCATATCCTTCTATACTTGGAGGCAGAGTTAAAACTCTACATCCAAAAGTTTTTGGAGGAATTCTTAACAGACAAGAAAACGAGAGTGATCAAAAAGAAATGCTAGAATTTGAAATCCCTCAAATAGATTTAGTAATTGTAGATTTATATCCTTTTGAAAAGACAATTAGTTCAGGCGCATCACATGCTGAAATTATTGAAAAAATTGATATCGGTGGGATTTCATTAATTAGAGCTGCTGCAAAAAACTATAAAGATGTCACCTGTATTTCTTCTAAAAATGATTATGATGTTTTTGTGAATATTTTAAAGGATAAAAATGGAATTTTATCTGAAGAGGAAAGAAAGTTATTTGCATTAAAGTCATTTAACATATCTTCAAACTATGACACAGCCATCTTTAACTATTTTAATTCAGAAAGAGATATTGATGCATTAAAAATTAGTGATGATCATCCAAAAATATTGAGGTATGGTGAAAATCCACATCAAAAAGGATATTTTTATGGTGACTTTCAAAAAGTGTTTGACAAGATTCATGGTAAGGAATTAAGCTACAACAATCTATTAGACGTAGATGCGGCAGTTAGTTTAATTCATGAGTTTAAAAATGACAAACCTACATTTGCCATATTAAAACATAACAATGCTTGTGGAATAGCTACTAGAGATAATATAAAACAAGCATATATTGATGCATTGGCAGCAGATCCTGTATCAGCATTTGGAGGTGTTTTAATTAGCAATTCAGAAATTGATTTAAAAGTAGCTGAACTAATAAACACACTTTTCTGTGAAGTTGTTATTGCTCCAAGTTTTACGCTAGAAGCATTAGATATTTTAAAACAGAAAAAAAATAGAATAATATTAGTTCTTAAGGACTTTCTCAAACCAGCTTTCATAGTCAGAAGTTGTCTAAATGGTTATTTAGCACAACAGAAAGATGAACACACTGATAGCTTAGATGATTTTAAATTCCCAACTATACTTAAACCAAACAATAATCAAATAGAAGATTTATTATTTGCATCCAAAATCTGTAAAAACACCAAATCTAACACAATTGTACTTGTGAAAAACAAGCAATTATTAGCAAGTGGAACAGGCCAAACAAGTAGAGTTGATGCACTTAATCAGGCAATTCACAAGGCAATTAGCTTTAAATTTGATTTAAATGGTGCAGCTATGGCTAGTGACGCATTTTTTCCATTCCCAGACTGTGTTGAAATTGCTTATAAAAAGGGGATTAATTCAGTTATCCAACCAGGAGGTTCTATAAAAGATAAATTAAGTATTGATTATTGTGATGATAATAAAATTCCAATGGTTTTTACAGGAATTAGACATTTTAAACATTGATGAAATATTTTATTTTATTGTGAAATAATTTACCAGATTTTATGTATATTAGTTATGAATATATTTACTTACTTTAATATTTAATAGATGTCCTTTTTTGATTTTTTAACAGAAGAAATTGCAATAGATTTAGGTACTGCAAATACACTAATTATTCACAATGATAAGGTTGTAATTGACAGCCCTTCAATTGTTGCACGAGATAGAGTATCTGGAAAGATAATTGCGGTTGGCAATGAAGCAAATTTAATGCAAGGTAAAACGCATGAAAATATTAAAACTATAAGACCATTAAAAGATGGTGTTATAGCAGATTTTGATGCCTCAGAACAAATGATCAGCTTATTTATAAAAAGTATTCCTGCGCTAAAAAAGAAGTTTTTCTCACCAGCGTTAAGAATGGTTATCTGCATACCATCTGGGATTACAGAAGTTGAAATGAGAGCAGTAAAGGAGTCTGCCGAAAGAGTAAATGGAAAAGAAGTTTATTTAATCCATGAGCCAATGGCTGCGGCTATTGGAATTGGGGTTGACATAATGCAACCAAAAGGAAATATGATTGTTGATATTGGAGGTGGAACTACTGAAATTGCTGTAATTGCATTAGGTGGTATCGTCTGTGATAAGTCTGTGAAAGTAGCTGGAGATGTTTTTACAAATGACATTATATACTACATGAGAACTCAACACAATCTTTATGTAGGTGATAGAACTGCTGAGAAAATAAAAATCCAAATTGGATCTGCTACTGGTGACCTTGATGTACCGCCAGAAGAAATGAGTGTTCAAGGAAGGGATTTACTTACTGGAAAACCTAAGCAGGTACAAATATCATACAGAGAAATAGCTAAAGCTTTAGATAAATCAATATTAAGAATTGAAGATTCTGTGATGGAAACATTATCACAAACACCCCCAGAACTAGCAGCAGACATATATAATACTGGTATTTATTTAGCTGGTGGCGGTTCAATGCTTAGAGGTCTTGACAAAAGGTTGTCTAAAAAGACAGATTTGCCCGTATATATTGCAGAAGATCCTTTACGAGCAGTCGTCAGGGGTACAGGGATTGTACTTAAAAATCTACCTAAGTACAAAAGTGTATTGATAAAATAAGATTAACTTATGCGTCAAATCATCGATTTTTTTGTTAGAAATAAAAATTTCATTTTATTTCTAAGCCTGTTCTCTTTTTCTTTAATTCTCATATTTTCTAATAGCAGATTTCATAATAGTTTTATTTTAAATTCTACAAATAGTGTTACAGGAAAGGTATTTGAAACAAACAGCTCTATTTTATCTTATTTGAATTTAAAAAATGAAAATATTCTTTTAAGTGAAGAAAATACTCTATTAAAAAAAAATATCTACAATTCAGGATTAGTTACCGATAGTGTAAAATATGAGGTATTCAATTCTACAATTATTAAAAACAGCTATAGTTTTTACAATAATTATTTAACAATTAACAAAGGAAAACAAGACAGCATAAATGAAGACATGGGAGTTGTCTCAAGTAAAGGTGTAGTAGGAATTACAGATAGAGTTTCAAAAAATTATAGCAGAGTAATATCTATACTTAACACGAAATTAAACTTAAATGCAAAACTTAAAAAATCTAATCATTTCGGTGTGTTAAACTGGGATGGTACTAGTTTTTTAACAGTCCAACTAAAAGATCTTCCTAAACAATCTCCAGTGAGTATAGGAGATACTATTATAACCGGCGGTAACTCTTTTATATTTCCTCAAGGTATTTTAATAGGTGAAGTTTCTTCATTTAAATTAGATGACACACAAAATTACATTGAAATTGAGGTTGATTTATTTAACGATATGACTAACCTTAATAATGTATATATTATTAAAAATAATCATATAGAAGAACTTAAAGAACTAGATGAATAAGATCACTTCAAATATTTTTACAGCATTTTTACTTATTGTTTTTCAGACAATAATATTTAATAACATAAACTTATTTGGATATTTAAATCCTTTCATTTACATAGTTTTCATCATTTATTACCCTATTAAAAATGATAGAATATTTTTCATTTTCATCAGCTTTATAATTGGGCTTCTGATAGATGTTTTTAGTGACACATTAGGTCTACATGCTGCCGCTTCAGTGACAATAGCCTACTTAAGGCCTTTGATTTTAAAAATATCTTTTGGACTAGCCTATATTCATCAGGTAATAAAGTTTAAGAATATTGATTTTAGAAAAAAAGTTGTTTACATTTCACTACTCTCAATCACCCATCATATAGTTTTATTTGGTTTAGAAGTATTCAATTTCTCTAAAATATTTTTTGTGCTAGAAAGAGCGTTCTTATCTAGTCTATTCACAATTACATTATGCATATTATTTAGCTACTTATTCAAAACAAATGAAAGATGAGAAAATCTCTTTTATACTTTGCTGTAATATTTGTAGGGTTGATTTTTATTTCAAGACTATTCTATCTACAAGTATATTCTAATAAAGAATATGACATATTTGAAGACAATGCAATTAGAAAAGTTTTTACCTACCCCAAACGAGGATACATATATGATAGAAATGAAAAACTTCTAGTCTCAAATCAGCCTTCTTACGATGTAATGATAATTCCAAGAAATGTTAAAGAGTTTGATACTATAGAATTTTGTAATCTACTTAAGATAGATAAAGAATTTTTGGTCAAAAAGTATAATAGAACAAAAACATACTCACCTAGAATACCACAAGTATTTTTAGCACACTTGTCAAAAGAGGATTACGGGTATTTATCCGAAAAAATAAGAAAATTTGAAGGGTTTTATATTCAAAAAAGAAACTTGAGAGACTACAACACAAACATTGGAGCTAATGTTCTTGGGTACATAGCAGAAGTCAATAATTCAATTATAAAAAAAGACAACTATTACTCAATGGGTGATTTAATAGGCAAACAAGGGGTTGAGATATCTTATGAAGAAGAGCTTAGGGGTGTTAAAGGGATTAAGTTCATTCAAAAAGATAGATTTAATCGTGATGTCGGTAGTTTTAAAAATGGAGATTTAGATATTGTTCCTATTGCTGGAAAAGATCTAACAATTACTATTGATTCAGAGCTTCAAAAATACGGTGAACTACTAATGAATGGAAAAAAAGGAGGGATAGTAGCTATAGATCCAAGTAATGGGGAAATCTTAAGTCTTGTTTCTGCTCCATCTTATAATCCTAATTTGTTAATAGGCAGAAATAGATCAAAAAACTACATGGATCTATACAATGATAGTATTTACAGACCTCTAGTAGATAAAAGTCTATTGAATATGCACGCGCCAGGATCTCCATTTAAAATACTAGTAGGCTTAGCCGCTCTACAACAAGAAGTTATCACAGAAAAAACATCTATATTTTGTAATAATTATTATCAATACGGAAAAGAAAAAAGAAAGATGCAGTGCCATTGTGGGGGTGGTTACAGGAATTTAAACAGCGCAATATCTTTATCATGTAATTCATACTTTGCTAATGCCTATAGAAAAACAATTGACAATAAATTACCTACTAAAGAATCCTTTAACACATGGAGTGATCAAATAAAGAGTTTTGGGCTGGGACAATATTTAAACAATGATCTTTCTGTAGGAAAAAAAGGCATCATTCCTGATTTTGAATTTTACAATAACTGGTATCCTGATTTTAAATGGGGAGCTACTACTACACTATCAAATTCTATTGGTCAAGGAGAAATATTAGCAACCCCGATTCAACTAGCAAATATGACTGCAGCCATTGCAAATAGAGGCCATTACTATACCCCTCATATTATAAAAAAAATCGAAGGGTCTAAAATTGAACCTAAATTTAAAGTTCGTAAATACACATTAATTGATAGTGTTTATTATGAGCCTATTATAGATGGACTGAGTGAAGTATATAAATCTGGTACAGCTAAATTTTTACAAGTGCCTGGCATAGAGATTTGCGGAAAAACAGGTACCGCTGAAAACTTTACAAAAATAAATGGTCAAAAAACTCAATTAACAGATCATTCAATTTTTGTAGCCTTTGCTCCAAAAGACAATCCTACAATTGCTATATCAGTGTTAGTAGAGAATGGTTATTATGGCTCAAGATGGGCTGGAAGAATTGCATCTCTAATGATAGAAAAATACATAAAAGGAGAAGTTACATTAAAAAGAATGGAAGAATTAGTTATAAATAAGAATTTAGCAGATGAGTACGAAAAGCCCTACTTAAATAAGCCATTTAAAATAAATCAATAATGATTGGTGAAAGAAAAAATGTATTTAAGGTAGATAAAGTTTTAGTTGTACTTTACATACTTCTAGTTGGTTTTGGGTGGGGGAATATTTTATCTTCTAGTCTAACAGGTGAAGTGGATAGTATATTTAATATAAGTGAGCTCTACGGAAAACAGTTAGTTTTTATTTTACTGTCCTCAGTAATTATCTTAATTACGCTTAGTATAGAGGCGAAATTTTATGAAAGATTTGCTAGTATATTTTATTTACTAGCAATATTATCTTTGATTGGTTTGTTTATTTTTGGCAAAACCGTAAATGGATCTACATCATGGTATGGAATTGGGTCATTTACAATTCAACCTAGTGAATTTGCAAAAGTAGCTACAGCTCTTGCGGTAGCTAAATTCATTAGTGACCTTCAAACCAACATTAAACTTGTAAATCATCAACTAAAGCTATTATTAATAATTTTTTTACCAGCTCTTTTAATAATATTACAAAATGACACTGGCAGCACATTAGTCTATTCAGCTTTTTTCTTTGTACTTTTTAGAGAGGGGGTTCCTAAAATTTATCTTTATACAATAGGTGCTATATTTCTTTTATTTGTATCAACAATTAAATTTTCTTTGCTAACTACATTTATAATTTTATCTATAATAATTTTTATTGTTTACATAAAAAAAAGAAAAAAAAGATACTCACTAATAAAGCATTTAGGAGTTTTAATTATATGTACTATGTTTTCTTTTAGTATAAACTATTTCTTTAACAACGTCATTAAACAACACCAAAAAAATAGAATAAGTCTATGGTTAAAGTTAGAACAAAACCCTGATGAAATACAAAAAATGAAAAGGACTATTTTATACAATCTTAATGAGTCTGAAAAAGCGATTAGCTCTGGAGGCTGGAACGGAAAGGGATACTTAGAAGGAACTAGAACAATCGGAAAATTTGTTCCCGAACAGCAAACAGATTATATTTTTAGTACAGTAGGTGAAGAATGGGGGTTTATTGGGAGTAGTTTTATTATAATTCTATTTGTTTTACTACTACTTAGAATACTTCATCTCTCTGAGCTTCAAAAAAATCAGTTTAGTAGAGTTTATGGATATTCAGTTGTTTCCATAATCTTTTTTCATTTTATGGTAAATATTGGAATGGTAATGGGATTAGTTCCAACTATAGGTATACCCCTACCGTTTTTTAGCTATGGAGGGTCAAGCTTGTGGGCCTTCACAATACTATTATTTATTTTTATAAAACTAGATTCTAATAAGCTAAATGAATGGTAATCTAATTTTGTTTTAGATTTAACTTTTCCGCAAAATAATCACAGAAGTCTTTCATAGAATCAGTCATTTTTTGATCTTGCGTCGCTCTATTAAAGGTATCACTCATTGCAACTAATGTTTGATGAAAGAAAACTTTCATTTCATCTAAAGGCATTTCTTTAGTCCAAAGATCAATTCTTAAACTTTCTTTCTTATTTGAATCCCAAACTGATAAAAAAACAGCCTTAGATTCTTGGTTTTTAATATTCCCATCTTCTGCAGTCCAAAAAATCTTTTCAGGGATTTTATTTTCATCTAAATTAACAGAAATTTCTATTTTCGATTTACTATTATTCATTAGTATAAGGTTTGTATTTTGAGTTATTATATATATACATTGGTTTTTCCTGTATTAAATCTTTTAAGTTTACAGAGTTATTAGCATTCATGAAAGATTTAACAACCTGCCAGCCAATATACTTTCCAATCATACTTGGCGATTCGTTATCGATAGACAAGTAAAATTTAGAAAAAGGAGCTAATCTAATAAACCTAGTATCTAGATTATTATCTGTACTAAATAAATGATTATTTTCTATAAAATTTGACCAGATATCTTTTTCATTATTTAAAGCCCAGGCATAATCTTCATTTGAATAACCAATTATTTTTGAAGGTTGAGTTTCAGGTAACATAGCACTGGTGAAATATAATATTTTTCCTTGGTTAATGATTTTTTCTATAAAGGTGTAGTTGTCTAATTTCTCATTATAAACACTAGAGCTAGCATACTCTTTTGCTATATCAATGACAATATTTTCTTTAATAAAAGTAAACCTAAGGTATTCAGGAAATGATGAGTAAAAAAAATGGCTCTTTCCTAAATAATTATCTAATCCAATTAAAAGTAAAGAGTCTGTTAAAATGATTTTCTTTCTGTAATCAACATCTGTTGTTAGGGTTATTATTCTAGGGATCTTATACTCTATGTTATATTTTAAGTAGTTATCATAAAATACTTGTATACTGTTTTTTTGAACAGATAAATCACTAAAAGACAACTTAACTTCCTTAAAAATTTCATTTTGGATAGTATCACTTAAACGGTCAATCCATATTTGATCTTCAAATTGAGAAGGAAACAAGAAAGGGAAATCTTGTTTTACTTTATCTAGGCTATTAATGTCACTTGCAGAAAAAATATCCTCAAATCTTTCAATTTCTATTTCTACGTGTTGATAATTTGAATTATTACAGGTTGTAAAGAAAAAAGGAAATAAAAAAAATAAAACTTTTTGCACAGATAACAATTTTTATTAATGATTTGATATATTTTTACAATACAAATGTAAGGTTCTTATTACATAAATAATATATAATTTATGAAAACAGAAAAAGTTTCAGAACTTATAGTGAGTTGGTTAAAAAGCTACGCTAAGAAGAACAAAATTTCAGGTTTTGTTATAGGAGTGTCTGGAGGGATAGATTCAGCGGTAACCTCTACCTTATGTGCTAAAACAGGGCTTAAAGTCTTATGTCTTGAGATGCCAATAAAACAGAATGATGAACATGTTTCAAGAGCTAAAAATCACATACAAAATCTTCAGTTAAAATATAAAAATGTAAGTAGTGAATTAACAGATTTAAATTCTGTGTTCATTTCATTTTGCAAAGAAGTTAATTCACAGAATCACAGTTTAAGAAATGAACTAGCTTTAGCAAATTCGAGAGCCAGATTAAGAATGACTACTCTTTACTATTACGCAGGCACGAATAACTACCTAGTAGTAGGTACAGGAAATAAAGTAGAAGATTTTGGTGTTGGATTCTATACTAAATATGGTGATGGGGGAGTTGATATAAGTCCTATTGCAGATTTATTAAAATCAGAAGTTGTAAAGCTAGGTATATATTTAG
Organism: uncultured Flavobacteriaceae bacterium; assembly: GCA_905182835.1. Classification (GTDB taxonomy): domain Bacteria; phylum Bacteroidota; class Bacteroidia; order Flavobacteriales; family Flavobacteriaceae; genus SGZJ01. The sequence continues at coordinate 22,527 of CAJJDI010000038.1, read as the reverse complement.
AAATTTCTGAATTGATAATTAAAGCTAAGCCTAGTGATGGGTTATACGCAGACTCTAGATCAGATGAAGATCAATTAGGAGCTGGTTATGATGAGTTAGAATGGGCCATGAGAGTTGAAGATCACAATATTAAAACAGAAAATGAATTTAGCTCTAGAGAAAAAAAAGTTCTTGGGATATACAGAAGTTTAAACTCTAAAAATAAACATAAAATGGTGCCAATTCCAATCTGTAAAATTCCTAATAATTTATTGAAAATTTAAATTACTCTTTTTAATTTTCTAGATAAAAGCATTTTTAAATTTGAGTAGTTTAAAACCTCATCTAAAATTGATTTATTATCAATACTATCTATTGTCTTGTTTTTAAATTCATTTACTTTTTGATCAATTAAAAAACATCGCAAATTCAAAATAGTGTCATTAACTAACTGTGCGATTGATTTTGACTTGTCTTTAGGAAAAATATTATTTCTCTGCCAGTCATGTAAACTGTATTTTTCTTCACCCATTAATATATTAGTTATTTCTAATTCTATGTTCACGGGTACCTTATTAGAAAACATATCAACAGTTATATTAGATCCTTTGTTTAAATTTTCAATGATAATATAATATATATTTTTAAAATCATCATTTGAAAACTCCATCTCATCTTCTTGTAGATCCATATAAATTTTTTCAAAGACTTTAGTTGTTTTAACAACAGGTTCTAAGACTAATTCTCCAGCTTCATTTTCTTTTAATAATAAATCTTCAAAATTTTCAGTTTTATCTCCGTATAAGATTAAAATTTCGATGATTTTTTTTTCTAATTCATATAAAACATTTACACTCTTTTTTTTATTAGTATTTTTTACTACAGTAAAGGAGTCATTTGGTTTTGAATAAGGCTTCTGTGAACTATTAATTTGTTTCGAGATTTGCGCCAAGGTACTATATAGAACATCTTCACTAATATCCATTATAGAGGAACATTCTTTGATGTATATTTCTTTTTTTATCTGATCACTAATTTTTGAGATACTAGTAACCATATCTCTAATAGTTTCTGCTTTTTTTATTGGATCATTTTTAGAGCCTTCAATTAACAATGACGCTTTATAGGTAATAAAATCTTTTGAATTTTCAGAAAAGTAAGAAGAAAGTTCATCAAAGTTTTTATCTTTTGCAAAACTATCGGGGTCTTCTCCTTCAGGTAGATTACAAATTTTAACATTCATTCCCTGCTCTAATATTATATCTATTCCTCTAAAAGCAGCATTTATACCTGCAGAATCTCCATCAAAAACAACAGTTATATTATTTGTGAGTCTATTGATTAACCTTATTTGATCAGAACTTAAAGCAGTCCCTGATGACGAGACTACGTTATGAATGCCTTTTTCATACATCCTCATTACATCCGTATAGCCTTCAACTAAAAAGCAATTGTCTTGCTTTGCAATCTCTTGCTTGGCATGATAGAGACCATATAATATTTTACTTTTATAATAAATCTTACTCTCAGGTGAGTTAAGATATTTAGCTGTGGATTTTGAGGACTTCAAAGTTCTTCCTCCAAAACCTAATACCCTGCCTGACATGCTTAATATTGGGAAGATAACTCTCCCTTTAAATCTGTCAAATTTCTTATCTTCTTTTACAATTGTTAATCCAGATTTTTCTAAAAATTCAATCTTATAACTATCTTTAATAGCCTGATCAGTAAAACTAGTCCACTCATCTTTACAATAACCTAGCTGAAATGTATTGATGATCTTTTCACTAAACCCTCTTTCTTTAAAATAACTTAAGCCAATAGACTTTCCTTCGTCAGTTTCTTTAAGTGTGTTTTGAAAAAATTTATTTGCATACTCACTTACTAAAAATAAACTCTCTTTTTCATCAGATTCAATTTTTTGTTCATCAGATTGTTCAGTTTCCTCAATTTCAATATTATATTTATTTGCCAAATATTTTATAGCTTCTGGATAAGTGAAATGCTCGTGCTCCATTAAAAAAGTAATGGCAGTGCCTCCTTTTCCACTAGAAAAATCTTTCCAAATTTGTTTTACAGGGGAAACCATAAAACTTGGGGTTCTTTCTTCGCTAAAAGGACTTAACCCTTTAAAATTAGAGCCAGATTTCTTTAACTGAACAAAGTCACCAATAACTTCTTCAACTCTGGAGGATTCAAAAACTTTATCTATGGTAGATTTAGAAATCAATTTGTAAATTTTTATTAAATATAATATATGTATTTAAAATATATTACTAATTAGCTTAAGTATTAAAATATAATTTACAATTAGTTAAATAATTGATAGTAAGCTACAAGACAGATGGGTTATTTTTGTTTTTCGTATATTTATTACTACAAAATTATAATTTTTGTTAAAACCGAAAATTCAACATTATGAAAAAAATTACTTTTTTATTTATCACACTAATATCTTTAAACTCTTTTTCTCAAGCAGTTTTTGAGGATGATTTTGAAAACGAAACAGCAGATGCTACTACATTTGCAAATTGGACATCAACTGATTCTGATGGAGATGGAAATTATTGGGAGGTAGCTGATGTTGCAGCTTATGCAGCTGAAAATGCTCCTTATCATCCTATGACAGGTCTTGCTGCGGATTCAGATTCCTGGGAAGGCTCCGGATTTAACCCAGATAATTTTTTAACGACTAGTTCAGCTATAGATTTATATGGTGTATCCGGAACTACAGTACAGTTCATGGTTGGCTCTTATCAAATTAATGGTACGTATACGGATGATTTGTATTCAGTTTATTTATCTACTTCAAATGACCCTGCAGATATAATTAATGAAACTCCCATAACAACAAGGTTTGTAACTGAAGATGCTGCATGTGATATTGAAGACGGATCAAATTCTGCAGCTATAGTTAGTGTAGATGCATCTCAATATGATGGTCAAATGGTATATTTAACATTTAGGCATTACGATACATATGATATGAATTCTGTTCTAATTGATAATGTGATTGTAGGATCAAACTTAGGCACCGAAGATGTAACTATTGAAAACTTTAAGTATTTTTTAGATAACAATAATCAATTAAATATTTCTTCAAATAATGTTTTCAAAAACATTTATGTATACAGTATTTTAGGGAAACAAGTAATAAACCAAGACTTGAATAACTCTTCAGAGATTATTAACCTTTCAAACTTATCCAAAGGAATCTATATAGCTAGATTTGTCTGTGAAAATTCTTCTGAGAAGTCAGTTAAGATAGTATTGAATTAACCTATTATTTATAAGTAATAGAAGCTATTAAATTTAATAATTTTCTGTATGTTTACAGTCCCAAATCATAACGTTTTAAATTTTAATAAAAAAAAACATTATGAAAAAAATTACTCTACTACTTTTTTTAATTTCAAATATTATCTACTCTCAGGTTCTTAATCAACCTGCTAACTGGCCAAACGAAAACTGGGTAACATCTGGTGAATACACTGCAACCGGACTAATTGCTGAGCCTAGCACATCCGATTCTTTTACTTTTGACGATGATGCTGCAGGAAATACATCACTTGGAGATGTTATCGTATCCGAATCACCAGTTATTGATTTAACTCCTGCTTTTGATGCAGGTGAAACATTTATAACTATTACTGGAGATTATTCTCATTATGATATTGGCGGATATTTAGCAATTGAATATTTTGATGCTCAATCTAATGATTGGAGTACGGATTTTCTTCAATTAGAAGGCTCTACCACAACAGCCGCTGATTATCAAAACTGTGAAAATCAGCTAGTTTTTGAGCAAGCCTTGGATATTTCAGATTTTACAGCTAATCAACTTGCGAACTTTAAATATAGATTTGCTTACTTTGATGGCAATGGTTGGCAATGGGGATGGTGTATTAAAAATCCCTCAATAGTTTCATCAGCTAGCATCGATTGCCCTGCTCCTGATATATACTATTGGGAAATGACAACAAGTAGTGCCATATTTGATGGAGTAAATAATGAAAATATTGAATCCTACGAAATTGAGTATAATCTTGCAGAAACTTTTACACCAGGTGATGGTACAGCTCAGGTTTCTACATTTAATGAATTTCCAAATTCGGTACAAGGATTAGAACCTGGCTCTTTATATTACTTTACTATTAGATCTGTATGTTCGGATGGTACATATGGTGAATGGGAGGATAATGGTTCAAATGGACCTGATCAATGGTCTACATTTGACACTGCAGGTGGTTGTCCTGATGAATATGACTTACCTATATTATGGAGAGATAATTTTGAGTGTCATGAAGCTTTTGCAATTGATAATATTGAAGGTTGGACAATGTATGATTATGATGGTGGAGATACTTGGGCAGCTAGTGATGTAGACTTTACTAATGAGAGTTATGTAGGAACGGGGATTATATGGAATAATATCCAAGCTAACCCTGTAGATGGTACCGATATTAGTGGATACAATAGCTACGAAGGTGATCAAGGTTTATATTTTATTGCTTCCGGAGCAAACTCGACTACTTTTCCAAATGATGATTGGATGATTGGTCCTGAATTTACGATAAGTGGAGTAAGTTCCCCTACACTTAATTTTTGGGCTAAATCCATCACTGATCAGTATGGTTTAGACAGATTTCAAATCGCAATTGGAAGTACAAATAACCCTACAGATTTTACAGTTATTTCAGCTGGAGCGTATGAAGAAGCTCCTACAGAGTGGACGCAATATCAATACGATTTAAGTGCTTATGATGGGCAAACTGTTAGAGTGGGGATACATTGTGTAAGTAACGATTCATACCTTCTTCAAATGGATTCATTTGTAGTAGAGGGAACTCTAGGGTTAAATGATGTTGAGTCATTAGAAATGAATGTTTATCCTAACCCAGTTAGTGGTGAATTTGTAACAATAGAAACTCCAACAAATGGAGTTAAATATGTTGAAGTATTTGATATCACTGGAAAGAGATTAATCAATACATCATTAAGTGGGGATACTTTAGAAGTTAGTTCATTAAGTACAGGAATGTACCTTATTAAAGTAACGGTCCAAGGTCAAAGTAAAACATCTAAACTAATTGTTAGATAATTACTCAATTAAATAATTTTAAAAAAGCACCTTAATTTATATTAAGGTGCTTTTTTATTTTACATTTAAAGATGATTTAGAGAGAGAATTATTGACTTTTATTTGCCAACTGTCCACAAGCAGCATCAATATCTTTACCTCTAGATCTTCTAAAAGTAACAGTAATATTATTTTTTTCTAAAATGTCCATATATAATTTAATAGCAGAATTATTTGCTTGTACAAAGTCAGGATCATCAATTGAATTATATTGAATTAAATTCACCTTACTTGGAGCAAATTTACAAAATTCGACTAGCGCATTTATATCTTCAATTTTATCATTAATACCCTCCCAAACTACATATTCATATGTGATTCTATTTTTGGTATTTTCATACCAATATATAAGTGAGTTTCTGAGTTCTGTTAAAGTAAATTTTTCGTTAAATGGCATAATTGAAGTTCTAGTTTCTTCAATAGCACTATGAAGAGATACAGCTAACTTAAATTTCACCTTATCATCAGCCATTTTTTTAATCATTTTAGGGACTCCAGAAGTTGAAACTACTATTCTCTTCGGAGACATCCCTAATCCAGTCGGTGAAGTTATTTTTTCGATTGCCTTTAACACGTTATTGTAATTCATCAACGGCTCTCCCATTCCCATGAAAACAATATTTGTTAATGGTTTATCATGAAATTCTAAACATTGACTATTTATAGTAACAACTTGATCGTAAATTTCATCAGGATTTAAATTCCTCATTCTTTTTAATCTAGCAGTTGCACAAAACCTGCAGTTCAAGCTACATCCAACTTGAGAAGATATACATGCAGTCATTCTCGTTTTAGTAGGGATTAGAACAGACTCTACAGTTAAACCATCGTGTAATTTAATTGCGTTTTTAACTGTTCCGTCAGTACTTTTTTGAACGGACTCAATTTCAATATTATTAATTACGAATTCTGACTTAAGTGCATCTCTAATAGATTTAGAGATATTAGTCATTTGATCAATATCTTTTATAGACTTTTTCCACAACCATTCATACACCTGATTCCCTCTAAATGCTTCAAAACCTTTCTCTAAAAAGAAGGCTCTAAGATCTTCAACAGATAGAGATCGAATGTCTTTTTTATCCATGATTATATAATCAACATTGCATCGCCATAGCTGAAAAAGTTGTACTTGTTTTTGATCGCTTCATCGTATGCTCTAAACATAAAATCATGACCTGCAAATGCAGAAGTCATCATCATTAAAGTTGATTTTGGCATATGAAAATTTGTAATCATGCAGTTCGCTATACTAAATTCATAAGGTGGAAAAATAAATTTATTGGTCCATCCTGTATATTCGTTCAAAGTACCACTTGATGATACGCAACTTTCAATTGCACGCATTGATGTAGTCCCAACGGCGCAAATTCTTCTTTTTTCTCTTAAACCTTTATTAATTACAGTGGTTGCATTTTTATCTACATCAATTTCTTCACTATCCATTTTATGCTTTGATAAATCCTCAACTTCTACTGGATTAAAAGTACCTAAACCAACATGTAAAGTGATTTCAGCAAAATTTATTCCTTTAATTTCTAAACGCTTCAAAAGATGTCTCGAAAAGTGTAAGCCTGCAGTAGGGGCTGCTACAGCTCCTTCATTTTTAGCAAAAATTGTTTGATACCTTTCTTTATCGTCTGGCTCAACTTCTCTATTAATATACTTAGGTAAAGGTGTCTGACCCAATTCTGTTAGTTTAGTCCTAAAATCATCATAACATCCATCATATAAAAACCTTAACGTTCTACCTCTAGAAGTCGTATTATCAATCACCTCAGCAACCAATGTATCGTCATCTCCAAAATAGAGTTTATTTCCAATTCTAATCTTTCTTGCTGGATCTACTAAAACGTCCCACAACCTTTGTTCAGAGTTTAACTCTCTTAAAAGAAAGACCTCAATTCTAGCGCCAGTTTTTTCCTTGTTTCCAAATAGTCTAGCAGGAAAAACCTTAGTATTATTCAAAACCATAACATCCTCTTCATCAAAATAATCAATGATATCTTTAAATGATTTGTGCTCAATAGTTTGTTCTTTTCTATTAAGAACCATGAGTTTTGATTCATCTCTATTCTCAGATGGATACTCAGCTAAAAGACCTTCTGGTAAATCGAATTGAAAATGGGATAATTTCATATTTTATGTATTTTTAAAGATTGCAAATATACAATCTGAGAATAGGCAAAGTCAAGTAAATTAGCTTTTATTTATTTTTACTCCGATTTTCATTATATCATTCCAGAAATTTGGATACGACTTAGAAACAACATCTGAGTCTTTAATAGTGATATTTGTTAAAATAGAAAGAGGAGCAAAAGACATTGCCATTCTATGATCTTCATAGGTTTCAATTTCTACATTACTAATTAATTTTTCAGGATTAGTAAATGATAAAGAATCCTCTGTTATTTCTACCTGGGTACCTAATTTTTTTATTTCATTTTTCAGAGCTACTAGCCGATTAGTTTCCTTTATTAATAAGGTATGTAAACCTGTCAATCTACAGTCAACTCTTAACCCTAGACATGTCACAGCAATAGTTTGCGCCAAATCAGGAGATGATATTAAATCAAAATTCATAGATGATTGAGAGTTATTGACTTTTTTCACAGTTATTGAATTGTCATTAAAAGTTGTCTCAACACCAAAGTCGATAAACAGCTTAGAAAGAATTGAATCTCCTTGCAGGCTATCACATTTAAAACTATTTAGTGTGATTTCTGTATTAATAGGTGATAGTGCTATAAAACTATAATAATATGAAGCGGACGACCAATCTGATTCAACGTGTATAATCTTTTTTATATTTGAATTTTTAAATCTGTCTATTTTTATAACATTACCATTGAATGTATATTTAATATCGATTTTATTCAACAAAGATAAAGTCATCAAAAGGTAAGACTTTGAAGTAATTTTTCCTTTTAAATTAATTTCTAATCCATTTTTCAAACTAGATCCAATTAAGAATAAAGCTGAGACATACTGACTACTAACATTTGAGTCTAAACTCACTTTGCTGAGATTTAATTCTTTTCCTTTAATTTTTATAGGTGCATATCCAATTTCTTTTAAATATTCTATATCTGCCCCAATACTTCTCAAGGCATTTACTAAAATTTCAATTGGACGATTTTGCATTCTCTCTGATCCAGTAAGAATTACATTTTTAGATTTTAAAGTCGAAAAGAACGCCGTTAAAAATCGCATTGCAGTTCCTGCATGATGGATATCGATTGTAGCTGAGTTAGAATTTAAGGCTTCAATTAAAACATTTGTGTCGTCAGAAGAAGAAATATTTACAATATCTATATTTGGATATAAAGCTTTTAGAATCAGTAATCTATTGGATTCACTTTTTGAACCTGAGATAAATAGACTTGAACTAATTACTATATTTGATTTTTTAAGAAATAAACTCATTAGATCAACTTATCGTTATTATGGTGTCTATCATGATCTCTTTTAGTTTTTAATGCCATTTTAGAGTCAAAAGACTTTTGAAGGTCCACTCCTGTTTGATTAGCTAAGCATAAAACTACAAACATTACATCGGCAAGTTCCTCGCCTAAATCTATTTTTTTATCAGATTCTTTTTCACTCTGCTCTCCATATCTTCTAGAAATTATCCTTGCAACTTCACCAACTTCTTCAGATAACTGAGCCATATTTGTTAATTCGTTGAAATACCTAACCCCGTGACTATTTATCCATTTATCTACTTGAATTTGTAAGTTTTTTATTTCCATTATTTATTTATTTTAAGACAAGAATCATATAAAATTGTTACCGGACCATCATTAGAGAGGTTAATTAACATATCTGCTCCAAAAATTCCAGATTTTAATTCAGTTTCCAATTTTTCATTAAGTTCCTGTTGAAATTGATTATACATAGAATTTGCTATTTCAGTATTTGCAGCTTTAATAAAGCTAGGTCTATTTCCTTTTAAAACATTAGCCTGAAGAGTAAATTGACTGATAAGTAAAGCTTCTCCGCCTATATCATTAATATTATCATCGAATCCATTAAATATTCTAAGATTTATTATCTTATTTATAAGCCATTTTATATCACTATTGGAATCATTTGTTGCAATCCCTAATAAAATAACGATTCCTTTTTTTATGGAAGAAACTAACTTACCTTCAACAACAACCTCTGCGTTTGATACTCTTTGAATTACAGCTTTCATAAAGTATCAAAATTATCAATTCTATAACTTGACTTATCATCTTCAAGAATTTGAAGATAATTTTCATACCTAGATAATGCAATTTGACCTTCCTCTACAAATTTCTTAATTATACATTTTGGCTCATTAACATGCATACAGTCATTAAATTTACACTGGTTAATCAATTTATAAAATTCGGGAAAGTAATTTTTGATATCACTTTTCTCGAAGTCTACAATTCCAAAACCTCTAATACCTGGTGTGTCAATTATTTTAGCTCCGAAATCTAAGTCATAAAGTTCTGCATTTGTAGTAGTGTGTTGACCCTGCGAATGTTGGATGGAAATATTTTTAGTTCTTAAATTTAAATTTGGTTGAAGAGAATTTATTAAAGTTGACTTACCTACTCCTGAATGTCCTCCAAACATACTTACATTGTCTTTCATAATAGATTGAACTTTGTCTAAATTAACTTGATTTTTTGCGGAAATCTCATGACAATCATACCCAATATCGCTATATATCTTAGTTAACTTATTTAGTATTATTAATTCAGTTTTGTTAAGTAAATCGATCTTGTTAAATAACAAAATTGTTTTAATTGAGTAAGCATTTGAAGTGAGTAAAAACCTGTCAATAAAATTTGTTGATGTGACTGGACTAGAAATAGTTATAATTAAAAAAACTACATCAATATTGGATGCTAGAATATGTGTTTGCTTGGATAAGTTAACAGATTTTCTTAATACATAATTTTTCCTTTCGCAAATATTGTGTATAACTCCTGTTTCAACATCACTGTTTTTTTCCACTTCAAAATCTACATAATCTCCAACAGCAATTGGATTAGTGCTTTTTATACCATCTAATCTAAATTTACCCTTAATTCTGCAATCAAATTGCTTGTTGTCTTGGGTTTTAACGGAATACCAACTCCCAGTTGATTTATAAACTAATCCTCTCATTACTACAAAGATGGAAATTAATAACTCTCAATGCAAAAAAAAGTACTTTAATAACCTATTCTTTAAAAATACTTTCTTGATGATTAATAGATTCTTGATGTATAGCTTTAAAAACTCTTAAAACAAACTCTTCGCTTAAACCTTTCTTCTCTCCTTGGAGAATCATTTTTCCAAGTATCTCATTCCATCTTTTTGATTGCAGGACAGCAACATTGTTTTCTTTTTTTAAAACCCCTATTTCTTCAGCAATATTCATTCTATTACCTAGAATGTCTAACAATTGATTATCAACCAAATTGATTTTTGTTCTTAAATTTTTCAAATTACTTTTATACTCATCTGCATGATCAGTGATTTTTCTGATCTTTAAATCCTTTATAATTTCAATAAGCCTACTAGGTGTGACTTGTTGAGCAGCATCGCTCCATGCATTATCCGGATCATGATGAGTTTCCACCATAAAACCGTCATAATTCAAATCTAAAGCAGTTTGACACAAATCAAATATTATATCTCTTCTTCCTGCAATATGTGAAGGATCTAAAATTAAAGGCAAATCGGGAAATTTGTTTTGCAATTCAATTGCTATTTGCCATTCTGGATTATTTCTATAGTTAGTTTTTTCATAGGTAGAAAACCCTCTATGAATAACTCCTAAATTTTTTACATCACAAGAATAAAATCTCTCTACAGCTCCAAGCCATAGTGCTAAGTCTGGATTTACTGGATTTTTTATTAGTACTGGTTTATCAGTCCCTCTAAGTGCCTCAGCAATTTCCTGAACAATAAATGGGCTTACGGTCGATCGAGCACCTACCCATAATATGTCTATATCATGCTTTAATGCAAGCTCCACATGATTAGCATTAGCAACTTCAGTACTAATAAGCATACCTGTTTCTTGCTTTGCCTTTTGAAGCCATTTTAAGCCCAGTGCACCAACTCCTTCAAAATTACCTGGCCTTGTTCTAGGTTTCCATATTCCTGCTCTAAAAACAGTTGCTTTAGTGTTTTTTAAACTATGTGCTATTTTCAATACTTGCTCTTCAGTCTCAGCGCTACATGGACCCGCTATAGTTAAAGGATGATTCAAGTTAAATTTATCAAGCCAAGTTCTTAGTTCTTTTTTATTTTTCATTTTTCATTTTAATTTAATCCTTTAAGTATGTTTTTTATATAATTTGTTTTTTTCATTTGATTTTTCAACTGTGTAAAATCATCATTTTGAATTAAGCTTTTAAAATTTTTTAAATTCATAATATATTCATCTAGACTTTCTACAATATTGTCTTTATTTAATTTAAAAATTGGCGTCCACATGTCTGGAGAACTTTTAGCTAACCTAACTGTAGATTCAAAACCACTACCTGCCATATCAAAAATGTTATTTTCATTTTTTTCTTTATCCATTACAGTCTTCCCTAACATAAAAGAACTAATATGTGATAGATGAGAAACATATGCAATATGCTTGTCGTGGGATAGCGAATCCATGTATCTAATATTCATGTTTATACTCCTAAATATATCTTCAGCAGTTTTTAGTAATTTTTGATCTGTTTTTTCTATGTCACACAAAATTATTGTTTTATCATTAAATAGACCTGAAAATGCTGATTCTGGACCAGAGAATTCAGTCCCCGCAATAGGGTGAGATGCTAAATAATTTCTTCTATTCTTGTGATCAGTAACTTTATTACAAATATTACTTTTTGTAGAACCAAAATCTATTACTAATGTCTTTTCATTAATAATATCTAAGACGTCTATAATAATATTATTTGCAATATCAACAGGCGTTGCAATAAAAATTAAATCCCCTTTATACAGCTCTTTAAAGTTAGATTTATAATCAATCAAATTTAACTTTATTGCAAGATCTAAAGTTTCCTCAGAAACATCTATTCCATGAATTTTTATATCAGGAAATATTTTTTTGATATCTAAACAAAGGCTACCACCTATCAGGCCTACTCCTATAACAAAAACATTATTCATTGATTCTTTTTATTGCTTTAGTTATTAATTCTTTTGTCGCACATAAGGAAAATCTTACGTACCCTTCTCCGTTAGATCCAAATATATCACCTGGAGCTATAAAAATATTATGTTTATATAATAAATCATCAGTGAATTCTTTTGATTTTTTGTTGCTGTTAATTTTAGCCCAAACAAACATACCTGATGACTTGTTCTCATATTTACAATTCAAACTATCAGCTAGTTTTTTAACTAACACTCTTCTTTCATTATATATCTCATTCATTTTATCAAACCACGAGTTAGTAGAATTTAAAACAGCAATTGCAGCTCTTTGAATCGGATAATACATACCAGAATCCATGTTACTTTTAACCTTTAATATATTTGAAATATTTTCTTTATTGCCAGAAACCATGCCTACTCTCCATCCAGACATGTTAAATGTTTTACTCAAGGAGTTTAATTCTAAGCAATAGTCTTTGGATCCTTCAACATTAAAAATACTAATTGGTTTATTATTTAAAATAAAACTATATGGGTTGTCATTAACTAAAAGAATCTGATGTTTTTTAGCAAAACTAATTAATTGTTCAAAAAAGTCAACATCGCAAGTAGCCCCAGTTGGCATATGTGGGTAATTTACCCACATTAATTTAACCTTTTTCAAATCACTTTTTTCTAATTCTTCAAAATTTGGCAGCCAATTATTCTCAGGTACTAAATCATAATAAATTGCTTTTGCTTGAACCAAATTTGTAACAGATGCGTAAGTGGGATATCCTGGGTTAGGAATTAAAACTGAATCACCAACATTTAAAAATGCAAGTGAAATATGCATAATACCTTCTTTACTTCCCATAAGGGGTAATGTTTCTGAAGTAAAATCTAAATCTACGTTATAATGTTTATTGTAAAATTTAGAAATGGAAACTCTCAAACCTTCCAATCCATTATAGTTTTGGTAATTGTTTGCGCTTTGATGTGTTAAACTAACTTTAAGTGCCTCTAAAGCATCCTGAGGCGGAGTTAAATCTGGGCTTCCAATCCCTAAATTAATTATAGGCTTTCCTTTTTTTATTAAAGAATTCACTTCTTTTAACTTTGTAGAAAAATAATATTCCTCGACTGTATTTAATCTATCTGCTTTAATTATCATCTCTTTCCGTTTTCATATTCTCCCAACACTTTAAAATCTTTAGCCATTATAGACATAATTGATTTAGCTTTCTTATAATCTTTAAATTTCTCAAAGGTAATATCAATAAAGAAAGAGTATACCCATGGAGTGTCTATTTTAGGTAATGACTGAATTTTAGTTAGATTTAATTTACAATCACTAACTACGTTTAATATAGCCGCCAAACTACCTCTCTTATGGTCTAATTCAAACTTAATTGATGCTTTACTAATGTTATCAATATTTTTATTTGAGAATTTCTGAAGTATTACAAAACGTGTTTCATTATGCTTTATAGTTTGAATGCTTTTCTTAATTATTTTTAAAGAGTATATCTCGGCGGCTAAATCACTTGCAATCGCAGCTACATTTTGAAGTTTGTTTTCACTAATTCTCTTTGCTACCTGTGCTGTATCCTTATCTTCAACTAATTTAATATGTAGGTGTTTTTTAAAAAAATTTTTACATTGTAACAGCGCCATTGGGTGGGAGTGTACTTCATTGATATCACTAAGATCTTGGCCTTGCAAGCAAATTAAGTTATGCTGAATATCTAAATACTTTTCCCCAACAATATGAAGATTGTTTTCATCAATCAAAGCATAGTTTGGTATTAACGAACCTGCGATAGAGTTCTCTAAAGCCATAACTGCATAATTACATTTTTCGTTAACTAAAGATTCAACTAGGTCATCAAAACTTAGAAACTCTTTTATAATGGCTTTATTTTCAAAATATTGCGTTGTAACAATATGATGGAAAGAACCTATAACTCCTTGAATACCTACTAGATTTTTCATAAAAAAAAAGTCTCGATTTTCGAGACTCATATAAATGTTAAATTATAAACTATACATATACGACCTCTGTCTTATCAAAAAAATAAAAGTGATAATAAAAGTGATAATAAAATTTCTTTAAATGATTTGTCATATTACTATTAATTACGGCTCTAATGTATGTAAATTTTTAATATTTTAACATAAATATAAAATTTAATTCAAAGTTACTTCAAAATTGCATTAGATAACCACGTTCCAACTTCACTAGTACTGTAGCTATTCTCTCCATTTGTTAAATCTTCAGTGACAATTGATTTTTCTAATGAAAGATTTACAACTCGTCTGATTAATCTCGCCTCTTCCTTTAACTTAAATGCATCATCAAACATCATTGCAGCAGAAAGTATTGTTGCTAGAGGATTTGCTATGTTTTTACCTGCAGCCTGAGGGTAAGAGCCATGAATAGGCTCATATAAAGATGTTTTTAACCCAACTGAAGCAGAAGGCATAAGACCCATAGATCCGGATATTACAGAAGCTTCATCTGTTAGAATATCTCCAAATAAATTTTCAGTAATTAAAACATCATAAGATTTAGGCCATTGAACTAAACGCATAGCTACGGCATCTACAAATTCATAAGAAACAGAAACTTCTGGATAATCTTTTTCCATTGCCTGAACCGTTTCCCTCCACAATCTAGAAGACTCTAACACATTAGCTTTATCAACACAGCAAAGTCTTTTTGATCTTTTCATAGCAAGATCAAATCCTTTTTTTGCTATTCTTTGTATTTCACCTCTACTGTAAGTACATGTATCATAAGCGGTATTTCCATTGTCTAACCTACCTCTTTTTCCGAAATATATTCCACCAGTAAGTTCCCTTAGAAAAACAAGATCTGTTCCTTCAATTATTTCTTTTTTAAGTGGTGACTTGTCCAATAATGAAGGAAAGGTGAAAGTTGGTCTAACATTTGCAAATAAACCCAAATCCTTTCGCATTTTTAGTAAACCTTGTTCTGGTCTAACTTTTGCAGAAGGGTCATTATCATATTTTGGATCACCAATTGCTCCAAATAAAATTGCATCAGCTTTTAAGCAAATTTCATGAGTTTCATTTGGATAAGGATCTCCGAACTTATCAATTGCAGCAGCTCCGACCAATGCTTTGACCCAAGTGATTTCATGATTAAATTTTGTCGCAATAGAGTTTGAAACTTTGACCGCCTGGTCAATTACTTCAGGACCTATCCCATCTCCAGGTAAAAGAGCTATGTTTAATTTCATTTATACTTAATTTATTATAATATTTAACATTTTTTCAGTTGCTTTTATAGCAGAAACTGTTTGATCCGAATCCAATCCACGTGTAGTAAATTCATTAGTGTTATTTCTCCAAGTTATTATAGTCTCACATAATGCATCTGAAGTACTTCCTCTAGGAATTGTAACCAAGTAATCTACTAAATTTGGTATTTTTAAATTATTTGTATTATATATTTCATTTACAGCATTTATAAACGCATTAAACTGCCCATCACCTACTGCTGTTTTATTATAAAACTTATCATCAATTTTAAGCTCTAAATAAACTGATGGATGTTCTCCCATAGTATGTTTAAGAGAATATGAGCTTACAAATACTCTTTTTTTATTAACGGAATTACTTAATACATCCGAAATTATATAAGGTAAGTCATCAGCAGTAACTTTTTCTTTTTTATCTCCTAATTCAATTACTCGTTTAGTTATTTTTTTTAAATCTTCTTCATTTAAAGTAATCCCTAATTTTTCTAGATTTTTTTTTATGTTTGCTTTTCCAGAAGTTTTTCCAAGAGCATACTCTCTAGTTCTTCCAAATCTCTCGGGTAATAAATCATTAAAATATAAATTGTTCTTACTATCTCCATCAGCATGAATTCCTGCAGTTTGAGTAAAAACATTTTCTCCAACAATTGGTTTATTCGCAGGGATTTTAAAACCAGTAAATGCTGAAACCAAATTACTAACCTTATATAATGACTTTTCTTGCAGATTAATTTTTAGGTCAGGAAGAAAATCTCTTATTACAGCCGCAACACTTGCCATCGGCGCATTGCCAGCTCTCTCTCCCATGCCATTTACAGTAAGATGCAAGCCATGGCAGCCAGCATTTAAACTTTCTAATACATTTGACACACTTAAATCATAATCATTATGAGCATGGAAATCAAAATGTATATCAGGGTATTTATTAATAATTAAGGAAATGTAATCATAAGTTTCTTTTGGACTTAGTACCCCTAGAGTATCTGGCAAAAGAATTCGTTGAATTGGTAACTTAGATAAAAAATCTAAATATTCAAAAACATAATCTGTAGAATGCCTCATCCCATTACTCCAATCTTCCAAATATACATTTGTTGAGATCCCTATTTCATTTGCAGAATAAACTGAGTTATACACATCTTGAAAATGCTCTTTTGGAGTTTTTTTAAGTTGATGTGTTAAGTGATTAAGTGACCCTTTAGTAAGTAAATTTTGAACTTTTACCCCAGCATTACTTAACCATTCAATAGAGAGTCCGTTATCCACAAAAGATAACACCTCAATCCTGTTTAAATAATTGTTGTTCTTTGCCCAATTAGTAATATTTGTAACTGCCTGAAATTCACCTTCAGAAACTCTCGCTGAAGCTATTTCAATTCTATCAACATTCAGCTCTTCAATAAGAAGTTTAGCAATTGTTAATTTTTCTGAAGAAGAAAAAGACATGCCAGATGTTTGCTCACCATCTCGCAGAGTAGTATCCATTATTTCAATAGTCCTGTTCATGAAGTGAATTAGAGAGGTGTGGTGTTAGCAAAATCAGTTATAGATTTTTTCATGTTTATTAAATAATCAATATCATCATATCCATTTAACATGTTGTTTTTTTTATAATCATTGATGTTAAATGATTCACTAAGATTAAGTTCAGGAATTCTAACAACTTGATTAGGTAAATCAACAAAAAGTTCGACGGTTGGATTATTATATATACTCTCAAAAATTACATTTAAAAATTCTTCAGAAACTCTTACAGGAAGCACACCAATATTTAAACAATTAGCGCTAAAAATATCTGCGAAAAAACTAGAAATAACACATCTAAATCCATAGTCGTATATAGACCAGGCTGCATGTTCTCTAGAAGAACCAGATCCAAAGTTTTTACCTCCAACAAGTATTTTACCTTTATAAGTTGGGTTGTTTAACACAAAATCTTTTTTTGGTGTGTTATCAGAATTAAATTTCCAATCTCTAAACAAATTATCTCCAAACCCTTTTCTTTCAATTGCTTTCAAGAATCTAGCCGGAATTATTTGATCTGTATCTACATTTTCAATTGGCAATGGTACACATGTACTAGTAAGTATTGTAAATTTATCGTAAGCCATATTTATTAAAATAAAGTTCTTGGATCTGTTATAATTCCTGTTACTGCTGCGGCCGCCGCTACTAATGGACTTGCAAGAATCGTTCTTGACCCTTGACCTTGTCTTCCTTCAAAATTTCTATTAGATGTGCTAACAGCATATTTACCTCTTGGTATTTTATCATCATTCATGGCTAAGCAAGCTGAACAACCTGGTTCTCTAAGTTCAAATCCAGATTCATTTAAAATTTTGAGAATACCTTCATCCTTAATAGCTTTCTCAACCAGGTGAGAACCTGGGACTAACCAAGCGGTGACATTATCTGCTTTTTTTCTACCTTTAATTATTTTTGCAAAATCTCTAAAATCTTCAATTCTACCATTGGTACAGCTACCTAAGAAAACAAAGTCTATTTTTTTTCCCAACATAGACTCTCCTTCATTATAGTTCATATAACTTAGAGATTTAAAATAACTTGCAGAAGCTGAGTTTTGATCTTTTACTTTTGGAATTTCATTTGAAATTCCCATTCCCATTCCTGGATTAGTACCATATGTTATCATTGGAGTGATAACACCACCTTCAAATGATATTTCTTTATCAAAAATAGCACTATCATCAGTTTTTAATGTTTTCCAATACGCCATTGCCTTTTCCCACTTCTCTGCCTTTGGAGTAAATTCCCTGTCTTTTATATATTCAAAAGTTTTATTATCCGGAGCGATCATGCCTCCTCTAGCTCCCATCTCAATACTTAAATTACACACGGTCATTCTACCTTCCATGGACATTTTTGTAAAAACTTCTCCAGAATATTCCACAAAATAACCTGTAGCACCAGCTGTACTTAGTTTTGAAATAATGTACAAGGCAACATCTTTTGGAGTAACTCCCTTAGACAAATTACCATTGATTGTAATTCTCATTTTTTTTGGCTTAGGCTGCATAATACATTGGGTAGATAAAACCATCTCAACTTCTGAGGTTCCAATTCCAAATGCAATTGCTCCAAAAGCTCCATGAGTTGATGTATGCGAATCTCCACATACAATAGTAGCACCAGGTTGTGTTATACCATATTCAGGTCCAACTACATGAACAATTCCATTTTTCTTATGACCTAAACCCCAGTATAATATTCCATGCTCATTCGAATTATGCTCTAGAACTTTTAATTGATTTGCTGATAGCGCATCCAACACAGGAAGGTGCTGGTTTATAGTTGGCGTGTTGTGATCAGCGGTTGCGAAAGTCTTCTCAGGGTACATAACTTTTATACCCCTATTTTTTAAGCCTATAAATGCGACAGGACTAGTTACTTCATGAATCAGATGTCTGTCTATAAATAAAACATCTGGGCCATTAGAAATTTTATTTACCACATGTGAATCCCAAACTTTATCGAATAAAGTAGTGCTCATAATTTCGTTTATTATCTATAAAATGTTGTTTATAATTTTCGGGATATCTTTATCTAAAACACTTTTATTACTATCCGCAAATTTTAGAAATTCTGGGTAGACTAAATCAAGTTCATCTTTAGATAAATCAAAACCAACCAATTTAGCACGGTAAGCTAAAGCCGATCTACCACTTCTTGCTGTCAGTATAATAGATGATTTATTAACCCCTACATCATATGGATCAATAATCTCATATGTTTCTCTGTTTTTTATTACACCATCTTGATGAATTCCAGAACTATGTGCAAAGGCATTAGCACCAACAATAGCTTTATTAGGCTGAACAAACATACCCATACTTTCAGAAACTAATTTACTTGTCTCATATAAAAGTTTAGTGTTTATATTGGTATCTAAATTTAGGTTTTCGTGTTGTTTCATAATCATTACAACTTCTTCCAAAGATGTGTTTCCAGCTCTTTCCCCTATACCATTAATTGTGCATTCAATTTGTCTTGCTCCATTTGTTATCCCAGCAATTGAATTAGCGGTTGCTAATCCTAAATCATTATGACAATGACATGAAATAATTGCCTTATCTATATTTTTAACATTCTCAAAAAGATACTTTATTTTCTCACCATACTCTTCAGGTAAACAGTATCCTGTAGTATCAGGGATGTTTAAAACCGTAGCACCTGCTTCTATCATTTTTTCACAAACTTTTGCCAAAAATTCATTATCAGTTCTACCAGCATCTTCCGCATAAAACTCCACATCTTCAACAAATGTTTTAGCATACTTAACAGCATTATACCCCGATTCAATAATTTTATCTCGAGTAGAGTTGAACTTATACTTGATATGTGAATCTGACGTACCTATACCAGTGTGTATTCTTGGGAGTTTAGCGTATTTTAAAGCCTCACCAGCAATTTTAATATCATTTTCAACAGCTCTAGAAAGCGCACAAACTGTAGTGTTTTTTATGATTTTTGAAATCTCAACTACAGAATTAAAATCTCCTGGACTTGACACAGGAAAACCTGCTTCTATAACATCGACTCCAAGATCCTCTAATTTTTGGGCGATTATAACCTTTTGAGATGTATTAAGCTTACAACCAGGAACTTGTTCCCCGTCTCTCAAAGAAGTGTCAAATATTTTAACTGTTTGTTTACCCATGTAAAGTAGTTATATTCTATAAAAAAATGTGAAGAATAAAAATAGTGAATTTTAACTAAGAAATAGAAAGATTTTATAAATATGATTTATGAAAATAAAGAATAGAGAATAAGTATATTAATTCTTAATCAATATTCTAAAACTCCAAGGACTTAAATTTAATATATTATCATTCTCAGGTATATTTGTAATATAATCTTTCGATCCAAAACTTGGATTATTCACAGCCTGAGCACTATTTGAAAAATTCGCAACAAAAGTTACTTTATTTTTGTTTTTGACTCTATTAAATGCAAGAACCTTTGAGTTAGTTAAATCAATATTTTCATACATCGCAGGATTTTTACCCCCATTTAATGCAGGGTTATTATTTTTTAATTTAGCCAAATTTTCTAGTAGAGGCCACATTAATTTTTTTTCTTTAGGAATTTGATCTTTTTCAAAAAATAACAAGCGGTGGTCCAAATCATACTCTTGTCCAGAATAAATTAAAGGCATTCCTGGTGCTAAAAAACTCAAAGCAGTAAGCACCTCGGAAGCGTCGGACAAACGCTCTCTAACTGTGCCATTCCAAGAGTTTTCATCATGATTAGTGACGAAATTCATTAAAATATCATCAACTTCATATCGACTAAGGTCTTTACCAATACTTTCTCTCCATAATTCCGGAGCTTTTTCAGACTTAGCCATTTTATTAAACGTATGATGTCTATCCCATCCGTAAACCATATCAAATAAATGACTCCCTTTAACAAGTTCTGACTCATGAGCTTCTGCTAACATAAAAAGTGATTTTTTCGACCTTAACTCTTTGATCGTTGATTCCCAAAAATCTAAAGGCACAGCCCCAGCTACATCACACCTAAATCCATCAATATTTTCTTTTTCAACCCAATATTTCATGTCGCTCAACATCTGATCTCTCATCTCATAATTAGTGTAATCTAAATCTGCTACATCTTGCCAACCCCAGGACTCTCCAGTATCAGGATTAATAGGGTCAATTATGTTTCCATTTTTATCTTGAGTATAATATTCAGGATTTGATGTAATCCAACTGTGATCCCAACCAGTATGATTAGGTACCCAATCCAAAATAACGTACATATCATTTTTATGAGCTTCATTAATCAAGTGTCTAAAATCCTCTATGGAGCCAAACTCTGTATTAACTTTAGTATAGTCTGAAACTGCATAGTAGCTACCTAACATTCTATCCCTCACAAAAGGGTCTTGAATTAAATTAGCAAACTCTCCACCAGTAGCTTTTCGCTTAGTTTCAGAAATAGGAAAGATAGGCATAAGCCAAATAATTTTTACACCAAGAGTTTTCAACCCTGGAATATCTTTAGAAAAAGCTGAAAAAGTACCCTCCTTCGAATATTGACGAATATTTACCTCATATAAAACTGAGGTCTCTATGACTTCATTTGTAATTGGATCTATTAATGTTGTATCCTGTATTGATTCTCCCGATTTATAATTGCAAGATTGCATTGATATAAATAATAAACAAAGAAATATATTTAACTTTTTCATAGATATTAAAATTTAAAGCTCAATTTAAATAAAAAGTACTTTATAACTCAAGAAAAATAAAACTCAAACGTTTTAGTGTTGATAATTAATTTTATTTTTTAGATTTTTTCCAGAGAATCGCTTTTTTCTTGATTTCAGGCATTCTACTTTTATCATTGTTAGCTCCACATATAATACAAGCTACATTTTTACCAATAATTTTATTTGAATATTTGTTTAAAGCACTTACAGACATTGCTCCAGCAAGCTCAACTTCAATATGTTCATTATTATAAAGATCTATTAGAGTGTGACATATTTCCCCTTCATTAATCAAAATTATATCATCCAAATATTCTTTGCAAAATTTAAATGATATCTCCCCTACTCTTTTCACACAAGCGCCATCAACAAAAGTATCTATAGAATCTAAAGTAATGTTTTTACCATTTTCTAAAGAATTATTCATTGCTGGAGCTCCCATTGTTTCAATCCCAATAATTTTTGTGTTTGGAGATAATTGCTTGAATACTGAAATTGCACCCGATATCAATCCACCTCCACCAATTGGAACAAATAAATAATCTAATTCTCTGGGAGCTTGTTGAATGATCTCTAAAAACAAAGTGCCTTGACCAGTTATAACATCTATATCATCAAATGGATGAATATATGTTTGATGATTAGATTCACAAAAAGAAACTGCAGCATTATGCGCTTCATCATAATTATCCCCAATTAAAACTACCTTAATGTTATCCTTGCCTATTTTTTTTACTTGACTAACTTTTTGATTAGGTGTTTGAATTGGCATA
>CAJJDI010000037.1 GCA_905182835.1 uncultured Flavobacteriaceae bacterium | reverse complement strand
AGAATCATCAGAGGATAAAGTAGTAACTTCGATAATTGTTGAAGTTGGGCAGTTACTAAAATTTGAACTAGTTTCAATATCATCCCTAACAAAACGAACATATCTACCATAGTTATTAAGTCCATGACTTTGTCGAATTCCAGTAAGGTTATGTGTTATAGAAATACTGTATAAGTATTCTCCAACATTTGAACTTGACCACAAGTGTCCCCATTCGTTGATTAAACAAAAACTAGGATTCACAGCGCTCCAACCACCACTTCTATAACCACCTGGAAGCCAATTAAAGTTAGTAATGTCAAAGTCAAAATCATTAATTAAAGCATCATCAATTCCTGAATTTCCTCCACTACAATTATTTGGGTTGTTAAACCACAAACTACTAGTCCCAGCCAAGGTGCTTCCTTCATTTTCAGTAGATTGGGTTCCTGGAGAAAGACTAAATAAACTATAATCCATACCGATACTACTTAACAAGTTATCCCAATCATTATTATTAGGAACTCTAGTCTCTATAGGAGCAAATTCTTTATTTGGAGTAGTTGGATCATTATCATGCTTACCCTTTATTGCATAGGCATTATATAGTTTACCATAAACTTGCCCATTTTCTGGGTCATTATTATAGTAACACCAAGCACCTGTTGTTGTTCCAAACCACTCTTCATCAGTTGTAATTTCAGGAATAGGAGTCCCATCTCGATAGGTACTAACATCAGCATTAATATTTGTCCAATAAAGATCTCCTATACTAATAATATTACTGCTTATTTGAGGGGTTGTGTATATAATACTGTATGTAGTGTCGTATCCTCCACCTGTAATTGTTCCCGTTGAAGAATCTATTACTGCTCCATCAGTTGGTGCAGTTTCAAATGAGAAGATTCCACCAGATAAGCCAGTAACAGTAGCTGTTCCACCATCACATGTTGGAGTCATTTCAAAAGAAGAATCATCTGCAATAATGGATGTTACGGAAACTATTGTCGTGGTTGGACAATCTCCGTTAGTAGTGTAACTAACTGAATAAGTTGTATTGTAATCACCAGCTGTAATTGTTCCTGTTAAAGAATCTATTACTGCTCCATCTGTTGGTGCTGTGTCGAAAACGAAAGTTCCCCCTGCTAATCCTGTAATAGTTGCTATTCCTCCATCACATGTAGGAGTCATTTCAAAGGAAGAATCATCCGGCACTTCTGAGATAACCGAAAATATAGTTTCTGTCGGACATGTACCGTTAGTCGTATAACTAACTGAATAAAAAGTATCATACCCTCCACCTGTAATTGTTCCTGTAACTATATCTATAACGGCATCATCTATTGGGACTGTATTAAAGGCAAACGTACCTCCAGTTAAACCTATAATAGTTGCTGTACCTCCATCACAAGTAGATGTCATCAAGAATGAAGAATCATCCGGCACATCTGTGGTAACCGAAAATGTAGTTTGTGTTGGACATGTACCATTAGTAGTATAAGTTAGATAATATGTATTACCAAAGCCACCTGCAGTAATTTCTCCAGTGGATGGGTTTATAATTGCAGATGTTGGTGCGCCAACAGTTCCTGGAGGTCCTGTAGAAAGATTAAAGGAACCGCCAACAAGTCCTGTAACAATAGTATTTGCTCCATCACAAGTCGGAGTTATTTCAAAAGAAGAATCGTCAGGTAAATTTGATGTAACTGGAACTATAGTTGTTGTTGGGCAATTACCAATAGTTGTATAACTAACTGAATAAGTTGTATTGTAATCACCATCTGTAATTAATCCTGTTGTAGGGTCTATTACGGCAAGATCTATTGGCGCAACATCAAACGCAAATGTACCTCCAGTAGTAGCTATACTAGAAATTACCGCTCCATCACAGGTAGGTGTCATATCGAAAGAAGAATCGTCAGCAGGATCAATTTGAAAACTTAAAAGATCAGCTTGACTTATATTAAAACAACCTGCTGTTCCTAATGCATCTATACGAACCCAAACTTGTGAAGCATCTGTAATACCATAAGGTATTGTCAATTCATCAGTAGAATCAAATGCATTATCATAACTTAAATAATAAGAAATTAAATAATCTGCCGCATCTTGACTGCCTAATATCTGAGGGTTCAAAAGAGTTAAGTCGTAATCAACAATACCATCATTAGTTTGATCGTCACAAACAATTATTTGATTTACCGAGTTAATAACTGGTGGGTCTGTCACATTTAGTATAAACGATTGTAACTCATAACAGTTAGAATCAATGTATTCTATTCGTACATGAATTATTTGATCATCTATTCCTAAATAATTATTGTAACCTGTAATAGAATTTGATCCATTTTCAGCTTCTTCAATAGATTCATGAAAAGAAATAATTAAATTTTCAGGAACTGGAGCAATAGATGAAATTAACGTCTCATTGTCTGTGAAATCAAAAAACAAATCTGCTGTTAGCGGATCACATATGTACAAATTATTAGATGCTTCAGTAATAATTTCTTCTTCTACATTTATACATACCGTTTCTGAGTATTCACATCCAAAATCATCTTGAACAACATATGTGTAACAATATTCGCCATATTCAGTTGGAGAAACTATTATATTATTACCATCCACTGAAACAATTGATGGATCATCCAACCACTCTTGAGAAATAATTTCTGATGGAGGTGCCGATAATGCAGGATCAAAATCTAGATTCCAAGAAAAAATTGTCCCATCATCTGCTGCCCAACTATCAATAACAGTAAATGTCCATTCCCCATTTAAAGAGGTTCCTAATAAGTCTATAAATTCTGAACCATTTGAAGCGCCATATATTCCCGCTGGAACGGTTGTTCCTCCAGTTGAAGAAATGTCTAATGTAGATGTAGGCGTGAAACAATATTCCCAACCTGTCCCAGGATTTCCATTATCGAGTTCATCAGGAATACCTAATGAAGTTCCTGGATCGTTACCATCTCCATATTGAGCAAAATAAACAGATTGTCCATTTGGAGCAGTTAATAGCATATCTAAATCACCTATAAAAGAATGCTCAATTACAACACATATTTGTATTAATTGAGATATATCAGTAAGCTCGAGTCCGTCAGCATAACACTCAACATTAATTGTTGACTCATAAGAAGCCTGCTGCCCCGTACTTTGAGTGTCTTCAAGCCAAGTTTCTTCGTAAATTTCAGGTGCACAATCTTCTAGCTGAGTGCTTTCTGCAACACCAAATAATGTTGTGCTATCTCCAAAGCATAGCTCTGTTTTACCAGCAATAGTCCCTGTAAAATCAATGGAAGGGGCTACTATAACTATTTGAGTAATTTGTAAAGAAGAGCAGCCAAGAGGATTAGTGTCCGTAATTACTAGACCTGCTGAAAAAATTCCAGACTGATCATAAACCTTAGTCACCGTTAAACCTTCTGCAGTTGTACCATCTCCAAATTCCCATGCAAAAGTTGCCCCTGCATCTGTATTAGAGAACTCTCCAGACGCTGTAAATGTAACCTCTTCTCCTGGACAAACGGTCACTTGACCCTCTGCGTTGGGCACAGGAGTTACACTGTCTATTGAGCCTATAATTTCTTGACATGGTTGATAACAGGAGATGTTTGCAGCAAAACCAGTTGTATTAGCAGAAGCATTACTGAAAAATTCAACAGTAATACATCCAGATGCATTTGTAGCTGTAACAAAACCTGGGCTTTGAGTAGCATTACCAGAGTAAGTTGTTCCTGTTCCTGTATTATCAGGCCCATCATAAATTGTTAAAATATCAGCATTAAGCTGTGTACTGAAAGAAATAAAGTCTAATTCAATATTTTGCCCTGGGCTATCAGGACATATAGTTATAATATAATCTTCGTTACTTGAGTAATTTCCATTTCCTCCACCTGAATCATATAAAGTTCCTGAACAAGTATTCACTGTTCCACCTTCACTTATTAATATATCTTGAGAAAAACCCAAAATTGGTAAAATCAAAAAATAAACAAACAAATACTTCTTCATATAGCTTAATTAAATTTGGATTTAATTATTATCAGGAATTGAGTGTTATCAACTCTATAAATTAATCTAGATTTTGAATTAAAATTAAAATTATAAACCAATGGGTTAAAATTATCTAAAGTAAACATAGGAATTTCCATGCCTTTATTAAATATGTCAAAAACTAAAACTGTAGACAGAAGTGGGTAATTTGAAATGTCTTTTACATCCTCTTTTTGTATAAAAACCCTATTTCTAAAAATGTGTTTAACATCTAAGCTTCTTGAGGGCTTATCAAAGATTTGATTTTTTAAATTTTCTGCATAAACGTATTCAAGCATTTCTATTTCAGAATTAGTAAATGATAAGTTGGTGTTGTCAGGATAATTAATCACCCATTTATAGTAGTCTTGTGTTTCAATAGATGAATTAAAAGTTTTATTATTTTCTTGACCTAAAACAAAATTAATTGACAAATGAAATAAAATAAAACACAGAAGTCTAGTCATCATTTTGGGTATAAATTCAAGCTAATTTAAATGAAATTTTTAGATATAGAAAATTATCAAGAAATATAGCTTTTAAATTCTGAATGTATTTACAAATAAAGTATTAATTACTATCTTTGAATTACGTTTAATTTATAGAACATATAACTAATAATGGAAGAAAATAACTTAGCAGAACAAATTGATACATTTGGAGAGGATCATATAGCATCCTCTTCTGATACACCATTAAGAATTGATGCTTTTGACATATCTGACGAGGATAAAATTTCAATAATTGAAGAAAATATGAAAAATATTCTTCATACTCTTGGACTTGACTTAACAGATGATAGCCTGAAAGGAACTCCAAAAAGAGTTGCTAAAGCATTTGTTAATGAAATTTTCGGTGGGTTAAATCCTGTAAAAAAGCCAGTAGCTTCCACTTTTGATAATAAGTACAAGTACAAGGAAATGCTGGTAGAGAAGAACATATCAGTATATTCAACTTGTGAGCATCACCTGCTGCCAATTGTTGGAAAAGCTCATATAGCTTACATTTCTAACGGAACAGTCGTAGGTCTATCTAAAATGAATAGAATTGTGGATTACTTTGCAAAGAGACCACAAGTGCAAGAAAGACTAACTATTCAAGTGGTAAAGGAATTACAAATAGTGTTAAACACGGAGGATGTTGCATGTGTTATTGATGCTAAACATTTATGCGTTAACTCAAGAGGAATCAGAGATACAGATTGCAGCACAGTAACAAGTGAGTTTGGTGGAGCATTCCAAAAAGCTGAAACAAGAGAAGAATTTTTGAAATATATTCAATTAGATACTTCTTTTGAAGACTTATAATTGTTAACTTTAATTAATGTCTACCTACAAAAAAAATAATCTTAAAATATACAACTCATTAACTGGTAAGAAAGAATCACTCAAACCAATTAACAAAGAAAGTGTAGGCATGTACGTATGTGGACCTACCGTATACAGTAATGTTCACCTTGGTAATGTCAGAACATTCATGTCATTTGATATCATCTACCGATATCTACTTCACCTTGGGTTTAAAGTTCGCTATGTAAGAAATATTACAGATGCTGGGCATCTTGAGAATGACAGCGATAATGGAGAAGATAGGATAAGCAAAAAGGCTAGAATTGAGGAAATTGAGCCGATGGAAGTAGTTCAACGATATACCGTTGATTTTCATAATACTTTAAATGAATTTAATTTACTCCCTCCTAGTATTGAACCTACTGCTACTGGTCATATTATAGAACAGATAGAGATTATAAAAACTATTCTTAAGAATGAACTAGCATATGAAGTAAATGGATCCATATATTTTGATGTTATTAAATATAACAAATCCAATAATTACGGGATTTTAAGTAAACGAAAAATTGAAGATTTAGTTCATAATACCAGAAAGCTAGATGGGCAAAGTGATAAAAAAAATCCACAAGATTTTGCCCTATGGAAAAAAGCAGAGGATAGTCATATTATGAAATGGAATTCTCCATGGGGATATGGATTTCCTGGTTGGCATTTAGAATGCACTGCTATGAGTACAAAATATTTAGGCAATAATTTTGATATTCACGGAGGTGGAATGGATTTAAAATTCCCTCATCATGAATGTGAAATCGCACAATCTATTGCATTTAATAAAACTAGCCCTGCAAATGTTTGGATGCATGCAAATATGCTTACTTTAAATGGAAGTAAAATGGCTAAATCTACTGGAAATAACATTCTGCCAGGAGATATCTTAACTGGAAATAATACCATATTAAAAAAACCATTTTCTGCAAGTGTTGTTCGTTTTTTCATACTGCAAGCCCATTACAGAAGCGTATTAGATTTTAGTAGCGAAGCGATTGAAGCATCCGAAAAAGGTTTTAATAAACTTATGGAAGCTCAAAAAAGCTTGAGTAATTTAAAAAGCTCTTCAAGCTCCGATATGGACATAAATAAATGGTTAGAGAATTGTTACAGTGCATTAAATGATGATTTTAATACTCCAATATTAATTGCTGAACTATTTAACTCAGTGAAATTTATAAATCAGATCAAGTCTGAAAAAGCTCAAATAACTAAGGCAGATTTAAAAATACTACAGTCGAAGTTTAATGAATTTATTTTTGATGTTTTAGGTCTAGAAAATAAAAATATTTTGAGCTCAAGTAATGACAAGCTGGACTCTGCAGTAAATCTACTGATTGAATTGAGAGAGGAAGCTAGGCTAAATAAAAACTACGCTTTAAGTGATAAGATAAGAGATGATTTAAGTAAAAATGGAATTACTTTAAAGGATAGTAATAACGAAACTACGTATTCAATTAATTGAAAATGAAGATATTCACTCTACCTTTCATTATTCTAATTAAAATCTATCAACACTTAATTTCCCCTCTAACACCTGCAACATGCAGGTTTGAACCTACTTGCTCACATTATTCAATAGAAGCATTAAAAAAATATGGAATTTTTAAGGGTTCTAAATTAATGATAATAAGAATATTTAGTTGTCATCCTTGGGGCAGATCAGGTTATGATCCTGTACCAAAAAAAAATATTAAAAAATAAAACTTATAAAGTATGTACGCATTAGATATAGTTTGGAATCCTTCATCTGAAGGCATTAATATATTTGGAAAATTTACAATTCACTATTACAGTTTGATGTGGATTGCTGCATTTACTATTGGCCATTACTTGATGAAAAAAATATACAAGAAAGAATCTTTGTCTGAAGAAAGTTTAGATTCTTTATTTATGTATACGATTTTAGGTACAATTATAGGCGCAAGGCTAGGTCATGTTATTTTTTATCAAGCAGAGCTTTTTCAACAAGATTTCTTTAGTGTTTTCCTTCCCTTTAGATTTAATCCAACTTTTGAATTCACTGGCTTTAGAGGTTTAGCTAGTCATGGTGCTGCTATTGGAATAATATATTCAATGTATTTATACAACAAAAGGGTTTTAAAGAAAAATATTTTATGGATTCTCGATAGAGTTGTAGTTCCTGTTTCAATAGGAGCTGTATTTATTCGAGTAGGTAATTTTTTTAATTCAGAAATTATAGGCCATAAAACAGATAGTATTTTTGGTGTAGTTTTCGAAGCTATAGGTGAAACAGAGCCTAGACACCCTGGGCAACTGTACGAAGCCTTTGGTTATTTAATTGTCTTTATAATAGTGTATTTAACCTATTGGAAGACCTCAAAAGTATTAAAGTCAGGGTACATGTTTGGGTTATTTTTAATACTTCTATGGACCACAAGATTTGTTGTAGAGTTTTTCAAGGAAGCACAAGTAACTGGAAGAGAAGATTGGATTCTAGGAATGAATACTGGACAGGCATTAAGTATTCCATTTATACTACTAGGGCTATATTATATGTTTAGAAAATGATAAAACTTTTTAGAACAGTTGGCTATTTGGAAGGGGCTTCTTATATCTTATTGCTATTTGTAGCGGTTCCAGTTAAATATTACGCAGATAATCCTCAGTTAGTTAAGCTTCTAGGGATGCCACACGGACTATTGTTTGTAACCTATGTCGCTATGACAATCATAAATAGTAGAGTATTCAAATGGAGTACAATTAAAACTTTTCAAATATTGATATCATCAATAATTCCATTTGGAACGTACTATATAGATAAAAAATATTTCAGAAATTAAAACTCCCTACATTATTTTACTGACTTACCGATCGTATCACGCATAATTGGAGTAGCAATAAACACAGATGAATACGTTCCAACTAAAACTCCGATAATAAGCGCAAATAGTAAACCTCTAAGTGAGTCGGCACCAAGAATGAACATAGACATTAACACAACTAATGTCGTGAATGAAGTATTTAAAGTCCTACTTAACGTACTGTTCAATGCAGAATTTACAATTTTATCAAATTCCCAAGTTGAGTGCTCTTCAATAAACTCTCTAATTCTGTCAAACACAACCACCGTATCATTTAAAGAATATCCAATTACCGTAAGAATAGCTGCAATAAATGCTTGATCTATCTCCATGTTAAATGGCATATACTTATACGTTAAAGAAAATATACCCAACACAATCAGTACATCATGAAAAACAGCTGCAACTGCTCCAAGAGAGAATTGCCATTTTTTAAACCTAAGTAGAATATATAAAAACACAACCACTAAAGAAGCTAAAACAGCCCATAGTGAGGATTGTTTTATATCATCAGCAATAGTTGGACTAACCTTTCCTGAAAGCATTTTTCCAACATTATTTTCAGCATTTAAGAACTGAGTATATGTATATCCCTTTGGCAAAAAGTTTACTAAGGACTTGAATAATTTGTTTTGAATTTCCTCATCAACTTCTGCAGAATTTTCATCCACTTTATATTTAGTTGATATTTTAAGTTGATTGGCAGAGCCTATAGTTTTAACTACAGAACTTCCAAATATTGCATTGGTTTCTAATTTTACCTCTTCGGTGCTAACATCTTGAGCAAACCTTACTGTGTAAGTCCTTCCACCAACAAAATCAATTCCTTGGTCAAGACCTGTTGTAAATAAAGATGCTAAACCTGCTATAATAATAGAACCAGAAATAAGATATGTGATTTTTGTTTTCTTAAGGAAATTAACAGAAATATTTCTAAATAATCCTTTTGTTAAACGAGTTGAAAAGTCTAAACTTCCTCCTCTATTCATATTCCATTCTATTAGAATTCTAGTAATAAAGATGGCAGTAAATAAAGATGTTAGAATACCTATTAATAAAGTAGTTGCAAACCCTTTTATTGGACCTGTACCTAAAGAAAATAAGATTAATGCAGTTAAACCAGTAGTTATATTTGCATCTAATATAGAAGACAAGGCATTACTAAAACCATCCTGAATGGCAGCAGCTTGTTTTTTACCTTTTAGTAATTCCTCTCTTATTCTTTCATATATAAGAACGTTTGCATCAACAGCAATACCTATTGTAAGAACAATACCTGCAATTCCAGGCAAAGTCAATACGGCTCCTAAACCTGCAAGAACTCCAAATATAAAGAGTATGTTTAATGTTAGGGCTATGTTAGAAAATATACCTGCTTTACCATAGTAAAATATCATCCATGCTAAAACTAACATAAGAGCTATAATAAAAGATCTAGAACCTGTATCAATTGCTTCTTTACCAAGAGTTGGACCTACTTCATCTGCTTGAATTATATCCGCAGAAGCAGGAAGTTTACCTGCCATTAAAACATTTGCTAAATCTTTTGCTTCTGCAAGTGTAAATGACCCTGATATTTCAGAATTACCTCCAGAAATAGCACCAGTTGTTACACCAGGAGCAGAATAAACTGTTTCATCTAAAACAATAGCTATTTGACTTCCTTTAGTGAAAGCATTACCTGTCATTTTTTCCCAAACCTTTGCCCCTTTACCGTTCATTTGCATGCTCACTGTAGGGTTGTTTCTAATGTCCATTTGCTGACTAGCATCTACGATTACCGAACCGCTTAATTCAGGTTTATTGTCTCTATTACCCTGAAGAACATATAACTCTACTAGTTCGTTACCTTCAAGATCTAACTGAGGAATACCCCACACAAATTTAGCATACCTTTGTTCTGCAGGAAGTAAAGATTTAACCTCTGGCATTTTAAGATAATCTGATATTCTTTGCTTTTCTTTAAGATCAAAAGTCGCTATAACAGGTCCACCAGCATACCCTTGTGCTCTAATTGCATCAAGTATTGGGTTAACTTCTACAAAAGTTGTATCAGAGTCTGTCCCTAATAAATCATCAATTTCACTATTTGTGTTATCAGAACTTGTTGATACTTTTTGAGTGTCTTCCATAGATTTAACTACTTCGTTCGCTTGTACAATAAAGTTTAAAAAATCTTGTCCTCTGAAAGCATCCCAAAATTCTAACTGAGCTGTACTTTGAAGTAATTTCTTAACTCTACCTATATCCTTAGCTCCAGGTAATTCTACTAATATTCTACCTGAACTACCAAGTCTTTGTATATTAGGCTGAGTAACACCAAACTTATCTATCCTTTTTCTTAAAACTTCAAAAGCAGAAACAATAGATTCATCAATTTTTTCTTTAATTATCGGTTGAACATCTTCATCAGACATATCAAAAGTAATTTCTTCACTTAAACTTCTATTAGCAAAAATATCTGGAGAAGCAAGATTGGTATCTCCTTTAATTGCATCAAATGCAACGAAAAAATCTTCAAGATATGTGTTTTGGCTATTTTTCTGAATTTCTTCAGCATCAATAAGTGCTTGGTTGAAAAGAGGGTCTCTACTGTTGTTGGATAGACCTTTTAAGATATCTTTAACCGAGATTTGAAGAATTACATTTATACCACCCTTTAAATCCAGACCTAAATTCATAGCTCTATCTTTAACTTCAGCAAAAGTATAGTTAGATACACCAATATCAAAAACCGAAATGTTTGACAGTGAATCTACATACTTATCTTCAATATCGTTTCTTTGTTTATCAAAATCTATTTGAGACTCAGAAACTTTACTGATTGCATATTGAGCTGCATTATCTTCAATCTGATTTGCCTTAAATGTAAATGATAATTGGTATATACTAACCAAACCAAATAATAAAGCAAACAATTTTACTAATCCTTTATTCTGCATTGTGATGTATTTTATTCAATTTAAAAACGAGCAAATATATGATTTAACTAATAAAATGACAACAGAAATGAATCATTTCTATGTTATCTGTTTAACTGGAGACAAAAAACAACCAGAAATTTATTAGAGAATTATAGTGACAATAGGCTATTTGTTTTCTTAACACCCTCAGCACTTTGATGCAAATGTTGCATATCTGCTTCGCTTAATTCTATTTTAACTATTTCTTCAATACCATTTTTTCCAAGTATAACAGGAACACCAATTGATAGATCCGTAAGACCATATTCACCCTCTAACAAAACTGAACAAGGGAACATTTTCTTTTGATCGCATGCAATTGCTTGTACTATACCGCTTACCGCAGCTCCAGGTGCATACCAAGCTGATGTACCTAGTAATTTAGTAAGTGTCGCCCCTCCTACTTTAGTGTCTTCTTTTACTTTCGAAAGTCTTTCACTAGAAAGAAATTCAGAAACCTTAATGCTATTTCTTGTTGCATTAGAAATTAACGGAACCATACCAACGTCACTGTGACCTCCAATAACCATACCATCAACATCACTAATTGGCGCATCTAAAGCTTCGGCTAATCTGTATTTAAACCTAGCAGAATCTAAAGCACCACCCATTCCAATAATTCTATTTTTAGGCAAACTTGTTGTTTTATGAACAAGGTATGTCATTGAATCCATTGGATTGCTAACTATAATTAGTATGGTATTTGGAGAGTGTTCTATTAAGTTAGATGTAACTGTTTTTACAATACCAGCATTTATGCCAATTAACTCTTCGCGTGTCATCCCTGGTTTTCTAGGAATTCCTGATGTTACAACACAAATTGAGCTATTTGCCGTTTTACTATAGTCATTCGTAGTTCCTGTAATTTTGGTGTCAAAATTATTCAACGAAGCAGTTTGCATTAAATCCATTGCTTTTCCTTCTGCAAACCCTTCTTTAATATCTAATAAAACCACTTCAGAAGCGAAGTCTTTTATGGCTATATATTCCGCGCAACTTGCACCTACTGCTCCTGCTCCAACAACAGTTATTTTCATAATTATTTCTTTTATTAATTAAGCATCTATATTAGCATAGATCGCGTTTTTTTCTATAAATTCTCTTCTTGGCGGAACTTCATCTCCCATTAACATTGAGAAAATCCTATCTGCTTCAATCATGTTTTCAATTTCTACTTTTCTTAAAGTTCTAAATTCTGGGTTCATTGTAGTATCCCATAATTGAGTAGCATTCATTTCCCCTAAACCTTTATACCTTTGAATTTTTGCTCCATCACCATAGTTTTGCACTATCATATCGCGTTGATCATCGTCCCATGCATACTCTTTCTTTGCCCCTTTTTTAACAAGGTATAGCGGTGGAGTAGCTATATATATGTGACCTCCTTCAATTAGTTCTTTCATGTACCTGAAAAAGAAAGTTAAAATAAGTGTAGCAATATGACTACCATCTATATCCGCATCACACATTATAACAACCTTATGGTATCTAAGTTTCGAAAGATTTAGAGCCTTAGAATCTTCCTCTGTACCAATGGTAACTCCTAAAGCGGTGAAAATATTTTTGATTTCTTCGTTTTCAAAAACCTTATGTTGCATAGCTTTCTCTACATTCAAAATTTTACCTCTTAATGGAAGTATAGCTTGAAAAGCTCTATCTCTACCTTGCTTAGCAGTACCACCTGCAGAATCTCCCTCCACTAAAAACACTTCACATTTTGCTGGATCTTGTTCAGAACAATCGGATAGTTTACCAGGTAAACCACCAAGACTCATAACAGTTTTTCTCTGAACCATCTCACGCGCCTTTTGTGCCGCTGTTCTAGCTTGGGCTGCAAGTATTACTTTTTGTACTATAATCTTAGCATCCTCTGGGTGTTCCTCTAAATAATCTGTTAACATCTCTGAAACAGCCTGACTAACACTTGAAGAAACTTCTCTGTTACCTAACTTAGTCTTAGTTTGTCCTTCAAATTGAGGCTCAGAAACTTTAACAGAAATAATAGCTGTTAAACCTTCTCTAAAATCATCTCCAGAAATTTCAAATTTTAATTTATCTAGCATTCCTGAACCATCTGCATATTTTTTCAAAGTATGTGTCAACCCTCTTCTAAAACCAGATAAATGCGTTCCACCTTCATGAGTGTTAATATTATTTACATAAGAATGTAAATTTTCTGAATAGGAAGTATTGTATGCCATAGCTACTTCAACAGGCACCCCATTTTTCTCTCCTTCGAAAGAAATAACATCTTTCAATAAAGGCTCTCTATTGCCGTCTAAAAACTTAATAAATTCTTTTAAACCTTCTTTAGAGTGGAAAGTCTCATTAACAAACTCTCCTTCTTCATCCTTGTGTCTTTTGTCTATAAGAATAACTGTAATTCCTTTATTAAGGTAAGCAAGTTCTCTTAATCTTGACGCTAATATGTCGTAGCTATACTCAAGCGTGTGAATAAAAATAGTAGGATCTGGCTTGAAAGTAACCATTGTTCCTCTTTTGTCAGTAGTGCCAACTTCTTTTACCGGAGATAAAGACTTTCCTAGTTCATATTCTTGCTCGTAAACCTTACCATCTCTGTATACTGTTGCTTTCAGGCTCTCAGAGAGTGCATTAACACAACTAACTCCAACTCCGTGAAGACCACCAGAAACTTTATAAGAATCCTTATCAAATTTTCCACCAGCTCCAATCTTGGTCATTACAACCTCTAAAGCAGAAACTCCTTCTTTTTTATGAATATCAACTGGGATACCCCTACCATCATCAATAGTAGTTACAGAATTATCTTCATTTATTATAACTGAAATCTCATTACAATGACCGGCAAGAGCCTCGTCAATAGAATTATCTACAACTTCATAAACCAAATGGTGAAGACCTCTTGACCCAACATCCCCAATATACATAGAAGGACGCATTCTAACATGCTCCATTCCCTCAAGAGCTTGTATACTATCAGCCGAATAACTTTGCTTATTTTCACTCATAAATTATATTTTTATTTTAATTCTTTTTCAATAAAAAAACCAAAGAATACTTACAGTTGATTTATTGTAACAAATATAAAAAAAAGTGAAAATTTTTAAGCTATCATATTCTTAAATAAGCCTATAAGTTATTAACAATTTTAAGCTTGAAAATTAAGTTAAATTTACGATTTATAAGCGTCCTCATGAACTTGAAGAATTGCTCTACCAGACGGTTCGTTCATGTTTTTAAAAGCCTCGTCCCAATCAAGTGCAATTTGAGTACTACAAGCAATTGACGGCTCTTGAGGAACACTTAATGCTGCAGCTTTACTAGGGAAATGAGACTGAAATATTGAACGGTAGTAATATTCTTCCTTTGAAGTTGGTGGCTGACTAGGAAAATCCTGTTTTACAGATTTCATTTGATCGTCCGAAACAGCACTATCAACTAATTCCTTTAAGCTGTCAATCCAACTGTAACCAACTCCATCGCTAAACTGCTCTTTTTGCCTCCAAACAATACTCTCTGGCAAATAATCTTCAAAAGCTTTTCTTAAAACCCATTTCTCCATTTTTTCTGAGTTAATCATTTTATCATCTGGATTTATACTCATCGCTACATCAATAAATTCTTTATCTAAAAAAGGGACCCTGCCTTCTATTCCCCATGCTGCTAAACTTTTATTAGCCCTTAGACAGTCATACATATGTAGTTTGTTCATTTTCCTCACTGTTTCCTCATGAAATTCTTTAGAGTTGGGAGCTTTATGAAAGTACAAGTATCCGCCAAATAATTCATCTGCTCCCTCGCCTGACAAGACCATTTTAATTCCCATTGACTTAATAACCCTAGCCATTAAATACATTGGAGTTGAAGCTCTTATAGTAGTAATATCATATGTTTCTAAATTATAAATAACATCTTTAATAGCATCTAAGCCTTCTTGAACTGTAAAAACAATTTCATGATGAATAGTGTCAATGTGCTTTGCAACTTTTCTAGCCGCAGATAAATCCGGAGAACCTTCAAGGCCTACCGAGAATGAGTGCAACTGAGGCCACCAAGCATCTGACTTATCACCGCTTTCAATTCTTTTTTGAGAATATTTTTTTGCAATTGCGGATGTAATAGACGAATCTAAACCTCCTGATAATAAAACGCCGTAAGGAACATCACTCATCAACTGTCTATGTACAGCTGACTCTAACGCATCTTTAACTTTCTTTATACTTGTTTTATTGTTATTTATAGCATGATAATCACTCCAATCTCTTTGATACCATTTAACAAACTCCTTTTGCTTACTGTGGTAATAATGTCCAGGAGGGAATAATTCTATTTTACTACAAGTACCCTCTAACGCTTTTAATTCTGAAGCAACGTAAAAAGTACCCTCATCATCCCAACCAATGTAAAGAGGAATAACCCCAACATGATCTCTAGCTACAAAATACTCATCTTTTAACTCATCATAAATTGCAAAACCAAAAATACCATTCATTTTATCCAGAAAATCACAACCGTATTTTTGATATAGAGCAAGAATAACTTCACAATCACTATTAGTAGAAAAATCATATGAGCCTGCAAACTCCTCTCTTAATTCTGAGTGATTATAAATCTCACCGTTAGCTGCTAATATTAATTTTTTATCAGCACTAAAAAGAGGCTGTCTACCAGATTTAGGATCGACAATCGCGAGTCTCTCGTGAGCCATTATTGCATTACTAGAACTATAAACACCACTCCAATCCGGCCCTCTGTGTCTAATTTTTTTAGACATTTCTAATATCTTTGGCCTTAATGACTCTGAGTTTTGTTTAATATCGAAAGCACAAACTATTCCACACATATTATATATTTTAATCAAATATCTATATAATATTATTAAAATAAAGTTATATGAGATTATTAATTACATATATAAACATATTTACGATATTTAATAACTATATGTAATAATAAGTTTGAACAAATGAACCTATCCTTTCAATAAGTAATTAAGGGATATTTAAGTATTTGTGCGTCTGAAGAGAGATTTTCCATTTAGGATTTTGCATTACGTAGTCAACAATAAGCGGCATAACCACTTCTCTTTTACTCCATTCTGGTTGTAAAAATAAAATGCACTCTGAATTAACTTTAGAAGCTTCTTTCTCTGCAAACTTAAAATCGTCTTTATTATAAATAATCATCTTAAGCTCATTTGCAACCTCATATATTTTTTGCTTAGGCAATTTATTTTTTTTTGGAGATAAACATATCCAATCCCAAGTACCAGACAAATCATAAGCCCCAGAGGTTTCTATATGAACTAATTTGTTGTTGTCTTTTAAAATGTTAGTTAACGCGGTCATGTCCCACATCAAAGGCTCACCACCAGTAATAACTACAGTATCACTAAATGGCTCGGCATTTT
Source organism: uncultured Flavobacteriaceae bacterium (assembly GCA_905182835.1). GTDB lineage: Bacteria > Bacteroidota > Bacteroidia > Flavobacteriales > Flavobacteriaceae > SGZJ01. The sequence continues at coordinate 5,512 of CAJJDI010000037.1, read as the reverse complement.
TTACAATCTCTGTAGTAAGAGTAGGAGGATGTGTTAGTGCATTCCAACTTTCCTTAACATCACACCAATGACATCCAACATCACAACCACCAAGTCTAATAAAGTAAGCGGCAGTACCTTTATGAAAGCCCTCTCCTTGTATCGTGTAAAACGCCTCCATTAATGGAAGCATATCGCCTTTATCAACTAATTTTTTAATATTATCATCCATCGGATGCAAATATAAATTTCTATTTACTACTAAAATAATAACAAACCTTTTTTTTAATAAATAATTAAACTTAGAGGTCTTAAATAATTATATTTACTGAACGTTAAATACTAAAAAATTATAATGAATAGATTTATATTAATATTACTTGTAACAGCAATCATTACTTCATGTTCTACAGAAAAAGACCCCTATTTAATTTCTAAAAATAGCATCGGACATGTAACTGACACTACAATGATTAAAGATTTGATTCAAATTTTTAAAAATGATTCAATAAGGAATGACATTTCAGGAGATAGTTTTACTGGTAAGTTTAATGACATCACTATACTTGACAAAAAAGGAAATGAACTGCTAGAAATCACTCCTAAAGAGGACTTAGACTACACCTCCACTGCTAAACTTATCAGAATTATTGATCCAAAATATAAAACAAAAAAAGGAATCGGCTCAAGTAGTACTTTTAAAGAAATAAGAGATAATTACAACATAAGTAGCATTCAGAATAGCTTGAGAAACATAATCATCTCAATTAATTCAGCTAATTTATATTTTACAATAGACAAAAACCAGCTACCCTCAAACCTAAGGTATAATTCAAATATCGAGATTGATAAAGCACAGATTCCAGATAACGCTATGATCAATGACCTATACTTACAATGGATAAATTAGATGGAAGAACAAAAAATTAGATTAAATAAATATTTAAGTGAAATTGGGTATTGCTCAAGAAGAGCTGGAGATAAACTTATTGAATCCGGTCGAGTTTTTATAAACAATGAAGTTGCATCCCTAGGCCAGAAAATAAATATTTCCGATGAAATAAAAATAGACGATAAACTAGTTGAAGTAAAAACAAAGAGGAAAATCTATTTAGCATTAAACAAACCAATCGGCATAGTATGTACTACGGATACAAAAGTTGAAAAAGACAACATAATAGATTTTATAAATTACCCAGAGAGAATATTCCCAATAGGAAGGTTAGACAAACCTAGCTCAGGGCTTATTCTTCTAACAAACGATGGAGATATTGTGAATAAAATTTTACGAACTGAGCATAATCATGAAAAGGAGTACATCGTAAAAGTGGACAAACCTCTTTCTCAAACTATTATCGATCGAATGTCAAAAGGGGTGCCGATTTTAGATACAATCACAAAGGAATGTGTAATCAAAAAATTAAGCAGTAATGAATTTAAGATTATCCTAACCCAAGGTTTAAATAGACAAATCAGAAGAATGTGTGAGTATTTTAATTATAAAGTTGTTTCTCTAGACAGAACCAGAATAATGAATATCAAATTAGACTTGCCTTTAGGAGAATACAGAGAGCTTACAAACGAGGAAATAAGCTCTTTAAACAAACTAATAGATAATGAGTAATTTAACCCCCTTTCATTTAGCAATTCCCGTTGACAACCTATCAAAGTGTAGAAATTTTTACAAACAAATCCTAGGCTGCAAAGAAGGTAGAAGCAGTGATCATTGGGTTGACTTTGATTTTTTTGGGCACCAACTAGTTATTCATTTCAAAGAAAAATCAGAAGAGAAATCACACGCAAACCTAGTGGACGGAAAAGACGTGCCAATTCCTCATTTTGGAGTCGTCTTAGAATGGGGAAAATTTCAAGAATTATCAAAAATGTTGTTATCTAAAAAAATAAAATTTATTATAGAACCTTACATCCGATTTGAAGGCCTTGCAGGAGAACAAGCTACAATGTTTTTTAAAGACCCGTCTGGAAATGCGTTAGAATTCAAATCCTTTAAGGATTTTAATCAAATTTTTGAAAAGTAGTTATATATATTATTTAACTAAAGTTAGCTGTTTTGGAACCTGTCTAATCCAATATTTTATCGACAACTTCGTAACCCGACAGTATAGCACTTTGCACAGAGCCACGAATTATATAAAAGCCTTGATGCGCAGTGAATCTTCCTCTAGAATAGGAAAGAATGATTTCAATATTGGTTGAAGCTCTGATTTATGCATTATATAAATTGGTTATAACTTGGCCTGTAGAGTATTCTTTAACAACATTGCTATAGTCATAGGGCCAACACCACCAGGAACTGGGGTTATAAAACTTGCTTTTTTAGACACGTTTACATAATCAACATCTCCTACTATTTCATACCCTTTTTTTGAATCATTTTTAACTCTTGTAATCCCAACATCCACTATAACCACCCCATCTTTCACCATATCTTCTGTAACAAAATTCGGCACACCTAGAGCTGAAATTATAATATCTGCTTGTAGAGTAAGCTCTTTTATGTTTTTAGTACGGCTGTGAGCCAGAGTGACAGTTGAATTACCAACTTTACTTTTTCTACTCATGAGTATACTAATTGGTCTACCTACAATATCAGACCTACCAATAACTACCGTATGCTTGCCGCTAGTTTCAACATTATAGCGATCTAATAATTCTATTATACCATATGGAGTAGCAGAAATAAAAGTGGGGAGATTTAAAGCCATTTTTCCGAAGTTCGTAGGATGAAAACCATCTACGTCTTTGTCCGGATCTACCGCCATTAATATTTTTTGAGTGTCAATATGCGAAGGAAGAGGTAATTGAACAATATAACCGTCAATGTTATCATTTTCGTTAAGCTCTTTTACTTTTAAAAGTAGTTCTGATTCAGATATTTTTTCGGAAAGTTTTATCAGTGTAGAGTCAAATCCAACTCTTTTACAAGCTCTAACTTTACTACCAACATAGGTCAAACTAGCACCATCTTCACCAACAATAACAGCAGCTAAATGAGGAGGTCTTAAGCCGTTAGAAACAATTTCTTTTACCGAAAAAGCTATCTCATCTTTAATTTCGCCACTTGTTTTTTTACCATCTAAAATTATCATAAAATATATCTTATTTTTTCATGTTTTGCATCATCTGCATCATCTTATTAGCCCCACCGCCTTGCATCATTTTCATCATTTTACTCATTTGAGTAAATTGTTTTAATAGTTGATTTATTTGCTGAATAGAAGTACCCGAACCTTTTCCAATACGTTCTTTTCTTGACTTATTAATTAACGAAGGGGTAGACCTTTCTTTTGGAGTCATAGAGTGTATCATAGCCTCAATATGTTTAAACGAATCATCATCGATATCAACATCTTTTAACATTTTACCAGCGCCGGGAATCATTCCTACCAGATCCTTCATATTACCCATTTTTTTGATTTGATGAATTTGCTTCAAAAAATCATCTAAACCAAATGTGTTTTTAGCTATTTTTTTCTGAATCTTTCTTGCTTCTTTCTCATCAAATTGCTCTTGAGCTCGTTCCACAAGCGAAACCACATCACCCATCCCAAGTATTCTATCCGCCATTCTAGAAGGATAGAAAACATCGATAGCTTCCATTTTCTCCCCAGTACCAATAAATTTAATTGGCTTATTTACAACCTGTTTTATAGAAAGCGCTGCTCCACCTCTAGTGTCACCGTCTAATTTAGTTAGAATAACTCCATCAAAATCTAAAACCTCATTAAAGGATTTAGCAGTATTTACAGCATCTTGACCAGTCATTGCATCGACAACAAATAAAATCTCCTGTGGGTTAATAGCTTTTTTGATATTTGAAATTTCTTTCATCATTAGCTCATCAATAGCTAATCTACCAGCAGTATCAATTATTATTAAGTTGTGTCCATTAGACTTCGCATGAACTATTGCCGCCTGAGAAATAGAGACCGGGTCTTTATTCTCTTTATCACTATAGACATCAATACCTAATTGATCTCCTAGCACTTGAAGCTGCTCAATTGCCGCTGGCCTGTAAACATCACATGCAACCAATAAAGGCTTCTTATTTTTCTTTTTTTGTAGGTAGTTAGCAAGTTTTCCTGAAAAAGTAGTTTTACCAGAACCTTGTAAACCAGACATCAGGATCACTGAAGGAGTAGCATCTATATTAAGCTCTGAAGCATCCCCACCCATCAGCTCTGAAAGCTCATCTTTAACAACCTTAACCATTAGCTGACCCGGCTTCAAGTCAGTCAATACATTCTGACCAATAGCCTTTTCTTTAACTCTAACAGTAAACTCCTTCGCTATTTTAAAATTAACATCCGCATCTAATAAAGCTCTACGAACTTCCTTTAAAGTTTCCGCAACATTGATCTCTGTAATTCTACCGTGCCCTTTTAGTACTTGAAGTGCTTTATCAAGTTTTTCACTAAGGTTATTAAACATATAAGATTTTATTTTATGAACTTCAAATTTAATAATTTATAGAACATATATACTTAAATTAAGTCTATAATTTCTTTCTAAATAAATTAAACATAACAATGACGTGAGGAAAAGTGATTGCCGCTAAAAAAGAGAAAAATAAAGAGATAAATAATTTATCATCACTTATCAGGAAGTAAAGTAAAAACAAGGAAATTATTGAAATCAACCAATACAAAGCAGAATTTTTTAAATACAGTAATAAATTCTCTTTATTAAATTCATTATGAAGTTCTATAATTTGATCTTTCAAAGAAGGTATTGAATGCCAAATAATAAAATATATTGCAAACCCAGCAATAAGCGATGCTATATTAAATATTACATACAAAAGCACTAAAAGAATAAGTTCTTCAAAAATTTTAAAAGTTATCAGGCTTTTAGAATGCATAACATAGGATAGCAAAATTGTTAACCCCAGCGAACTATAAAATAAATTTTGTATAAAATCAACACTAATAAAGACATTAGTTATCTCATTTACTATTATGATAACCTCGTCAGGATTACTAAAAAATATCATGGAAAATATTAACATCCCATAAGAAGCGTAATACAAATATAAAAGATAGTTATTTGCCTTACTTTTAGATATAAAATGTTGCTCTCCAAAATGATACGAACTAAAAATAACAAATATACTTAAGGCAAAAAATGGAATAAAATAAAACAAAATAGCGACTAAAGCCACCATAGACACATAGGTTATAAAAATAGCAAAACGTGAAATATTTAAATTAGACCTAAGAGTATGATTCACGAGCATAATATCATTGGAGCCATGTAATATTCCAACTGTAAGAATCATGATATATGCAATATTCGATTCAATAGAAGGGCTAATTTGAGCGGATAACCATAACGCAAAAAAAGAGCCTACAATTGAAAAGCTGTAAAGTTCCTTATTATCGAATATGGTATTATTCAACATTTAGTTGTTTATTAAAGCAAGAAATGTACAAATAATATTTCTTAATAAATCCAAAAAATCAAACAAAACGGTGATTAAATAAGGCAATACTGTAGTATTAAATATCTATAG
>CAJJDI010000036.1 GCA_905182835.1 uncultured Flavobacteriaceae bacterium | reverse complement strand
CCTGAAACAGTAATTACTGCAGGGTCAGATCCTTCACCATCAAGATCTTGGTATTGTAATACAATTTGATCAGTGCCACTATCAAGTGTTACTGTTAATGTAGTTATTACCTCTTCTTCGTTTACTACAGGTGGTGTATCATTTTCATCAGTACAAGATGCGAAAATAAGTGTGCTTGCCAATAAGGCGTATTTTAAAAATTTCATATTATTTATTTTAAAGTTATTATTCAAAAAGTAGTCTAACTATTCTTTATGCTCTGTAAAGCATACGAAAAAATATTGATCTACTTTTTGAGTTTGAATGTTTTTTAATTGAATTACAGTTTATTTTTATACAAAATAACTAGCAGGCGGACCCCTAGAGTAATTACTTAAAAAGTGTTGAGAAGAATAAATTAATTTTATTAAAGAAAAATTTAGAGAGTAGGATTGAGTACCAACTAAATTAAAATCATTTTGTTCAAAACTTACATCTTGAAAATTTCTAAGAAAATCACAACTTACACAATCGACTTCTTTTTCATGAAGATGCTCTTTAGATTCAAGACACAACTCTTGATGATAAGAGTCGAAGAAGTGATCTAAACTTATCAAAGTTGGAATGTTCAATAAAAGAACAAAAATTATACTTATAATATTTTTCAATACAAGAATTTAAAAATCTAAATTAAGATAAATAATTGATCATAAGGTTTATTTTATCAAATAAATCAGCAACACCCAAACTAGTCCAAAATATTAATACCCCAAAATAAATTTATGACTCCAATGCACGAAAAAACAATTCCAAATAAAATTTTAATAATTTTTAGCATCATTAAATTTGTTTAATAGATCGATTAATACAAGTTATTTTTTATTTCATTGTAATGGTATAAGTGAAACCCAGGTTTATTTTTTTTTGAAACATTGATCATGGATTTAGCCACATCTTCAGCTTTAATAGGCTTGTATTTAGAAGGGATGAAAAACTTCAAAAGGGACATTACAGTCTGAGCTATGCATTCCCCTAACCTTGTTTCACTTCTCTTTCCTATTAATACCGAAGGTCGAAATACTGATGTACAGTTTAATTCTAAGTTATGAATTGAATTTTCAATTTCACCTTTTAAACTCAGATAAAAACTATTAGCCTTTGGATTAGCCCCAAGCGATGAAACGAACAATAAGTGGTTCACACTTTTTTGCTTACAAGCCTTTGCAATATTATAAATAATATCAAAATCAACTTTTCTATATTCTGATTTATTCCCATTAACTCTTTTCATAGTTGTCCCAATTGAGACGTAAACCACTTCGCTTTTATTAATGCAATTTGAAAGAGAGTTTATATCTGTAAAATCTACAACTGTACTATTAATTTTATCATGCTTTAAATAAAATGGTTTTCTTCCTACAATATTTATTAAATGGATATTGGAATCCTTCAAAAGAGTTTTTAATAAATAGCCTCCAATAAGACCGGTAGCACCAAAAAGTGTAACTTCTTTAAACTTCATAAATTTTCAACTATTTATATCAAATTTAATAAATACATATCAAAAATTTATTACGTCGGACAGCTAAATAAATTGTATTTATTATTTAATTAAAACCTAATATTTATTTCATTCATAATTGGAATATAATTAATACCTTTATAAAATGGAAAATATAGCAATTTTAGCACAACTTATAGTCTCAATATCTGTAATAATTGTGTGGGTTTTTAGATACGATAACATAGTTGAAGAATTTAAACATTATGGTATTTCTGATCTGTTAAGAAATATCGTTGGTGCTTCTAAAATATCATTAGCTACAATTTTAATTGTAGGGATTTGTTATGAAATGAGCGACCTTTTAGTTGCCTCTTCACTTGGTATGGCATTTCTAATGATCTGCGCCCAGTATTCTCACATCAAAGTAAAAAATCCATGGATCAAGTTTGTACCATCATTTATACTCCTAGTTCTATCGCTATTCATTGCTGCATTTAATTATGGGTTGATTTAAGGAATGGGCATAACATTTATTATTTCTCTTTTCTCGGGTATTTCATTTATTGTTTACGGTATTACTTCTTTTAAATCCAAAAGAATGATTTCTGAATTTCAGAGATGGGGTTATGGAAATCAACGCAAGTTAATTGGATGCTTTCAGTTTATTGGTGGAGCTGGATTAATTTTTGGATCTATATTTGTTGCAAAATCAGTTGATAATGGTGGGGCACTGATAAACGGTTCAAATATTATCGCTACCAGTTCATTTTTATTAACCGTTCTAATGATTGCAGCTATATTTGTTAGAATTAAAATAAAAGATAAATTGATTAATATTTTACCTGCAACTTTATATGCAATATTAAATTTTATAGTATTGTATAATTCACTCTTTTAAAAGGAATTATTCTTTAATAGTTCCCATTCAGTTATTTATCTAAGCAAATTCTTATTATGAAATTTAGACTCCTATATTTTATAATACCAGCATCAGTCTTTGGTAAATCTGATTAAAATTGATACTAATATAGAAATGGCACTAGAAGAGGATCTTACAGACATCTTTTATGCATGTTTTTATTGCTATATTTAATCAAAACAATAAGATATAAAATGGCCCATAATTCAATTTTAAATAAGAGGGAGATACTTGAAATTTTAAAACCCTACTCAATTTTTAAAATTAAAAAACATCAAATTTTAGATGGGGGTTCTGAAAACACAAATTATAAAATTGAATCTGAAATTGGAATAATTGTTCTCACTATTTCAGAGCAAAAAACTATTGAAGAGACGCAAGACTTAACAGAATTACTCGACTATCTAAAAAATAACGACTTTGCTACATCAGAAATAGTGCATACATCCCAGAATAAAAGTTTATCAATATTTAATAACAAACCTATCATGGTTAAAAAATTTATTGAAGGTGAGATTATGTGCAATTTACCAATGCATTTATTAGAGCAAATTGGTGCCGATACAGCAAAGCTACATGAAATTCCTGCTCCAAATTATCTTCGAGAAATTATGTGGTGTGGTAAAGAACGTTTTAATGAGGTTGAAGAATATGCCCTGAATTCCCCTTTTGATATTTGGTTGAAAGATACACAGCTCTATATTGATAAACACTTAAACGCAGATTTGCCAAAAGCATTTATTCATTCTGATATTTTTGATAGTAACATAATTGTAAGCCCAGATAAAACGAAGGCTACGATTATGGATTTTGAAGAAGCAACTTATTATTATAGAGTGTTTGATGTCGCTATGCTCTTGATTAGTTTATGCATTGAGGGTGATAATATTAATTTCTCGCGTGCAGCTTTTGTTTTAAAAGGCTACACAAACAACATAAAACTAACTAAAATAGAACAGCTGGCTCTTCAGCCATTAACAGTTTATGCAGCTGCTGGAGTTGCTTTTTGGAGACACAAGAATTTTAATTTCACAAAGCCCGATAAACATTTAAAAGAAACTTATGTGAAAATGAGAGATTTGGCAGATAGTGTTAGAGCACTCCCAAGCAGGCATTTTAATTCGCTCTGTCAATAAGAAAGAAAATGGTTCTATATTTATTTATTGCCATCCCATTCTGCTTTAAACTGATCTAAGTATTCCATCATAAATTGATGACGGTTTTCTGCGATTTTTTTTCCGGTTTTAGTATTCATTTTATCAGAAAGTAAAAGAAGTTTTTCATAAAAATGATTAATAGTTGGTGCGGTAGAGTTTTTATATTCATTCTTACTTAAATTCATGTTGGGTTTAATAGAAGGATCGAAAAGTTTTCTATTTTTAAAACCTCCGTAATTAAAGCATCGTGCAATTCCTATAGCACCTATAGCATCTAATCTATCCGCATCTTGAACAACATCTAATTCTGGGGAATTGCAGTTTTTGTTGTTATCTAAAGATTTGTTAAACGAAATGTTTATAATAATGTCAATCACACTATCAATAACTGAGCTATCGACATTGTGTGAAACTAAAAAATCTCTAGCCATATTTGGACCAACAGTATCATCTCCGTTATGGAATTTGCTATCTGCAATGTCATGTAAAAGAGCTCCTAAAGCGACAATGTAATTGTCAACCTTTTCGTTTTCGGCAATCAATTTTGCATTATTGTAAACACGTAAAGTGTGAAACCAATCATGACCACCTTCAGAATCTTTTAAAGTCGCTTTTACATAATTTTTTGTTACTTCTATAATAGTATCTATTCTTGTCATATTAAAAATTACACTCTGTTATTTTTGTATAGTAATAAGTTAAAAATATAAAATATCCGTTTAACACTCTAAAAATTAAGTGTCTATTTACTATCGGTTAACATTGTTTTTGGTTAATTTTAAACTAATGTATAAGCACAAAAAAATATTTGATCGCGTATTAGGCTACGCTCCTTTTATAATATGTTTCATTATTCTTTATTTAAGTGAAACATTTAATGTAATAAGCTCTATTAATGGTCTTACACAATTAATACTTTTTATAATTGTAGTTAGCATTCCTGCATTTATTACAAAGAGAATGTCTTACGTAGATATAGGTTGGCCTTGGGGTCTTGTTTGTATTGGAGTTTTAGTATTAATAAATGGAGAAGGGTATTGGATTAGAAAATACATTATTTCAGGGATGTACTTAATTGCTGGATTAAGAATGGGCATTGGAGCAATCATATTGCTTAAAAAAGGGTACTTAAATAAAGAGCTTTCTAGATACGAATATCAAAGGTTAAGATGGAAAAAATCAGGGTACTCTAATATTGATATTTCATTACAATATGAAATCATGATTCAGTGTTTAGCTAATGTAACTTTTCTAGCACTTCCTGCAATTATACAAAGTTATAATCCTCAAGATTTTATATCTCCATTAGAAATATTTGGTTACTTACTCTGGCTAGTTTTTTTAATAATTGAGCATTTAGCAGATCTACAAAAGCAACGTTTTTTAAGAAAAGCTTTCTTAGAGAACAAAAAAAAACAAGTTTGTAATGTTGGTCTTTGGAAATACTCGCGTCATCCAAATTATTTTGCAGAATGGATGGTATGGAATTGTCTAATTATTTCTTCTTTACCATCATTGTTTTATTTCTACTCAATTGAAGAATCAAAAATAATTTGGATAGGGTTACTTATATCTCTTATTTATATTTCTAAAATCATGTACAACACACTTGTCTATTATACTGGGGCAATTCCCTCAGAATATTACTCAAAACAAAAAAGGCCTGACTATTCAGAAATTCAAAAAAAAACTAACATGTTTTTTCCAGGTGTATTCAGAAAAAAATAAATGTTAGTATCAATCATTTATATCAGCTACTAATCTTGTAAAACTGTTTTTGACTAGGAGTTGTATCAACTAAAATTAGCTATTTTTACTAAATTAAGTCATTGTATTTGTTCATTGTTATTCATTTATAAATTCACTCAATACAGGTAAGGCTTTATTGTCAAAGTCGAATATTGCTTGATTTTCCCAAGGAGAAGCATCTGTGGATTGGTTTCCTTTCCAAGCAATTAATTCGGCTCCCCAATAACAAAAGCCTATCCCATTCTCAACTTCTTTGGTTAGTATCTTAATTTGATGGATGAATTCTCTCTGACCTTCAATTGTTGCTGGATATTCTGGTAAAATGAGTTGTTCGTCTAAACCTACAATGTTATTCGTCCAATCATTCCACTCGAGAGTGAAAGGGTAGGCTGTTTCAGCAATCAGGATTTTCTTATCATGTGTTTCACTTAGATATTGCATTTTAATTTTGAGATTATTTAAAGATTTTCCATGCCATTTTGGATAATATGATAAGCCAATAATATCATAATCTAAAACCCCCACTTGATTAAAAAACCAATCAGAGCCTTCAATACCAGCAAAATGTAAAATTATTTTAGAATCATTTGAATTTGCTCTTACTGCTGTAATTCCCATATTCAGTAATTCTTTAAATTGCTGAAAATTATTTGAAATATGCCCATATGGGTGAAGAAATCCAGTATTTATCTCATTTCCAATCTGAATATAATCAGGCTGTAATTCGGTCATGATTTTTTCAGTGTAGTTATACACACTGTCTTTTAGTTGACTATAGCTTATTCCTTCCCATTGCAATGGAGTTTCTTGATGAGCGGGATCTGCCCAAGTATCAGAATAATGAAGAGTTAACCAAGTTTTAAAACCATTAGTTTTTAAGGTTTGGGAAAACTGTTTTACTTCATTAAATCCAGAGTGTTCATTAATCGGATTTACCCAAAGTCTCAACCTAACAGTATTTACTCCATTTTCCTTGAGTATGTTTAGAAAATCATTCTGATTTCCATTGTTATCATAGAATATTGGATTTGAATTGGATATTTCAGGGTATCTTGAAATGTCAACAGCAGAAATAAAGTTTAAATTTCCATTTTCTGGAATAAGTTCATTTGTATCATCTTTATTACAAGAAATGAAAAGCAAAAGAAATATTAATATTTTAATTATTCTATTCATTTTTAAATTACTTGCAACTGGTTATCTTTAGAATAAACCTCCTGAGAAACAAAAGAAATA
>CAJJDI010000035.1 GCA_905182835.1 uncultured Flavobacteriaceae bacterium | reverse complement strand
CTTCTTATATGTGCGTAAATTCCGCTATGCTTTTCGAATTTTGATGAATCTCTATCTATATTTTTATAAGCCTCAATGGTATCATAAATATAATCGACAGTTCTATCAAACTCTTTTTGAGAATCGTTAAGGTTTTTACCAATTTCCCACATTAACAACTTAACAATTTCTTCTCTCTTAGATTTCATTTGATCAGCAAAATTTCTCATGCATTTAATTCTATCTCGGACTTTCATTGTTGGCCAACTACCTCTTCCATTATCAAATGCATTACATGCAGCATCCAAAGCCTCTAAAGCTTCTTTTTTACCAAGACTAGGGATTTTACCTAAAAAGGTGGGAGAATACTTTTCAGAGGATGAAATTGTTGAATATATTTCAGAATATTCGCCTTGCCATTGGATTAATTCTCCATCAGACAAATAGGTTTCCTGAATTAATGGTTTCTTAATTTGATATAGATCAGGAATTTGAGTAAAATCATTCATATTTTAGCAAAGTTTTATATTAATAATGTGCAAATTTATATTTTTTGAACCTAAATAGTATTAATTATATACAATAATCAACAAAAAGTTATGAATTTAATATATTAGTATTGTGATTGTTCCAAATAAATGCTTTTTTTTAATTTCAGGACAGCAGTAAAATCTTTCTTTGAATATGGATTTAGAAGCAACAAAGCTTGTTTATTAGCCTCAGGGAGTGGATATAAGCCAAGCAAAGAATTATTAGATAAATACAAGATTAAAAACCCTAATGAGCTTTGGGGTGCAATACATAAAGAATCTAGGTCTCATTATTTACAAGGAAAGCTAAATCCGATGATTTTAGTGCCTAAAAATAAAGTGGTTAAACTATAATCTGTGCGATTACTTTGCGATTATACATATTTTAATATATAATTGCAAAACAATCTAACAGATAGAATAAGGCATAAAAGAGGTTGTTTTGTAAAACTAATTTTTAATTAGTTTGTATCCAATTTTCTCTCCACTTTTAGACTCAATTGTAATAAAATAAACCCCATCAATTGAGTTTCTAATATCTATTGAGTTTACTCCGCTGTTTATAAATCCAGATTTAATTGTCTGACCAATTAAATTGTGGACTTTATAAGTAGAGTTATTTAGTGTTGTTTTGATTGTGAAAACTCCATTGGAAGGATTTGGAAATATTTTCAAATCTTCATCCATAAAAGAATTTAATCCTAAAGATTCTCCTACTCTAAATGTAGTAGAATCCACACTGCTAAACTCACCTCCTGAGACAATTACATTACTTGAATCATCAGATATTGAGTAAGATCCTGTTCCGTAAGCACAACATATTCCATCGCCATAGGAATCATTTATTGTAAACGTATAGCATTCTTCTGAGCTTGGAATTTCAATTTCTATACTATATGTGTTATTATTAGAAAATGGTCCATCTTGCGCAACAACATAACCTGATGAGTCGGTTAATTGCCAAGTAGTTTCACTTCCATAATTATCTGTAACTAAATTTAAAGTAATAATAGATGTGTCATATGAACTAGATTGATCAAAATAGAATACATCAGAGTTGTTTTCATTATTATCATCATCTGATACACTAATGTTTACACTGTTGGTGTCACTTGGACTATAGTTAATAGAAGGTAATTCTATTGAAGTTGATTCTAAAGATCCTAATGATCCTGACCAATTATGAGTTTGAGCACTGCCGTTGTTAATAGAGTATTCTATAGATAAACTAGTAATTGGATCATAACCGTTGTTTTGAACAACTACTGAAGGGGAAGCTGTTTCACCACAGTTGCCATTTAAATTCTCATCAACACCCATTACAGCTGCATCATTAGAATATTCTAATCCATCAAAAGTTGGAGTATACTCTGCTCCACTAATAATTTCTTGCTGAGTTTCAGATATAAAAGCGATCACATTTAATTCTGATAATGGAACATCAACCCCATTATAATCTGCTGGAATTGTATAAGTAAAAGTTTCATCTATAAAACTTCCTGATGAAGTGGTAGAAATAACTTCTCCCCACTGTCCCGTTAGCATGTGTACAAGTCTATGCATATGATTGTAATCGCTACCCATACCTCCACCGGTTTGTGGTCCAAGAGTGTTATTTTGAGTAAGTACAACATTTAAATAATTAGTACTTTCTGGACTGTCAGCTGTGTAGTATCCTTCAACATGAACAGTTAATTCATTGTTTTGAACATTTATAGTAGCTTCAACTCCTACATTTACATAAGCACTTTGATTTAGTACTTGACTTGCTGCTGTAGTCCATCCACCTCTTCCCATGGCAGTTCCTCCGTTCATTGTAAGACTGGGGAAGTACTGTCTGTTTACTGTACCTGACGGGTACCCTGTTAAATTTGATTGATTAGCAATAGCTTCTCCGAAGCTAGTTCTGAAGTCTGGTTCACCTGAACTAGGGGTTGCGTAACCTCCGACGTGAATATTTATTAATAAAACATTGTCTGGGTATTGGTCTTTAAGAGACTGTGCTATTTCATGACCATCTGGGCAATACGTGCAATGAATACCAGTGTATTCTTCAAGAATAACTTTCTTGTTTTCAGTGTCTGTAGATACAATAGTTTGTGAAAAACTAGTTAAGTAACAAAGTATTGTAATTATTGAAAAGTAATTTTTTATCATAATAATTGGGGGTTAATTAAATTTAAGGCAAATTTAACTTAAATTTCTTATATTTGAAGCATAAATAAGTTCTATTATAACGATTGCGATACTTATAACCCCCAACTATTATGAAAAATTATTTTTTACCACTATTTTATATTTTTTTCTTATCCTCATTTATATTTTCATGTTCTAAAGATGAGCCAGCACCAGTTGAGCCTGTTACTGAAGTACTAACTTATGATGTCGAAGATTTAGATGGAAATATTTTTGTTAATAATCAAATAGTAGAATTTTCAGCTGTAGACTATCCAGATGCATCTTTAGGTTTTTATGTTAGAAACACTTCTTCTGAGTCAATAGCTATGCGAATTGAAGTGGAAAGTATGTCTGGAACAGATGGTTCTCAGTTGGAGCTTTGTTTTGGAGAGTGTTATTTAGGTGTAACTACAGGAACATCTTACCCTACAAGCCCTTCAATGCCTAATGTAATTATTGAATCAGGTCAAACGCAAGCTTCTTCAGGAGATCATTTTTTTAATATGGATGAAGGAGATGGAAATACAGCAGTGGAATATACTTTCAAATTTTATTTAGCTGATGAAACCGGGAATCAAAATGGCACTGTATTTAGACTTAAGTATAGGTATTTATCAAATTAAATTTAATTAAAATACTAGATTTAAATTAAGGTTTATGCCAGTATTTTCTGGAACATAACGACATACGCCTCCAACGCATATTAAGCCACCTCTTTGTCTACCATAATTTAAACTTACTCTCGTGTTGTTTTTAGAGTAACTACCCCCTATGTTGTAATAATGAATTTTATCATTGCTGCCATAATTCCATCCGTCGGCTATAAATACATTTAAACTGGTTGAAAAATTATACTCATATACTAAACCCGCCCAATTTTTTCTATCTTCTTTTGTCCACAAATGTTGAATAACAGCTCTAGAGGATTTTCCATTATCATACCTATATGTTCCTTCAATAACACCCACTTTAGCCTTAATGTCTCCTTGTATTCCTAATGGCCCACCTAAGGCCACTCCTTTGTCTATTATTACATCTAGCATTGTAATAGTGGTATTAAATCTCTTATTCCATCTATTTTTCAATTCTAAATTAAAATCTCTGTAATACCTATTGCCATTGCCGATAAACTCCACATCATAGGATTCATCTTGATTAAAATTAGATTCTATTGCTGCCCAATAGGAAAAATTTACTGCAACTTTAGTTTTGTATTTTCCAAGAGTACTGTTTTTATTAAACGTATAGTAAAAGTCAGTCTGTGTGCCAACTTCACCTGATCTGTTTTCTAATGGGTTAATAACAAGTCTAGGCTGTGCACTATATACGTAGATGTTCGTTAGTAAATAATCTTGCTGTTTGGTTAAAGCAGGTGTATAGCTAATCGTTTGTTGATTATAAATATTTCCTTCAGCTAATCTGTCACTATAGAAATTAAAATTTTCTAACCTTCTAAATGTTGAGCTTAACCCTAGTCCTTTTTTAGAATATCCAAAATCTATCTGTAGAGCTGTTCCGTCATATAATTTATTGGATTGAATTACTCCTTCATTAGCAATTACATCCGCATCCTTTATTATTGCTTCAAAATTTAAACTGAATTTACCAGAATATAAATTAAACCTTGCTCCCAAAGACTTTACGTTAGCAGGTATTAAAGTATTAGCTGAATTATTTTGATATCGACCAATATAACTTGCGCCAATTGATAAATCTAATTCTTCAAAGTTGAAAAATTTATTTAAATTTAAATTTGAGTCAACTCCTTGAATAGTAGCTTCATTTAATTCAAATCCATTTCTTTGTTGACCATAAATAGTAGTAAGATTAAAACTTTCTGAAAACGCATAATTTAATTTAATTCCTTTTATTGCATTATTAATACCAAGTTGTCTGTTTTCCCAGGCTCTAAATATTAATCCATTACCAAATTGTTCATAAAAATACCCAAGAGTAATATCTGCTTTTTCATTTTTTACATTTATGAAATATGTTGCGATTTGATTTTTGCCATTATATTCTGGATAATAACCCAACATAGCGTTAGGTAAGTAACTTTCATATTGAATCCCTGAGGAAACATTCCCTGTGTTATAATTTATTTGTAAATAATTATTCGATCTAAAGTTATCTTGTGGAGAAGTGAAGTTTAGAGCGCTGTCATCTTGTAAAAATTGAGAATTACTTTCAAAACTTCCAAATATGTTTTCAGTATTTTGAGATACTGTTACTATTGTAAAAAGTAAAACTGTTAATAATAATAATCTGTTCATATGAGATAGTAATTATTTTAATTCCTTTATTTTATCAAATAATTCAAATTCAACACCTGCACTATACCCAGAGTGTCTGTAAACTATTTTATTGTTTTTTACTATTAGTGTAAGTGGAATAGTTGATGCGCCAAGTGCTCTTTGTAACTCGTTATTACTGTCTAAAAGAACTGTGTATTCCCATCCTTTTCCGTTTACCATTGCATTTACTCTTTTAATAGTTCTGCTATCGTCTGTTGAGACGGCGTACAGTTCAAAATCCACTTCATCTTTCCATTCTTCATAGTACTCACTTATAGCGTCTAATTCTTTGATGCAGGGGACGCACCATGTTGCCCATAATGAAACAACAGCAATTTTATCATTACTGGATATCGATTGAATATTTATTTCTTCACCATTTAAGGTGTTTAGTGAAATGTCTGGTAAAACAGATTGAGAATTTATGGAAAGTGAAAATATAAATGTTATTAAAATAAATAATTTTTTCATTGATTTGGTTTTTGTAAATATAGTTTGTTTTTTTAATAAAGGAAATATATTAAAAATATATGCTTAATTTTATAATCACAAAATCAAATTAAATTATGAGAAGTTTTATTGTTTACATTTTTTTATCCTTTTTTATTTTAACTGGTTGTAGTAAATCAGAATCTTTTGATGATTTATCACAACAATCAACAGCAATGAATCCTGGATTAAATGTCGAGTCCTCTTATTTAAAAAATCAAATTATTTCTTTTAATGTACTTGATTTAGAGGGTAACAATATAAGTTCTATTGCTGTTTTTATAGTAGATAATCAGTTGATTAATGGCAATATAATTAGTTATGAAAATTTAGGAAATCATGAGGTGTATGCCGAGTATACAATCGATTCTCAAATTTATAACACAGAGCTAAAGACATTTAGTATAGTAAACCCTATAACTAAGGTTGTCGTTGAAGACTATACAGGAACTTGGTGCGGTTATTGCCCGCCAGTGGCACATGCAATTGACGAACTAAGAGAGCTTTCTGATAATATAACAGTAGTGGGTATTCATAATAATGATCAACTTACAATTGACCAAGAAGCTGATTTAAGATCTGAATTAGGGATTGGAGGTTTTCCATCTGCTAGATTAAACAGGACAATTTCTTGGGTTGATCCATATGAGTTTTTAGAAGTACAAAATCTTTTATCTGTAGAGAATAATCTTGCTATTTCAATTAACTCAAATCTAGAAAATAGCATTTTAAGTGTTGATCTAAGATTTGTGTCTAAAAATGAATTAAATAATCATAAGTTAGTTTTGTATCTGGTAGAAAATGATTTGATTTACGATCAAACGAATTATTTTAATTTTGTTGAGGATAGCTATTTCTACAACTTAGGGAACCCAATTGAAGGTTATTCCCATCAAGATGTGCTCAGAATGTCTTTAACAAATATATCAGGTGATGTCTTACAAGATATATTACCATTATCAGATTATAAATTCAATTTTAATATTGAGATAAGCCCTGATTTTATAATTGAAAATTTAGGAATTATAGCAATTATAGTTGATTCAGAAAACAATGCTATTAACTCCCAATTTACAGAGATAAATTCATTTCAAGATTTTAATTAATTTCCTAAAAATGGATATCTATAATCTGTAGGTGTTACAAATGTTTCTTTTATCAATCTAGGGGATACCCATCTTAATAAATTGAGAACGCTACCAGCTTTATCATTTGTACCTGAACCTCTAGCTCCACCAAAAGGTTGTTGCCCTACAACAGCCCCAGTTGGCTTGTCGTTTATGTAGAAATTTCCAGCACAATTTTGCAATGCTTTAGTAGCTTTGTCAACTGCATATCGATCAGTTGCTAAAATAGCTCCAGTTAAAGCGTAGTCACTTGTTTGGTCAACTAAAGATAAAGTTTCATCAAACTGATCATCTTTAAATATGTAAATAGTCATTACTGGACCAAATATTTCTTGGTGCATTGTTTTGTAGTTAGGGTCTTTAGTTACAATAATTGTTGGCTCTATAAAGTATCCTTTGGATTTATCGTAATTTCCTCCTGCAATAATCTCAGTGTCGTTATCTGATTTAGCATCCTCAATGTATTTAGCTATTTTATCAAAGGAATTTTCATGAATAACTGCAGTTATGAAATTACTAGTATCAGCTGGAGTACCCATTTTCAATGAGTCAATATCTGTAATTAAATTCCCCTTTACTTCTTTCCAGATAGACTCAGATATGTAGCTTCTAGATGCTGCACTACACTTTTGTCCTTGAAATTCAAATGCTCCTCTAATTATCGCTGTTGAAACCTGTTTTGGGTTAGCGCTTTTATGAGCTACTATGAAATCTTTTCCTCCTGTTTCACCTACTATTTTAGGGTAAGTTTTATAATTTGAAATATTTTCTCCAATATTTCTCCATAATTTCTTAAATATATTGGTAGATCCAGTAAAGTGGAGCCCACTAAAATCTGGACTACTCAATACGGTATCTGTTATCATTTCTGGATCTCCAAAAACCACGTTAATAACTCCATCAGGAACTCCAGCTTCTTTAAATACATCCATTATGATTTTAGCTGAATAAATCTGACTATCACTAGGTTTCCATACAACTACATTACCAAGCATTGCCATACAAGCTGGTAAGTTTCCTGCAATTGCAGTAAAATTGAATGGTGTAACAGCATAGACAAATCCTTCAAGAGGTCTGTATTCTACCCTGTTCCAAAAATCAGCTGTACTTTCTGGTTGATTGTTATATATGTCCGTAACAAATTGAACGTTGAATCTTAAGAAATCAATAAATTCACATGAAGCATCAATTTCTGCTTGGTGAATGGTTTTAGATTGAGCTATCATCGTAGCTGCATTAATTTTAGACCTGTAGGGTCCGGCAATTAATTCTGCAGCTTTTGAAAAAATAGCAGACCTTTGTTCCCATGGTAAGTTTGCCCATTTTTCACGAGCTGCTAAACAACCACTAATAGCTTGATCTACGTGTTTTTTTTCAGCTAAAAAATATTTACCTATAATATGTTTGTGATCGTGAGGTGGTGAAATTAGTTGGTGTTTATCTGTTGTTATATTTTCACCATTAATGTAAAAAGGAATATCAATATTGCTATTGTACATTTCATTGTATGTTGCGATAACATCTTCTCTATGTTTTGACCCTGGCTCATATGCTCTTACAGGTTCGTTTTTTGCTACTGGAACTTTGAAAAATCCTTTGCTCATCGATAAATATGTATTAATTAATAACTATGCGAAGTTAAACATAAAAAAAACTAAAGAAAATTAATTAAGAGCAAAAGGAGCGCTTAATTTAAAGGATGGGATAGTGACATTAAACTTTCTGGTAGTCGCAAGATCTATCATCTTGTAATGACCTTTCATAGAACCAAAAGGAGATAGTAATAAGCAACCAGAGTTATAAACATGAGTTTCTCCTGGATTCAGAACTGGTTTTTTACCAATCACACCTTCACCATCAATATTTTCATTTTTATTTAAGGAGTCGAGAATTGTCCAGTGTCTTGAATTTAGCTGAACAGTATCCTTACTTCTATTTTCTATTGTTACAACATAGCCAAAAGCATAGTGTATTTTGTGATTCTTATAAAAAGTACCTTCAAAATTTTGCTTTACTTTAATTTTTATTCCTCTTGTAACTTGTTGTATCATATGTCTTTATGAAAATGTAAATAAAAGTAATTAAAAAAAAATGATTTGAGTTATATAATAATTTAAATTAAATCAATTTAACTAGTTTTTAACATTTATGGAGTTAATTTGATTATACCCAATTACTCGATCATACCTTGAACCAAAATTTCTATAGTAAACAATTATCTTGTAATTATTCTCTGTTTCATCAAAATTACCAGATATAAATCCATTTAGTTGTTTGTTGTCACTATCTACAACTGTGTATTTATAGTTATAAAACCCTTGTTTCAACTTTAATTCAATTTCGTATAGCCTTTTTAAATTATTATAATTCATTTTATTGAAATTATTTAAGTGATGACCATTGAAATTCCCGGTAACATAAATAGATTTATCTATATCTAATTTGTTAATATTTAAATAAAAATGAACTACAGCATAATCAGCTTCAATGTCAACATCTTCAACATCAACAGCTGTAACTAAAAAATCACCATTTATATCCGGATTATATGAATAGGTACTTTTGCTTCTTGCTGTATCTGGGTACAAATAATTATGATAAATATCTTTTAAATCAAAGGTTCTTATATTTAGATCCGAGCCTCTAATGTTTTTATTTTCAAAATATAAAAATTCATTTCCACCATCAAAGCTAGCTGGTGAATCGTATTTATAGATTAATTTATTTCCAATTGTATATTGTGGTTTTAAATTACTTATAGATTTTTCAAGGTTATTGTTTTGAATAATTAATGTTTTAATTGTTTTTAATGGATTATTGATTTTCTCTGCTTCTATTTCAAATTGAACAACTTGTTTTTCATGAATAAAATTCAAGTCTCTAGTTCTGAAAACACCGATTTTAACATTAGACAATGCTTCGTAGATTATAATTTTTTTACTAAAAACTATTTCTTGATATTCATCAAAAATTGAAATAATATAATTTCCAGATTTAATAATTTTGGTTTCATCATTAGGAATACTTAGGCTATAGTGGCTGTAAATTTGATATGTATTAAATGAATTTTTGTAGTTGTAAATTTTATTATTATCATATCCTTTTAAATACTCAGATTTTGATAACTGAGATTTTGTCCAGTCAAAATTATAATGATCTATTTTGTAATAATAATCTTCTTCATAACCGTTTAAAACATCAAATTCAATGGAAAGAGAATTACCTAAACGAATCACTGGAAATTCAACTTGATTTGATTCACTTTTAACCGCAATACTTTTTATGAATTCTGGAGGATATACTTCCATTACTTCCTGGGCTGTAACAGAATTAGAAATGAGTAAATATAAAACTATTGCTATTATTGATTTATACATGTTAATTAGATGTGTTAAGGATAATTATTTTGATTCAATAATATAAGATTTTTTGTAAAAATAATCAAAAATTTATGATCAAAATATTATGATAACTATAATATTAATTCGTATTTTTGCACCGATTTTAAACGACTAAATTCACATTCTTACTATGTCA
This sequence comes from uncultured Flavobacteriaceae bacterium, assembly GCA_905182835.1. Lineage (GTDB taxonomy): Bacteria > Bacteroidota > Bacteroidia > Flavobacteriales > Flavobacteriaceae > SGZJ01. Next base: position 18,567 of record CAJJDI010000035.1, on the reverse strand, counting down.
AATGACATTCATATTAAAAAAGGTTTAGATATCAATCTAGTAGGTGAAGCCGATAAAAGATTAGAACCTGCATCAAAAAGTAAATTTTACTCTATAGAACCAAGTGATTTTCACGGAATTAATCCAAAACTTAATGTAAGAGTTTCAGATAAAATTCTTGCTGGTGATGTTTTGTTTTATGACAAGTCTGATGAGTTACTGAAGTTTGTTTCTCCAGTATCTGGGGAAATTGTTGATATTATTAGAGGTGAAAAAAGAAAAATCCTTTCTGTGAAAATTCTTGCGGATGAAAAACAAGTTTTCAAGAATTCTGGTGAATTAGAAATGGATGCTAATAATGAGCAAATTATTGGATTTTTATTAAGTACAGGTTGTTGGTCTTTTATAAAGCAAAGACCTTATGATATTATAGCAGATTATAAATTTGCTCCTAAATCTATTTTCATTTCAGGACATTCTTCAGCTCCACTCACTGCAAACTTAGACTTCACTTTAAAGGATAGTAAAAAGGAGATACAAGCTGCAGTAAGTACTTTAGATAAATTAACTACAGGGAAGGTTAATGTTTCTGTTGAGAAAACTTCAAAATCAATTTTTAGAGAAATAAAAAATATAGAAATATATAATGTTTCAGGACCTCACCCTTCAGGTAATGTAGGTACATTAATTAACAGAGTTGACCCAGTTAACAAAGGGGAGACTGTGTGGACGATTTCAGCTCAAGATTTAGTTATAATTGGTAATATGATTTTAACTGGTGAGTTTAACGCTGAAAGAATTCTATCACTTTCAGGTTCATCAATTCAGAAGCCAAGATATTTTAAGGCTATCATCGGATGTGAAATACAATCTATTATAAGCAATAAAGGTGTTGATAAAAATGACAATAACAGAGTTATCTCTGGAAGCATATTGTCTGGTAAAAAAGTTAATTCAAATGGTTATTTAGATTACTATAGTAATTCTGTCACTGTAATTTCAGAAGGGGATGACTACGAATTATTTGGTTGGACAAAGCCAGTATTTGATAAAGTATCAGTTTCTAGAGCACTGACTTTTTCTTGGCTATTTCCAAAGAAAAAATTTGATTTAACCACTAATACTAATGGTGAGCATAGAGCTTTTGTAACTACTGGAACCTATGAAAAGGTTTTCCCTTTAGATATTTACCCAATGCACATTTTAAAAGCTTGTATGTATAAAGATTTAGATGAAATGGAGGTTTTGGGTATGTATGAAGTAGCTCCAGAAGATTTTGCTTTAACTGAGTTTGTATGTGTTTCAAAGCAACCTCATCAAAAAATAATTAGAGAAGGTTTAGACTTAATGAAAAAAGAAATAGGATAATTCATGGGATTAAAATCAACATTACATAATTTAAAAGAAAAGTATAAAGGCCAAAAAATGGCTCCAGCATTTAATGCTCTTCATACATTTTTATACTTGCCTAATGAAGTAACTCATGGAGGCACACATATAAAGGCTGCAGATGACCTTAAAAGAACAATGAATACAGTGATTTTATCATTGGTTCCTTGCCTTATATTTGGCATGTTTAATTCTGGTTATCAACACTATAGAGCTGTAGATGCTGCTAATGGTATTATAAGGGAAGTTTCTTTGTTTGGAAACTTTATTACTTGGGATAACCTTGTTCTTGGAGCAATAACAGTTCTTCCTTTAGTTATTGTTTCTTACGCAGTTGGTTTAGCTGTAGAATTTATATTTGCTGTTATTAAGGGACATGAAGTAGAAGAAGGTTATTTAGTTACAGGAATGCTAGTACCGCTTATAGTGCCAATTGATATTCCATTATGGATGTTAGCTGTTGCAGTTGTATTTGGAGTTGTTATAGGTAAAGAAGTTTTTGGAGGAACTGGAATGAATATTTTAAATCCAGCACTAACAATACGTGCATTTTTATTTTTTGCTTACCCAACATGGATGAGTGGAGATAAAGTTTGGGTACATCAAGCTGTAGAAAAAACTGGTACAGCTGAAGCAATTTCTGGAGAAACTATTTTAGGTAGTTATGCCCAAAATCAAGAGATAATTTACTCTCTTTCAGAAATGTTTTATGGTTTTATTCCTGGTTCTGTAGGGGAAACCTCAAAAGTGTTAATTATTATTGGTGCTTTAATTTTGATTTTTACCAAAATTGGAAGTTGGAGAATAATCCTTAGTACAATATTAGGAGCATTGGTTATGGGGCTAATATTTAATCTTGTGATAGATACAGGTGTAATTGGAGAGTCAAGTAAATTTTATGGATTGATGAGTGTTCCTTATTGGCAACATTTATTAATAGGAAGTATTTTATTCGGAGCTGTATTTATGGCTACGGATCCAGTTAGTGCCTCTCAAACTAATAAAGGAAAATGGATTTACGGGTTTTTAATTGGTTTTATATCAATTATGATTCGTGTATTTAATCCAGCATACCCTGAAGGTGTGTTTTTAGCAATTTTATTAATGAATGTATTTGCACCAACTATTGATCATTATATTATCAAAGCAAACGTTAATAGTAGATTAAATAGAATGAAAATTAAAACTGCTTAATAATGGAAAAGAGAACAGATAAAAATTGGTACACATTACTATTTGCTACAGGAATGGTAATAGTTGTAGGTTCATTATTAGCTTTCATTGCTTCTTCATTAAAACCGAAGATTAATGAGAATAAAAGAATAGAAAAGCAACAAAACATTTTGTATGCTATGGGTGTACATGAAAATGAGGGAAAAGGTAGTGTTGCATTTGTTGAGGCGAGTAAAGTAGCTGATGAATTTTCAAAATATGTTAAAAAACAACTTGTAATAACTGGTGATTTGGATATTGTTGAAGATAATGACGCTTATTTAATAGATATCAAAAAAGAACAAACAAAAGCGAAGGCTGGAGAAAAACGTCGATTGCCATTATTTATTGGTGAAAAAGATGGTAAAACATATTATGTAGCTCCAATTAGAGGTAAAGGTTTATGGGATGCTATATGGGCATATGTTGCAATGGATGAAAATATGATAGTTCAAGGTGCTTATTTCGATCATCAAGCTGAGACTGCGGGGTTAGGTGCAAATATCAAACAGAGGTTTTTCATGGATGATTTTATTGGTGAACAACTTCTAGATGATAATGGTATTTTCAAAGGAATTACAGTATCAAAAAGTAACTCCGACCCTACAAATAAAATTAAAAATGACAATGAAGTTGACGCTATAGCAGGTGCAACTATCACAGGAGATGGTGTGTCAGCAATGATAAAGAGTGACCTGAGATTATATCAACCATATTTTGAAAACTTAAAAACTAATTAGTGTATGGGTTTATTATCAAGTAAAGACAGTAAATTAATTTCTGATCCATTATCAGATGACAATCCTATTACTATACAAGTTTTAGGTATATGTTCAGCATTAGCTATAACAGCAGAATTAAAAGCCTCCATAGTAATGGCTATCTCTGTAATATTTGTTATGGGTGCTGGTAATGTTGTTATTTCATTAATTAGAAATATAATACCATCTAAAATTAGAATCATCGTTCAGCTTACAGTTGTAGCTGCATTAGTAATAATTGTTGATCAAGTTCTAAAAGCATACTCATACTCTTTAAGTAAAGAGCTTGGTGCTTTTATTGGGCTTATTATCACTAATTGTATTATAATGGGTCGTTTTGAAGCTTTTGCGTTAGCGAATGGTGCTTGGAGATCATTTTTAGATGGAATAGGTAATGCATTAGGTTATGGACTTATCTTAATTATTGTAGGATTTTTTAGAGAACTTTTAGGGTCAGGAACTCTATTAGGCTTTCCAGTTTTAGGAGATCCCATAGAAAAAACTGGGCTTTATAGTATAGGCTACGAAAACAATGGATTTATGTTATTAGCACCAATGGCATTAATTGTTGTTGGCTTAATTATATGGGTTCAGAGATATAGGAATACTGATTTAATTGAAGATTAAATAAATTTATTTATATGGAGTATATAGAATTATTATTTAAATCAATTTTTATTGATAACATGGTGTTTGCTACTTTTTTAGGAATGTGCTCTTATTTAGCAGTTTCAAAAAAAGTGGATACAGCAGTTGGACTAGGAGCTGCAGTAATTTTTGTTTTAACGATTACTGTTCCTTTAAACTGGCTGTTGGATAAATATATCTTACAAGACGGTGCGTTAGCGTGGATTAGTGAAGATTTCGCAATTTATGACTTAAGTTTTCTGTCTTTTATTATGTTTATAGCTACTATAGCTACTATGGTTCAATTAGTTGAAATTATAGTTGAAAAATTTAGTCCATCTTTATATAATTCACTTGGTATTTTTTTACCTCTAATTGCTGTGAACTGTGCGATTCTAGGAGGTTCTTTATTCATGCAGTCTAGAGAAATTCCAACTTTAGCATTAGCTTTAACTTATGGAGTTGGTTCTGGTATAGGTTGGTTTTTAGCAATTTTAGCCATTGCAGCCATAAGAGAAAAAATTAGATATTCCAATGTTCCTGCTCCCCTTAGAGGTCTTGGGATCACGTTTATTATCACTGGTTTAATGGCTATAGGTTTTATGAGTTTTGGAGGAATGCTTACTGGTGGAGATGAAGAAGCTGTAAAAACAGAATTAGTAGTGGAATTAGTAACTGATTTACCAGTTGAAGGATTAGATAGCCAATTATTTTTAGAAAACACAAAAGAAGTTAATTAATATGATTTTAGCATCAGAAACATTAGGTACAGTTTTTATTACAATTATCGCTTTTTTAATTGTATCATTATTATTAATAAGTGTGCTTTTGTTTGTTAAGCAAAAACTATCTCCTTCTGGTCCAGTAATGATCACTATTAATGGAGAAAAAGAAATAGAGGTTGCTTCAGGAGAAACTTTACTTACTACCTTAGGTGCACAAAAAATATTTTTACCATCCGCTTGTGGTGGTGGTGGTACATGTATTCAATGTGAATGCCATGTCAACAGTGGGGGTGGAGAGGCATTGCCTACGGAAGTTCCTCATTTTACAAGAAAAGAGCTTAAATCAGGAGCTAGATTAGCTTGTCAGGTTAAGGTAAAACAAGACATGAATATTAGTATTCCAGAAGAAGTTTTTGGGATTAAAAAGTTTGAAGCTACTGTAGCAAGAAATTATAATGTTGCATCTTTTATAAAAGAATTTGTTATTACAATTCCAGAAGATATGGGTTACAAAGCTGGAGGATATATACAAATTGAAATACCTGAAGGAGAAGTTAAATTTTCTGATATGGATATTACTGCTCATCCAGATGAACATGAAACCTCTGATAAATTTAAGCCTGAATGGGATAAATTTAATTTATGGCCATTAGTTATGAATAATAATGAGTTAGTAGATAGAGCTTATTCTATGGCTTCTTATCCAGCTGAAGGAAAAGAAATTATGTTAAATGTTAGAATTGCTACCCCACCATGGGATAGAAATAAAAATGGATGGATGGATGTTAATCCAGGCGTAGCTTCTTCTTATATTTTCTCTAAAAAAGCTGGAGACAAAGTTATTATTTCTGGCCCTTATGGTGAGTTTTTTATAAATGAATCGGATTCTGAAATGCTATATGTAGGTGGTGGTGCTGGTATGGCTCCAATGAGATCTCACCTTTATCATCTTTTTAAAACCTTACAAACAGGTCGTAAAGTTAGTTTTTGGTATGGAGGAAGATCTAGAAGAGAGCTTTTTTACTTAGACCATTTTTATAAATTAGAAAAAGATTTTCCAAACTTTAAATTTTACTTAGCGTTATCTGAACCTCTTCCAGAAGATAATTGGAACGTTAAAGCTGATTTAGAGGCTGAAGGAGATGGCTTTGTAGGCTTTGTACACAATTGTGTTATAGATAATTATTTAAGCACACATGAGTCACCTGAAGACATAGAACTTTATTTTTGTGGACCTCCACTAATGAATCAAGCTGTTCAAAAGATGGGAGAAGACTTCGGTATTCCTGATGAACATATTAGGTTTGATGATTTTGGAGGGTAAATTTAATACCCTTATGAATACTCCTCTATCAAGTCAAGAACTACATAATTTAGCAATGAATCATGTTGGTAAAGATTTAGAATCTAGAGGTTTTGAGTTCATAGCTGTTAATAGCAAATTAAAAAAAAACCCTCAATTTGTCTGTATTGATAAAAACAAACAATACTATTTTGTAATTGTAAAGGCAGTTTTATTACCTGAAAATCCAAATAACTACGATCTTGGTTGGATGGAAAAGTTTAAGCAACATGCTAAATCTCATGATTCAAAGGTTCTTTATGCAGGAGTAGGATTAGGAAATTCCGAGAATAGAAATAATCCAGTATATTTAAACAAGGATTACATTATGGAGTATAATGGAATCCAAGTAATTGATGATAATTTAAACTAATGCGTTACCTGTTATTCCTTTTTATTTTATTTATTTCTTGTACAAATAATCTTAATAGAGAAACTGTTATTAGAGGATATATTTATGGTACTACATATAATATTCTGTATTTTTCAGAAGATGAGTTGCAATTAAAAGTAAAAATTGACAGTTTGTTTAATGTTATAGACATGTCTATGTCAACTTACAATTCAAATTCGTTAATTTCTAAAATTAACAACAATAAAGAAGTTAAATTAGATGATCATTTTAAATTTGTTTTTAATACCTCTAAAAAAATATATCAACAAACCAATGGTGATTTTGATCCATCTATTGGGCCATTAGTTAATTCTTTAGATTTCGGTCCTAAAACAAACAATATTTCAGCAGATAGCTTAATTTCTTTAGTTGGCTTGGATAAATTTAAAATTGTTGACAATAGACTAATCAGACCTAAAAATTCATTTTTAGATTTTAATGCAATTGCAAAGGGATATAGTGTAGATGTTATTTCAGAGTTTTTAACCAATAGTAAGGTTGCTAATTTTCTAGTTGAAGTTGGTGGAGAAATTAGATCTAGTGGTATGAATTTAGGTAGTAATCGAAGCTGGAAAGTAGGTTTAGATACTCCTAGGTTTGATGGTGTACAGAAAGAAATTTATAAAGCTTTTAACTTACAAGATAAATCCATGGCTACATCTGGAGTTTATAGAAAATTTAAAACTGATAGCTTAGGCAATAAATATGCTCATATAATTGATCCAAAAACCGGATATTCATCAAGAACCAACATATTAAGTGTTACTGTAATATCTGATAATTGTATTGATGCAGATGCTTATGCTACAGCTTTACATTTAATGACTTTAGATGAAATTAATTTATTTGTTGAAAAGCACAATACAATCAGTGTTTTTGTGATATATGAAGATGATAATAATAAGATGCAGCACTTGTCCTTAAATAACTTCCCTTCTATTTAGTACATACAGGAATTATTTCTCCTTTAACAATAGAGAATCTATATATTTCATCTTTGGATAAGTTTTTAGTGTAATCAACCTCTTCAACTTTAAAACCTGCATTTTTAAGTTTTGTAAAATAATCTTTACCATATACTCTTACATGGTCATATTGACCAAATATTTTATTTCTTTCTTTTTTATCCGTGATTGAATCATCCTGAAAAGTAAATTCTTTTTTCATATCAATTGGAACTTGAAAAATACCAACTCCATCTTTTTTTAGGACTCTGTATAATTCGCTAATAGCTTTGTTGTCATCTAAAATATGCTCTAATACATGATTACATAAGATAAAGTCATACGTGTTATCTTTTATTGGTAAATCACAAATATCTGCTCTTATCTTTGCTAAAGGAGAGTTTATATCAATTGTGTCGTATTGAATATTACTTAATTTTTTAAAACTCTTATAAAAAGCTTGCTCTGGAGCAAAATGGAGTAGTTTTATTTTTTTACTAAAAACACCAGTCTCATTCTTTAGATATAACCAGAGTAATCTATGCCTTTCGAGTGAAAAGGTAGAAGGGGAGAGTGCGTTTTTTCTTAAATTATTATAGCCATATGGCAAAAAAGTGCTGAAAGATTTTCCATCAATTGGATCGGTAAATTGATTGCCTTTTAAAAATAATCCTAAGATAGGTTGGAACACAAAACTAATCTTTATTAAAAAAGTTCTTGAAAATGTATTTAATATTAGCTTAATTAATTTATTCATACTTTTTTAAACTCATTCTCTTCTTCAGAGTGAATTCCCAGAGCTTCGTATATATAGGAAAATGTAGAGAGTAACTCTGGCTTCCCATCAACTATTGCTATGTTATGCTCAAAATGAGCACTAGGCTTATTGTCACGTGTTGTTATTGTCCATCCATCTTTATGGTGTGTTATTTTATGTGTTCCTTGATTTATCATAGGCTCAATTGCAACAACCATTCCTTCAAGAAATTTTTTTCCTTTACCTCTTTTTCCATAGTTGGGCATTTCCGGCTTTTCATGCATAGACTTACCAAGTCCATGGCCTACTAACTCTCTAACTACCCCATAACCTCTTTTCTCACAATAATCCTGAATAGCAAACCCAACATCTCCAACCCTGCTTCCAACTTTAAACTTTCTAATTCCTTCGTAAAGAGATTCTTTTGTAGTGTTAAGAAGCTCAGTTATATCCTCAGATATATTTCCTATCCCAAATGTATAAGCATGATCTCCATAATAACCGTTTTTTAACACTCCACAATCAATAGAAATAACATCTCCATCTCTTATAGGGTCATTATTTGGGATTCCATGAACAACTTGATTGTTTGGACTTATACATAGAGTATTTGGGAAATCATATAGTCCTAAAAACCCTGGAATTCCTCCATTAGACCTTATGAAATCTTCAGCTAGTTTATCAAGATGTAAAGTAGTAACTCCTTCTTTAATTTCACCCGCTATCATGCCAAGTGTTTTAGAGACAAGTAAAGCACTTTCTCTAATTAATTCAATTTCTTCTCTAGTTTTAGTGATGCTCATTTTTTTATACTAACGATTCTTGAGTCATAGCTGTAGGTTTGTCTATACCCATAAGTTTTAAAATGGTTGGAGCAATATCTCCAAGTATGCCATTTTTAATATTTTTAATTTTTTTGTCTATCAATATTACAGGCACTGGATTAGTTGTATGAGCGGTGTTAGGACTCCCGTCAGGATTAATCATAGTTTCACAATTACCGTGATCTGCAATTAATATAGTTGTGTAATTATTTTTAAGTGCACTTTCTACAACCCTTTCAACACATTTATCCACTGCTTCACATGCTTTAATTGCAGCTTTCATACTTCCTGTGTGACCAACCATATCTCCATTCGCATAATTTAAACATATAAAATCTTGACTACCTAGGTCTAACTCCTCTAATAGAGAGTCAGTAATTTCAAAAGCACTCATTTCAGGTTTAAGGTCGTAAGTTGCTACTTTAGGAGAGTTTTTTAATATTCTAGATTCACCAATAAATTCATCTTCTCTTCCTCCAGAAAAGAAAAAAGTTACATGTGGATATTTTTCAGTTTCAGTAATTCTTAATTGCTTTTTATTATTTCTTTCTAGTATCTCACCTAAAGTGTCATTAATATTTGACTTATTAAAAATCACTTTAATATTAGAAAAGGAATCATCATAATTTGTCATAGTAACAAAATGAAGGTTCATTTTTTTCATGTTAAATTCAATATTATCTTCTTGAGATAATACTTTAGTTAACTCTCTTCCTCTATCTGTTCTGAAATTAAAAAACAATACGATATCATCACTATTAATAGTTGCTAAGGGATTGTCATTGGAATCTACATTAATCAAAGGTTTAATAAACTCGTCTGTACATCCGTTTTTATAATTTTTTTTAATAGTACTAATGATATCTGAAGTTATATCTCCTTTTCCATGTACTAAAGCATCGTAAGCTAATTTAATTCTTTCCCACCTGTTATCTCTGTCCATTGCATAATATCTACCAGTGATAGAAGCTATTTTTGTAGGACTATCTTTTATGTAATTTTCTAAATCTGAAATATATTTAGCGCCCGACTTAGGGTCAACATCTCTACCATCGGTAAATCCATGTATATAAGATTCAACATTATAATCTTTAGCGACATCAATAAGTGCTTTTAGGTGATCTGTATGAGAATGGACACCTCCGTCACTAATTAATCCAAGAAAATGAATTCTTTTGTTATTCTTTTGTGCGAATTTAAAAGTGTCAACTAGGACTTTTTCATTTTTAAAATTATTTCTTTTGATTGACATATTAATTTTAGCTAAATCTTGGAATACTATTCTACCAGCACCTAAATTCATATGTCCAACTTCACTATTACCCATTTGACCTTCAGGAAGACCAACGTGTAAACCGTCAGTTCTTAATGTAGCGTAAGGATAGTTTTTATGTAAATTATCTATATAATCTGTTTTAGCGTTATCAATAGCTGAAACTGCTGGATCAGGAGAGTTTCCCCAGCCATCTAAAATCATTAATAAAACCTTTTTACCCATCATATAAATTGCTATTCAAAGATATAAAACAAATTTATGCTTTAATTATAATTATATCTTTTTTAATAGTTCTTTATAGATTTCTACCATAGCTTCAGTGTCTAACTTACAGTAAGCAAGAAGATTGTTTCTAGTTTGATCAATATCATCACTAAAATCAGGATCTGTAATCATTCTTCCCCAGGTATCTAATGCCATTGTTCCGTCTTGAATTTCTAATTCTGAATAAGAAAATTCCTTGCATAATACTGGTAAAACTTTTTTTATTGAAGTAGAGCCATGAAATTTGTAGTCTACATACATTTCTTTAAAAATATCTTCAAGATCAAACATATGTTCATTCATGTAATTTAAATAAGTAGACAAATTAGGAAGCCAATTTAACATGTCTTTATTTCTCCCTACTTCAAAACTAGAATGCCAAGAGATGAATGTTCCGATTATTCCTGTGAATTCCTGCATTTTTGATAACATTTCAAAAGGTAATTCTATTTTTTTACCTAACCACTCAAAATGTGAAAGCTCTCCATTTTTTTGTAAAGTATGAATGGATACCTGAAATACTAAGTGTTTATGTGGTCCCAACTCATCAATTTTTGGCACTGCACTAGCGTAAGTTTCATAATCTATAAAGTGCAATGGAAACTTTAAGTTTTCTAGAGTTTGTTTCACTCTTTTATTGTCAATTATTGCGTGCTCTTGTCTTAATGACTCGACTTGAATTTGTTGTTTAATATTTAGTTCAAAGTCATAAGGAATATCTAAAATACTTGTATAATTATTATCAATTAAATGGTTGATTTTTTTTTCAGATATTCTTCCAACTTCATATATGCTATATTTTGGAATATCTTTGTTAAAATAGTGAAAGCTATCACAATGATTAATTCTAGTTTTATACCTACAGCTACACTTATTAAGATTAATAGACTCTTTTTTTATATAGTTTAACCCTGTATTAATTTCATTAACAACAGAGCTGTATATATTTTTAATTTTAATTGTAACATCCTCAATATTTAATAATTTGTTGGCATCAACTTTACCAGATTTAATGTAATATTTATTTAAATTAATTATAGAGACTTTGCTTACTTTAAATCCACATTCTTTTAAAACATAAGTTTGAAAACACGCATCCTTTATATGATTGTGTTTTTTAGTAGTGTTAATTTTTGTTGAAGACTTAACTTCATAGATATGAAAGCTTCCGTCGGGTAATTTTTCTAACACATCAATTCTTGCAAATGACCCTTTAGTAGTTATGAATGAGGGTTGAAAAAAAACTAAATTATTAGATTTTAATTCACGTAAAGTGAGTTCAGGATCAGCATCTTCTGGTAAATCTACCGCATTAGAAAATAACATTTTTGCATATTTTTCAACTTCATAACCTTCTTTTATTAACTTATGTACAAATAGTGAAAACTCACCATCAGGATACTCTTTAGGTTTGTTTTTCCTTAACCATAAGGACTCTGGACAGTTTAAAAATTGAATAAAATCAGTTTTGGTAAAATTCATTTTAATTTTTGTTTAAAGTAACACTATTTAGGTTAGCCAAATTTTATGCGAGGAATTTTTAACGGTAAAAAATTTTTTCTAAAAATATACAGGTAAGTTGGTCCTCCAATATAAAGATGTATTACAATTATTATTCGAATCCAATTTGGTAAATGCCAAAATTCACCTTCATAAGAATCTACTACAAAGCCATAGTAAAACCACACTAAAATCCACCACCTAACAACAGAAAATTTTCCCATTCTTGAGAGTAATGACCAAAGACCTACAATTACTGATGCACCTGTATAAGTTGCTAAATTTTTCTTCGTTTTTTTATTTATAAGCTTATTTTTGAATTATCTTTAAAATTATTTATATTTTTTTAAATTACAAATAAAAATTTGTTATGAACAATTATACAATTGAAGTTTATGGGTGGACACTAGATGCCAAAGCAAAATCAATAAATTCAGACCAAGTTGAAGAAATTAATAATTTAAAAAATGATTTTGGAGCTGATCATCTTTCAGAAATTAAATTTGATATTGAGGATACAGTAGTGTTAGATGATAATTGGGATATATTAAATTTATCTCAACCATTTTGGTATTTAGATAAGACAATATTTGTTGTTAAGGATAGTAAAAATATTGAAGTTAATAGATTTGATTTATCAAATATTATTCACCACAATGACTTTGAACCTTCAGCGGTAGGTAAATTATATATTTTAATCCCAGGGGTGGAATTTGATAATATTTTATTTTCAATTGATGAGTTAAAGGGGGGTGTTTGTGTTTATCAAATACAATCAGAAGAAATACCTCAGGTTAGTGATTTTTCAGTCCTTGATGGTTCAATTGAGTGCCCAGATTCTGAATGGGAATTTATAGACTCATTATATTTTAAAGGTGATAAGTTAGAAATAAGTAGTTATTTAGATAGTGATTGTAAATCATCAGATGTTATCATCTACTCAGATTAATATTGAAGCATATGAAAAAAATTATAATTTCTGAACCTTCTAGAACAGTTTGGTTACAAGAAACAAAACAAATTGGTTTTAAGTTGGAGGATGGACGAATGATAAATGTTAGACGTATGGAAGATGATAATGAGACTCAAACTTTTTTTTTTATTAATGGTGAATCTAAAAAGTGGAATGACCTATATGACTTAGACTCTAATAATGAGTTATTTAGTTTGATAGAGTTAGTTAGTAATTCAATGTCTGATGAATTATTTGGTCAATATAAAGATGAACTTATTGATATTCAAGAATTGTTAAATAATAATATATAAATGGAAGAACTTTTATCTTTTGAAAATTTTATTACTCTATTTATGTTGATTTTACTGCAAGCAGTTTTAGGTATAGATAATTTACTTTATTTATCAATTGAGTCAAAAAAGGCACCTTTAGCAAAACAAAAAAAAGTAAGAAAAATTGGTATAATAATTGCTGTTCTATTGAGAATAATATTGTTGTTTATATTAGTGGAGTCTATTAAATACTTTCAAGAAACAATTTTTAGTTTTGATTCTTTTATAATAGCAGCTAAGTTTAATTTTCATAGTATAATAGTTTTATTTGGAGGAGGGTTTATATTATATACTTCTGTTTCAGAAATTATTCATATGTTAAATTTTGAAGATAAACTGGATGAAAATGCTAATCCAAAATCTATTAAATCTATAATTACATCTATAGTAATAATGAATCTAGTATTTTCTTTTGACTCAATATTAGCTGCTATAGCGCTTACAGATGTTTTTGTTTTGATGATTATAGCAATTTTGGCCGGAGGTCTTATAATGATAAAATTATCAGATGGAGTTACAGAATTTTTAAAGAAAAATAGAATGTTTGAGGTTTTAGGGTTATTTATACTTTTTTTAGTAGGTGTGATGTTATTGTCTGAAGGTGCTCATTTGGCACATATGTCGTTATTTGAAAATGAAATATTACCAATGAGTAAAGCAACATTTTATTTTATACTTTTTGTACTGGTATTAATTGATATTATTCAAAATAGATACCAAAAGATTTTAAATAAAAAATAAAAATATAACTATATGAAATTTACAGTTAAATGGGAAGTTGATTATTATTCAAAAGATTTGAAATTATATTGTGATATTGATGAGGATGAAGACAATGTAATTACATTAGATGATATTTTTAATTTCTTAGATGAAGGTTTGGAAGAAGGTTTTAAATTCACACCTGAAAATAACGTAGAATTCCACGATGCTGATTTTAATATAGAATACGTGATTATATGTGATGAAAATGGTAAGGAATTATACAGAGATCTTGATTATATAGTACCTGAGAATCAATAAAAACTCAAATCTATTAATTTTATTTGTCAATAAAATCAATCAATTTTTAAATAGCTTAAAACTGCTTCCCAGTTAGGAAACCTTTCGCTGCCAAATTCTAACCATTCACCTTGAAAATTAGGTTGCCCTCTGTATTTAGAATCATCAATCAAAAAATCTCCAATATTTAAATCTTTTCTAGCACTTAAAATTAATTTATGTCTAGCTTTTTTACCAAAATACTTTTCAATCCATATTCTTTTATGCATCCATGCATCAGGGTTGTCCCATGGAGGAGTTGATAGGAAAAATAATTCAAAACTCTCATTATTAATTATTTTATTTACAGATTCTATAGCATCTTTAATAGGTTCTAAATCTCTATATATATTAGGAATTCTATCAGGTCTTCCCTTGTAAGGAGATTGCTTACTTAATAGATGTTCACTTTTAGCTTTAGAAAAGTCTGAAATCACACCATCCATATCTATGTAAATAATTTTCTTTTTCATTAGTTTTCAAGTTTTTTAAAAAAATAATCTGTTTGCTTTTTAAAGGTTTCCATATCAATTTTATGAGCTAATTCGTCACAATTAATTATTTCATAATTTTTGTCATGTAAATTTTTATTTAAAAATTTTGAAGTAATAATAGGGTCTACAATTTCATCTTTCATACCTAGAATTATTAACTTGAAGGGGCTTTTATTATGATTTATTTCAAAGTGTATGATTGATTTTTCAATCTGTAAGGCAGGGTTAAAAAGTAGCGCTGGTATTTTATGTTTTTCAGATAACCAATAACCTAGCATTCCACCAAAACTACTTCCGATTATATAATTGATGTTATTTTCAATAATTAAATTAGATAAGATATTAAAACTATTGGGTTCATTATGGTAATTTAAATGTAATGCAAAAGCTTTTGAGTATTTTTCTACTATTTTAATTTTATCCTGCTTAGGACTACTATCTAAACCATGAATGTACAATGTTTTTTTAGTTGGATTCAATATTTTTTCATTTTAAAATTATATATTTAAGACACTCAATTATATCTATCTATGTTAAAATTAATTAATATTATTTTATTAGTAATTACTTTACTGCCAATTAATTTAAAAAGTCAGTCAATTAATAGTGATTCCTTAAATGTAGAAAAATATAAAAGACACATATCTTCACTAGATTACATTTCTAGACAAACTGATAGCAATCCTTTTTTTTTAAATTTAGCAAAAGAGTATTGTGACTCTATATTAAATATTGATTCAGAAAATACTTACGCTATTAATTTTAAAAATAAAATTAATTTAACTCTAGCTACTTGTGACCAAAATATGAATCATAAAGTGGAGTTATTCCCTTTTTTTAATGGTTTTCCAGATTATATGGGTTTTGCTGATGACCCAATTGAATACGCATACGATGACGCAATCAATAAATTGTTTTCCTCTAAATATATAAAACTTCATAATGGTCCAATTAAAGATGCTAATATCACTTCAATTATTGTTAGAGATAATTGTGACGATGAAATGTTTGAAATTGTAAATCAGATTATAATTAAGAATACCAATCACTATGTTTTACCACCACATGAAATTGAAGAATTAATTGGAGCTGAAGAAACTACAAGATTAATTAACGGAGATGTCTCAAGTGAGATTATTTTAAAACTCTCTAATAAGTTAAACCTAGATAGATTAGGTATTTTTAGAGTTAATGATTTAGATGTTATTAATAATAAAATATGGCTCGTTAATTCAGAGTTTTACACTTATTATGATACCAAAGGATTTAGTGAACCTATTTTTACAAGAGGATATAATTTTGATAAACGAAACATTAGTGCTAGTAAGATTTTACTAATGTTCCTACAATCAATATTACTTATTGCATTTATTTCTTTTTTAAATCAAAACTTAAAAAGAAGTATTTCTTCAAGTGATAATGTATTCAAAGATTTGGTCGGAATTTATTTTAAGAAAATAAAGTTCATTTTAAAATGTTTTCCAATTCCTCTGATTTTTTCGTTTTTAATGATTTATTCCTTGTCCTATTTAATGCCTAATCCTGAAGATCACTATTTAGAATTTTCAGCGAAATTATGGATATTTCTATTAACTATTGGGATGAGTATTATTCCTACTATTATAAACTTATACTTTATTAATAGGTTGGATCTAGATGGTTTTCATACAATAAAGGGCTATAGATATTTTGCAAATACATCTTTATATGCTACTTATTTTCCGCTTTTTGTTTTTTATCTAATTCAATATGAAACCTCTTTTAATATAGCACACCTTTTATTAATAGTTATCACATTAATTGTTGGTGATTTATTAGCTAAATCATATTTTCAATTTTCTGCAATCACTAAAAATCCATCACTAAAAGTTCAATCCTTTATTGGTTTAATATTTGGTATAATTGCTTTATTAATATTTAATATTCTAATTCTTTCAAATCTTTCTATAGAGAATTTATTGTTGAGTATACTAATTATAAGTCCTATTTCTTTAGCTCATTATATTATAGGGATATTATTAAATAAAAAATATGAATTAGATATTCAGTCTTCTTCAGAACAACACTTATTAAGTGAAATACCATTTATTAAATCTGTTATTGACCCTGAAATTAGTATATATAAAAAAGTTGATATTTCTATGTCTGATAAAGAATTAAATGTGATGATTTTATCGGGTCCTTCAGGTATAGGAAAGACAAGAAGTTTAATGGAGGTTAAATCCAATTTTGAACTACAGCAATGGGAATGGTTTTACGGAGACTGTGACGAAATACAAGGAGAAACCGCTATATCCTTTGAACCATTTTTAGAAGCATTTAAAAGACTCTTAAAGATAGATGAATTTACTAATCGTGGGGAGCAGATGGAATCAACTATGGGTTCAGCTGTTAATATGGGGGCAGCAATAATAGATGTTGATACTTCTGCTTTTGTAAAAGATTATGAAAGAGATGGTTCTCAAAAAATGACTGAAGTTTGTATTGAAATTATTGATGAACTAGAAAAAAGGAATAAAAAAACCATTTTTGTAATGGAAGATCTACACTGGATAGACCCTGAAAGTTATTCTTTTCTAAAGCTTTTTGTTCAGATGATTAATAGAAATAAATTTTTGAGAGGTAACATGTGCATCATTTTATCAATTCGTAATGATTCTAAGCTTAGTTATAGAGGTCCAAGTATTGATCAACTTAAAAAGGATATTTCTTTATTGCAAGACTCATCTTCCTTTCCGTTTAGTGTAGAGCCTTTACTAGGAGTAGAATCCTTTAACCTTTCTAATTTTGTTAAATCTTTAAGTACTGAGGATAATAGTTTTAAAATTCAAAACAACTCAATGCTTATTATTAATGATGTTTTCAATCAAGCAATTGATGAGTATGTGGTTGAATACATAACTCCTTTATATATAACTAAAGTACTTGAAAAATGGATTGATGATGAAGTTTTGATTTATACTCCTGAAGGATATAAATTAACAACGACTATTTCATCACAAGAACTTCCAAATGAGACGGGTGTAGACAGTTATTATCATAATATAATTGATAAATATGATGATAAATGGAAAAGACTCTTGGAAAGCGCGGCAATCATTGGAAATAAATTTAATGCCGATATTTTAGCATCCGTTTGGAATTACGAATTATTAGATGTTTTAAGTTTTCTAGAAAATGCTGTAGAGGACAAGCTACTTATTGATGTTTCTAATGAAGATAATATATATAAGTTTGGTGAAAAGGATAAAGTTGGTTCTGGTAAAAGAATAGTAAGTTCTATTAAATCTTATTTTTATTCTTATGAAACGGATGATTCTGAGAAACAAATCACTATAGAGTATAATAAAAGATATATAAGTCTTCAATCTCATATATTAGAAAATAGTACTGATTATTCAACTGAAGAACTATTAAATATTCTTAGAAGACTTTGCAGTCTTTTAATGAATGATGATTATAAGAAAAAGGCAGAGCATCTGATTTTTGAAATTGTTGTAAGATTAGTATATTCTCGTGAAGTTGATAAACTTTCATCTGTTATTTCATTTCTTAAAAAATATTCAGTTCTTGATGAAGTTGTAAAAATATTAAAATATATAAGATATTTCTCCGATGAAGATAGTAATCAAGATTTACAAAAGGATTATGAAAGTGAGTTAAAAAAGTATATATATGAGAAGGATTCAATTTTAAATGATTTAAGATTGTTTGCACTTTTACCATTAGAAACTAAAACTTTATCCATATT
>CAJJDI010000034.1 GCA_905182835.1 uncultured Flavobacteriaceae bacterium | reverse complement strand
ACTGTGAATGTAGTAGCATAAGTATCAGCAGGACTAGGACAAGTTCCGTCAGTTTCACAACTAGCAAAACAATGTAATAATGTTGTATCTGCAGTTACTGCAGCTAAAATTCTATCATTATAATTTGCAGCATCAGCACATTCTTGACCTTCTAAATTTTCTTTAGCTCCCCAGTCTCCACCATCGTTTGGACTGTTAAGGAAAGTATAGTTTCCTGCAGTTCCTTCGTTTAGTGCAACAGTACCACTCCAAGTTCCAGTACCATCATCTGTTAAAGCAAGAGCCATAGCATCTCCTAAAACTCCTCCACCTGCATACATACCATTAGCACCTACTTCTATATTAGCTGTATTTACAGAGAATGTAACGTTGAATGTCGGTGTAGCACAAGTACCATCAGTTTCACAACTACCAAAACAATGTAATAGTGTTGCATCTGCAGTTATTGCAGGCAATGTTCTATCGTTATAATTAGCTGCATCTCCACAAGATTGACCGGCTAAATTTTCTTTAGTTCCCCAATCTGCATCATTTGCAGGGCTATTTAAGAAAATATAGTTTCCAGTAGTTCCAGCATCAACAGCAACAGTTACTGTCCAAGTTCCTGTACCATCATCCGTCATTAAATGAGCATTTGATCCTCCAAAAACTCCTCCACCTAAATACATACCATTCTCACCTACAGTGATATTAGCTGTATTTACAGAAAATGTAATATTAAAAGATTCAACTGGACAAGAAGCTGTAAAAGTCATTTCAGTACCATTACCTTGACCATCTCCACCTGGTGACCAAGAACCATCAGAAGAAATCGCAACGTTAATTACTCCATCCGTAGATGTAATAACTTGACCTGTATGATCTCCTGAAGCATTATACAACTCAGTTCCTGAACCGTCAGTCACAATTAAAAAGTCGTAACCAGTTTCAGTTTGACCAGTAACAGTTACAGCAATTGCACCTCCATCAGGATTAGTATATGTGTATAGAATTCCAGACTCATTATTTCCATAAGTATAGGTAGCTGAACCACCACAACCAGTATCGACAACAGCAGTCCCTGTAGTGTAAACACCTGCAAAAGGATAAGGACAAGCAGATGTAGCAGAAGTTTCTGCATCATCAGTACAATTAATTGCTGCGTAAGTCCATGCACCATCTACTTTATAAGCAAATGAATCCACGTACTCCCATGCTTCACCTGTACCGTCAGTGTTAATATCTCCAAAAGTTTCGATTACATCACCATTATAGAATAAAGAAATAGCATCATCTCCATTTTGTGAAATAGTAGTATTAGCTAGCATAATGTTAGTTTCTGTAGCACCTAAAAAAGAAGCCATAGCTTCAGGACTTCTAGCTACCATGATGTTGTCTCCAGCAGAAACTGAAACAGCAGGGAATGTATAGCTTTGATCAACATTTCCATTTCCATTAGAAGTAACGTCCAAGCCATAAAGACTTAAATCTGCAATGTCATTGACAACTAAAACATGAATTGCTTTACCATCACTTCCAGCAGAAGGTACATCAAAATCTATAATACCTTGTAAGGCAAGATCTTGAGAGTTAATTGTTAAACTAAATAAAAATGCCACAGCGAAAAGACCGCTTTGCCAAATAGATTTAGTTAATTTTTGAGTAATTTTTTTCATAATTTATTTTTTTTGTTAGTTAATTGAATCTACCAATCTACAACATATTACTATATCTTCAAAAGATATTAAGGGTTTTATATTAATAGGTATAAATTATTATGAATTACCCTGTTTTAATAGAAATATATTGTAAATAATGTAACTCCATAAAAACTAAATATATTGCTATATTTACACTCAATTTTAGCTTAATATATGAATGAAGTTTTTGACATAATAAAAAATTTACCTTATCAACATTTAGTGTTCACTTTTTTCAGTGTGATTATAGGTGGATTATTAATCTATATTTACGTAAAATCTAATACAGAAAACAGGTCCAAAGTGTTAACTGCAATTTCATTAATTGTAGTTTTAAATGAAGTTCTGTTTCAATTTCTGTTAGTCTATTTTGACTCATGGACTTTAAAGGAATCTCTCCCCCTAGAGATGTGCTATATATCCGCATTAATTATACCTATATACAATTACAACAAAAACAATAGGACTCTGAAAAATTGGTTATTTTTTGCCGGTTTTGGAGGATCCTTCTTTGCCTTTATAAATACCAATCTAGAAGATGGAGCTATGGTATATACATTTATACATTATTTTATAGCTCATGGATTAATATTTATTGTAGTTGCTGCACTAATTATAGATGGGTATAGACCAAGTTGGAAAGACTATTTCAATACCATAAAATGGACAACTGTTCTTGTAGCTATAATGATTTTATTAAACTACAGTCTTGATAGTAATTATATGTTTACCCAAAGTAAACCTCCTGGAGTTACATTCACAAAACTAATGCCCGACTGGCCTTATTATTTTTTAATCATGCTAATTATCGGCTTAACAGCATATACTTTAATGATGTTAGTTAAATTAATACCATCAAAAAAATAACAAATGGAAAAAACAGTTTCTCAAGCGATAGAATATAGAAGGTCTGTCCGAATATTTAAAGATATTAACTTAGATAATGAAAAAGTAAAAAACTGTTTAATCAATGCTAGTTTAGCTCCAAACAGCAGTAATTTACAACTATGGGAATTTATTCATGTAGTAGATAAAGAGTTAATAAAAAAGCTTAGTCCAGCATGTATGAATCAAAATGCAGCAACAACAGCCAACCAATTGGTTGTTTTCGTAACCAGAAAAGATTTATGGAAATCTAGAGCAAAATCTAATATTAAATTCCTAAACAAGTCATTTGAAGAGACTCCTAGAGGAAATTCAGCCAAAAGAAAGAAGTCTGTTATGTTCTACTACCAATCGTTAGTACCAGTAATGTATACTAGTTTTTTTGGGATTTTAGGGGTTTTACGATACTCTATCTTTCAAATCATTGGACTGTTCAAACCTATTTACAGACAAGCTAAACTAAGTGATTTAAGAATAGTAGCTCACAAAAGTATTGCTCTTGCAGCTCAAAATTTCATGATTAGTATGGCGGCAATCGATTACGATACATGCCCTATGGAAGGAACAGACACACTTAGAATAAAGAAAATATTAAACCTCCCAAGTGGATCAGAGATTAATATGGTAGTTGGTTGTGGAGTAAGATCTGAAAAAGGCATATACAACAAACGATTTAGAGTACCATTTGATGAAGTTTATACTATACATTAACAAACAAAAAAAGCACCAATAGGTGCTTTTTTTATATAATAATAAATTTGTTTATTCTTCTGCATCTGCAGGAACTTGTCTTTCATAAACAAAAAACCTATTCACTAAACCATTTTTAATTTCAGCATCAATCATGTGTATAGTCTTAGTTACAACTCCATCAACTTTCATTTTTACAGAATGTCCAGCGACAATCCACTCTGCACCACTAACAGTTCCTTTGTATGGCATTGACCAAAAAACCTCCCACTTTGGGCTAGCAGCTACAAACCACTCGTTCAAAAAAGCTTCATGAGCTTCTTTACCTATAATAATATTATCTGCTAACGGGCCATCCACTCTAATGGAATCGGATTCCAACGACATAATAGCCTTTATATCGCGATTGTTATGAGCATCAATGTACTTATTCCAAACTGCCACTGCATCATCCGATCCAACAACAAATTTCTCATCTAGATCTGCATAAAAGAATCCAGCACCTACTTCTTCTTTTACAGAAGGGTTACAAGCAGTTAAGACTACTGCAAAAATTAAAATTATTTTTTTCATGTTTTATAAATTATAGTTAATATTCTACCGCTTGACCTACTAATCCTACTGACCAATGCACTTGTGTCATTCTCCAATCTCCGTCGATTTTTTTAACAACTCCGCTATTTCTTACATTATTAATAGCACCATCTTCTCCACCTATAGTAAAAGAAAAATCAACAACAGAAGTGTAAGATGCCATTTCACCATCTGAGCTTAATGTAATCTGTAAGTTTCTAGTGTCAAATTTAGCATTTTTTATAACCGCCAACTGTGCTATAATAGAAGGCTCTATCTCATCCCAACCATTATAGAATTCAGCAGCATCAGTACCAATTAAAACGGCATTATTGGAGAAAGTAGATTTAGCATCTTCAATATTACCAGTTTGGAAAAAATTAAAACTACTAGCAATAAAGTCTTTCACTTCAGATTCAGCTATCGAATAATCTACATTATCATTATTATAATCATTTCCTATTTCAAAGCTACATGCAAAAACAGTAGTTGCAAATAATATTAAAATTAGGTTTGATTTAAAGAATTCATTCATGTTATATATTTTTAAGTTAAAATAAATTTACAAAAAATAAATATTATAAAAGAATTAAAAAAAACGATACATTTATTTATTAAAAAAAATAATTTATTATTTATTTTAAGCTGAAATTATATATAAGAGTAATATTAATTTTAAATTAATTAATTTAGACGAATCAATCAGCCCAAAACCCAAATCATGAAAAGAAATTACTCGCTAATATTTGCTGTCTTTTTCAGCATTTTTAATCTTAGTTCTCAAAACTCTACAGATTATGAAAATACCATAACACTAGAAGAGTTAAAAGACAAACTTTACACCTACTCATCTGATGAGTTTGAAGGAAGAGAAACTGGAAAAGAAGGTCAAAAAATTGCTGTAGAGTATCTTAAAAACCATTATATAAATAACGGTATTGAATCATTAATTAGTGACTCTTACTTTCAGAATGTACCTCTAAAAAATACAAAAAGTCCAGATGTGAACATGGTTGTTAATAATAAAAACTTTACAATCTATGATGATTTTATCTCTCTATCATCCAATGGAGAGAATTTAAATCTAAATGTAAAAAATGTAGTTTTTGTGAACTTTGGAATTAATGATTCTCTTTACAATGACTACAAGGGATTAAAAGTGAAAAATAAAATTGTAATTGCTATAAAGGGTGAGCCAAAAGACATGGAAGGTAACTTTATAATTAACAAAGAGAATAAAGAATCAAAATGGTCAAAAAGAGGTCAGTTTACAATTAAGAAAGAAGAAGCTATGAAAAATGGAGCTCGTGCTTTTTTCTACGTTGATGAGTCTATGCTTAAAAGATACAGTGGATGGTATAAAGGTAGAGCAGATAACCCAGGTAGATTAGCTTTAGACGTTGATGATGAAAACTCTGATATTCATGGATTTTTAATTGGCGATAAATTAGCTAAAGAGATTTTAAAAGAAAATATCAGTTCAACTGTTTCAAAAAAAATAAAAAGTAAAATCAGTATAAGTCTTGAAATACATGAAGAAAAGGTAAACTCTGAAAATGTAGCTGCAGTAATTAAAGGAGAAGAATTCCCTGATGAGTACATTATTATAACTGCTCATTTAGATCATGTTGGTATGAGTGATGGGGAAATATACAATGGAGCGGATGATGATGGTTCTGGAACAGTAGCAATAATGGAAATTGCAGAAGCTTTTCAACAAGCTGTAAAGGAAGGGTATAGACCTAAAAGATCAGTTGTTTTTTTACACATGACAGGTGAAGAAAAAGGGTTACTAGGCTCAAAATATTATACAAATCATGATCCACTAGTGCCATTAGAAAATACAGTAACTAACCTGAATATTGATATGATCGGGAGAATCGATCCAAACAGAGAAGAAAAAAACAGAAATTATATTTACCTTATTGGTTCAGATATCATTTCACAAGACTTACACGATGTGTCTGAACAAACTGCAAAAAAACATTCTAATATAGTACTGGACTACAGGTATAACGATCCTAAACTGAAAGTTTATGAATCCGGAAGATATATTGAAAATAACTATTATTACAGATCAGATCATTATAATTTCGCTCAGAATAATATTCCTATAATTTTCTATTTTAGTGGCACACACGTTGATTATCATAAACCAACTGATACAGCAGATAAAATAGAATATGATCTATTACAGGAAAGAACAAAATTAATTTTTCACACAGCTTGGGAATTAGCAAACAGAGACGAAAGAATTAAGAATAAATAACATAAACATTTCTAAAGTAAGTGTATAGTACTAAAAAAGCCTTTCAAAAATTGAAAGGCTTTTTTTATGGGTGGAAGACCGGATTCGAACCGGCGACCCTTGGTACCACAAACCAATGCTCTAACCAACTGAGCTACAACCACCATTTGTAACGGGTGCAAATGTAAATCTTTTGTTATTTCCTACAAAGATTTTTAAAAATTATTTTAAGTCAAAAACAGAATTAATTAATGGAGATCTCTCAACGGTAAATCCTTCTGCATATTCCACTCCACATAATCTACCTAAATCCTTGGCTCTATACTCAACACTATCAATAAAATTCTGTGTAGAGATAGGGGTACTTTTAGAACTATCCCCTTCTTTATAAAATTGAGACTCATACGCTTTTACAGCATTAATTTTTACGGAAATAAAATCAGATATATCCACACATATGTCTGGATTAATATTTTTCCATTGTATATAATGGTAAATAAATTTTGGTCTCCATGCCTCTTGAAAAACGGCAGAATCCTCTAATTTAGTTTCAATTTTGGCTAAACCACTTAAAAAACACGACGAGCTAACTAGTTCACTAGCCTTAGGATGGTCTATATGCCTATCATCAATAGCGTTACAAAAAACAACTTCTGGTCGATATTTTCTAAGGATCTTAATTATTTCTATTTGATGTAATTTATCATTAACGAAAAAACCATCTGCGAAGGATAAGTTTTCTCTGAACGTGACATTTAATATTTTTGCAGCAGCTAAAGATTCTTTATCTCGAATATCTGCACTTCCTCTTGTACCCAACTCCCCTCTTGTCAAGTCCAAAATACCAACAGACTTTCCATGATGTATTTCCTTTGCCAAGGTGCCAGAACAACCTAATTCTACATCATCTGGATGGGCTCCTATTGCTAGTATGTCTAATTTCATATTAGTTATTTAATTGAAAGATTAATTGCGTTTTCGATATCTCTAATAATATCTTTTTTATTCTCGATTCCTACAGAAAACCTAATCAATCTATCTGTTATACCCTGACTCAACCTGTCTTTTTCTGATAAAAGGTGATGAGAAGTCTCTGCTGGACTTAACATAGTACTTTCAACACCAGCTAAACTCATTGAAGGTTTTATTAATTTTAAGGAAGTTAAAAAAAGCTCCGTATTAATTTCATCTACAAATTCAAAAGAAATCATTGCTCCGTATCCCTTCATTTGTTTTTTTGCTAATAAATGGTTCGGATGACTTTTAAGACCTGGATAATATACTTTTTTTACAGAACTTGATTCTGATAAATACTTAGCAAGTTTTTTTGCACTTTTCTGTTGAGTCTTAACTCTCACTCCTAAAGTTTTCATACTTCTTTCTAAAAGCCAAGCTGAATAATCACTCAAATTACCACCTAGGTTTTTTGCCAAATTCCAAATTATATCAATATTAGCTTTGGATGTAGCTACAGCCCCAGCGCTAATATCACTATGACCTCCAAAATATTTTGTAGCACTATGCAGAACAACATCTACGCCAAACAAAATAGGTTTTTGTATTATAGGAGTTGCAAAGGTATTATCAATTATGGTAATTATATTATTTGATTTTGCAAACGCTGCAATTTTTTGAATATCTACTATTTTTAAGAGTGGGTTTGATGGGGTTTCGATATAAATAACTTTAGTAATGTTTTTAATCCCTACTTCGAAATCCTTCAGCTCTAAGCCATCGGTAAAAGAATAGTCAATATTATATCTTTTAAATTGCGCCTCCACTAAATTCCTGGTTCCTCCATAGATATCTTTTTGAAGTAGTATATGGTCACCCGCGGAAAGAAAGGCTAATAATGTAGTACTTATAGCTGCCATTCCTGACCCAAAAACAATAGCAGATTCTGAGCATTCCAATGCAGATATTTTCTTGCACAGAGACTCTTGGTTTGGGGTGTTAAAATACCTAGGATATCTTCTTACTTCTTTATCAATATATTCGTAAGAGGTAGAAACGTAAATAGGAGAAACGGATCCACCAAATTGCTCATCTACAATTTCTCCTTCATGAGCACAAATTGTATCTACACCTTTTTTTAAGTTTTTCATTTATTTATTAATTGACTTAAAATTACAATTAATTTTTTAAATACTTTTTATATTTAGGATAAGCTAGAGCCGCCATAACTACAACTATCAATAAAGTTATACCAGAATATAAAAAACTTATTTGTTGATCATCTTTAGCATAAGAATGTAGTCCAGCTAAATAAAAGTTAACTCCAAAGTAAGTCATTAATATACTCGCAAATGATACGATAGAAGCAATACTAAATACAAATCTGCTTTTTAGACCTGGAATTAATCTCATATGTAATACAAATGCATAAACCATTATACTTATTAAAGCCCAAGTTTCCTTCGGGTCCCAGCCCCAATATCTTCCCCAACTTTCGTTTGCCCACATTCCTCCTAAGAAATTTCCTATAGTTAGCATAACAAGACCAACAGTAAGAGACATTTCATTAATTAAAGTCAACTCTTTAATGTTAAGCTTCATTATTAGTCTATTTGTTGAATTAGTAAGAATCATTAAAAAAAGCGAAACAAATCCTATTATCATACTTAAAGCAAATGGACCATAACTACCAACAATTACTGCTACGTGTATCATTAACCAGTAACTATCTAGTACGGGCTGTAAATTAGCTATTGCAGGATCCATCCAGTTCCAATGAGCAATCATAAGTATCATTGATGTCACAAAAGTTGTTGATGCTAATGTTAAATCACTTTTTCTACCAAAGGCAAGACCAAAAAACATTGTCGCCCAAGCGACATAAATCATTGACTCGTAAGCATCACTCCATGGAGCATGTCCAGATATATACCACCTTAAAATTAAACCAATCGTATGTAATATAAATAAGAAAATTATTATCCATTTAAATACCTTGATAAAAATATTAATTGAACTGGTATTTTTGAAAATCTGAACTATAAGTATTATAAAGAATAATGTTCCTGCATATAAATACCAGCTAAATAATTTTTTAAAAATATCATACTGATTGTATAAAACTTCTGCATCTATTTTTTCGCTACTTAGCATTATTTCCCCACCAAACTTATACTGGGTATTTAGAATTCCGGCAAGAACATCATCACTTTGAGTGAAATCATTAGTTTTTTTGTCTTCATTCAACATATATAGATATGTCTTAAATCCTGTATTTATGAAGTTTGAATATAATGAGTCTTTCACTAGACTACTGTTATCTATATTCTCTTTTGGTGAAATCCATTTGTTATTATCATCATTAGGCACAGGGAATAATTTCAATGAGCTACCTTCAATCATATTATACAAAAGGTTAACTCTTTGATCAGCTTCCTTAAATTCTTTTTGATAAGCAGTAGGCACCTGCGCTTTGTAAGCTTCCTCCAAGTAAGGTGCTAATTTATACTCCCCTCTTTCAGTGAAAAAATTAACTAAAGGAACGTGTTTTTGAGATTTGTCAGCGCCAATAATACTTCGTATTGAGTCTCCTTTTTTGACTTTCAAGTAAATAACTGGAACATTGTACCAAAGTAGTGGACTTTCCTGAATGGATAGAAAAATCTGATTAGCATCAAAATCTCCGTAATGGTCTTTCTTACTTAATTTTCTTAAAAATTCAGATGCAAATGTATTTACCGGCATCATTCTTCCAGAAAGATCTTGTATTACAATGTTTCCGAATTTCGCAGCCTCCTCTTTAGGGACAATATTTTTAGTCAAAATTGAATCAATAACCTCAACATCTGTTTTTACATGTAGGTGGCTATCACTTGATTGTGAAACTACGTTTAAAGAAGTCAAGAAAAACAAGATTAAGATCAGCTTTTCTTTTTGTTTTTTAATCTTCAATATTTGATTACGTAAAAAATCAAATCTAGTGAACCTTGCAAATAATATTGCCATAAGACCGATATAGAGTAGAATATAACCAAGGTAGGTGACAAAAGTACCCCAAGGATCTTTATTTACAGAAAGGACTGTTCCTTTTTCGTCTGGATCAAATGAGGCTTGAAAAAAACGATACCCTTTGTGGTTTAAAATATTATTCATGAAAATTCTAAAATCAAAAGACTTTTCATCAATTACAGAGACTTCACTAGCAAATGAGGAATAACTATTTTCACTACCAGGATATCTCTCAGCGATAAAGTCATTTAGTTTAATACTAAAGGGTAGCTCATAAACCTTAGAGCCGTACTTAATATTAAAATTTAATCCAGCAACAGGAAACTCTTCAAAAGAATTATTAATACCCTTTCCACCTAAAAGTTTCACTATTTGCTCTTCACCCATTGAGGTGATTTTTAAAGCAATACCATCTTCATCACTTTTTAAAATTTCTGGCTTTTGAACTATATCAAACACTCCTTTAATAACATTCTTCGGGAATACTATAGTTTGATTCCCTATAATATATCTAGACCTTAAGTTTAGAATTTGCTTTTCATCTTTAATTAATTTACCATTTTTACCAGAAGCCATAATCATGTACTCACCATCATATGGAGAATCAATAAACAACTCAGCATCATCCGTATAAGTAATGTTTACTGCACCTTTCGTGGGTTTATTAAGAGCGTACAAGACATTATGTAGGCTTTGAACCTCTCCTACTTTTAAAAAATGATTGTGAGGAACTCCATCTCCTGCTTCTACTATTTTCAAGTATTCTTCGCCGTTAATATTTGGAACAATATCTTTTTCTGCTCCAGAAATAAAGTCCACAAGCTCAATAGAAATTGGTTGATTATTGTAATCAATATTTAAGCTAAACTTATTATTTAATCTAGGAGAGAAATCAACAGCCTCCTCAACTACCAGTCTTTGATTTACTCCATTGACTATATAATCTCCATCAATATACATTTTGACATATGTCTTTTCACTTAAAAATGAATTTTCAGTTTCGCCTTCTCTAATACTCATGACTCCTTCATAAGCAAAATATCTAGTAATAAATGCGCCTAAAAGAATAAAAATCCAAGAAAAATGTAGTAATAATACTGGCCACTTCTTTAAACTTAGGAGATTGTATTTAAAAATGTTTCCAGTGAAGTTTATTACAAAAACCAACATGATTAACTCAAACCATAATGCATTAAAGATTAATGTCCTTGAATATGGAGTTGGAGAAGTGTCTTGCCCAGCATCTAGGAATGTCCCAATTGCCATTGAAACTGCAAA
This sequence comes from uncultured Flavobacteriaceae bacterium, assembly GCA_905182835.1. GTDB lineage: Bacteria > Bacteroidota > Bacteroidia > Flavobacteriales > Flavobacteriaceae > SGZJ01. The sequence continues at coordinate 1,816 of CAJJDI010000034.1, read as the reverse complement.
AACAATAAACAAAAGACCCGTAAGTCTATTGGAAAATAATAAATTAAATATTTTTTTTATCATTTTTTATAGTAAAGATTAAGGACTGCAAATTTACAAATAAATGTTTTGTTTTAATTTATATAAATAGTAATTATTTGTTAAATACTTAAAGTTTTTTTTAAACTCTATAGTTCCTTAATTTAGCTAAATGATTAAAGTTGTCATTTTAGGATCTGGAAATGTTGGAACACATTTATTCAAGGTATTTAAAAATAATAGCCAGATAAATATTACTCAGTGGTATAGTAGAAATATAAAAGACATTAATCAATACTCTAAATCTGTCAAAACAACTGACAAAATAAAAGATTTAGATGATGCGGATTTATACATACTAGCAGTTAATGACGATTCAATTCATGAGTTATCAGCACTACTCCCTTTTAAAAATAGATTAGTTTGTCACACCTCTGGAAGTAAATCTATAAATGAATTAAATAAAAATAATAGAGCTGCTGTTTTCTACCCATTACAAACCTTTTCTAAAGACAACGAACTGGACTTTACAAAAATTCCACTTTGCTTAGAAACTGAGAATTCAGAAGACATGATTACTCTAAAAAGCATTGTCAAAAATTTAGGTTGTAAATATTATGAAATTGATTCAAATCAAAGAGAAAAATTACACTTAGCTGCAGTGTTTGTGAATAATTTCACCAATCACATGTTTACTATAGCGAAAACAATTACTGATGACTCAAGCATTGATTTTAATATTTTAAAACCATTGATAAGCGAAACAGTTAATAAAATTTATAAATTAGATCCTATAGATGCTCAAACTGGGCCTGCTGTAAGAGGAGATGACAAAACGATAAACAAACATATACAGGATTTAAAAAGTAAAGAACATAGAGAATTATATAGACTTGTAACCTCTTTAATAAATAATTTAGATAATGAAAAATTATAAAGAACTATTAATCAATATTGACACATTTATATTTGATGTAGATGGTGTTTTAACAGACGGAACGCTAACAATCACAAACAACGGAGATATGTTAAGATCAATGAATGTTAAAGATGGTTACGCTTTAAAATCTGCTCTAGACGCAGGGTATAACATTGCAATTATTTCAGGTGGAACAAATGAGGGAGTTAGAACTAGACTTAAAGCCTTGGGGGTAGAGTTTATATACCTGGGAGCTCATAATAAACTGGAACAACTCAACTCTTTTGTTAATTCATGTAATGTAGATTTAAATAACACTTTATATATGGGAGACGATATTCCTGATATTCCTGTGTTGAAAATAGCTGGACTTTCTTGTTGCCCACATGACGCAGTAAATGAAGTTAAAAGTATATGTAATTATATATCTAATAAAAATGGAGGAAAGGGTGCCGTAAGAGATGTCATAGAACAAGTTATGAAAATACACGGCAAATGGAATAGTTTCGATAATGCACAAATTGATTAATTTAAAATGTTAAAAGAAAAACTTTCTAATTACGATGTTATTTTAGCATCTCAATCTCCTAGAAGAATTAAATTTTTTAATGATTTAGACATTAAGTTTAAATCGGTCAAACTTGATGTAGACGAATCTTACCCAAATCACTTAAAGGCAGAGCAAATAACTGATTTTTTAGCTGATAAAAAAGCAAGGTTTTATAACGATTTAATAAACACTAATACAATTTTAGTTACAAGTGACACAATTGTGTGGATGAAAGGCGAAGCACTAGGAAAGCCTACAGATAACAAAAATGCAAAAGAAATTCTAAAAGTGTTAAGCAATAACACACACAAAGTAATAACCTCTTTTTG
>CAJJDI010000033.1 GCA_905182835.1 uncultured Flavobacteriaceae bacterium | reverse complement strand
ACAGTGGAGATTCAATTTGTAGTGTACGATCAGAATGATGAATTAGTGATTTCAAATGTGTTAAATTACCCAAATCCATTTGTGAATTATACTGAATTTTGGTTCAATCACAATAGTACTGATGCTTTGGACGTTCTATTACAAATATTTACAGTTTCAGGTAAGCTTGTAAAAACAATAAATCAACAAACAAACCTGTCAGGTTCTTCATCACTTTCTAGAGATATAATATGGAATGGTCGTGACGAATATGGAGATAGGCTTGCTAAAGGAGTTTATGTTTATAAAATCAAGGTGAGATCTTTACAAACAAACAAAAAAACTCAAAAAATTCAAAAACTTGTTATCCTGTAATATTAAAGTATATTTGTTAAATTAAACATTAAACTAAATGAGGTATTTTATTATAATATTTACATTATTTTTTTTCACTTCTGAATTAAAATCACAAACGGAAACTCAAATTGTTCCAAACCCAAATGATAGTAGAGTAATAACAACAGGGGTCCCTTTTTTATTAATTGCTTCTGATGCCAGAGCAGCCGCTATGGGTGATATGGGTGTTGCCACTTCTGTTGATACGTATTCACAACATTGGAATCCTTCAAAATATGCTTTTTCTGAATCTAAATCTGGGTTTGGGATTAGTTACACCCCTTATTTAAGTAAGCTAGTAAACGATATTTCATTAGGTAACATTACATATTTTAATAGACTAAATGAAAGAAGTGCATTTGCTGTTAGCTTTAAATACTTTAGCTTAGGTGAAATAGAAATTATTCAAGATGAATTTTCACAGGCCTTAATTGAAAAACCTAATGAGTTAACAATGGATGTTTCTTATTCATTAAGACTTGCGGATCAGTTTTCTATGGGAGTTTCTTTAAGGTATTTAAGATCTGATCTTAAAATTCAAGCTGTAGATCAAAATGCAATCGCTGCTAGTTCTTACGGAGTAGATATTTCTGGTTATTATCAAGGTGACGATCAAGCTTACAGTGAGTTTGATGGTAGATGGAGAGCGGGATTTATAATCCAAAACTTAGGACCTAAGATAAAGTATGACGATTCTGGATCTGAAAGCTTCTTACCAACCATGTTAAGAGTCGGAGGTGGTTTTGATTTTATTTTAGATTCATATAATAAAGTTTCTGTTACCGCAGAGTTCTCTAAATTATTAGTGCCAACTCCTCCTTTGTTAGGTACTTTTACTGATTATAATGATGTTAATGGTAATGGACTTTTTGATGAAAATGAAGAGCAAATTGGACAAAGTTATACTGGAATTATAGATGGTAAACCAACGGATGTAGACTTTTTAGCAGGTGTGTTTCAATCATTCTCAGATGCTCCTGGTGGATTTAGCGAAGAACTACGTGAATTTACATGGTCATTAGGCGCAGAATATACTTATGAGGATTCTTTCGCTTTAAGAGCAGGTTTTTTTAATGAAAGTGAAGATAAGGGTGCTAGAAAATTTTTAGCTCTAGGCGCAGGATTTAAATTTACTGGAACAAATATTGATTTATCTTATTTGTTTTCTGCCTCTAAAGTACCAAGTCCGTTAGAAAATACTCTAAGATTTTCTTTAACTTTTAATTTTGGTGATAACGAATATTATGAATACTAAATAATTCAATATGAAGAAAATCTCAGTCAATTCAAACTTTACAATTTTTGATAACATTGATGATTTGCCTATTGAGGTTAAAGATTTAGTAGAGAAAGCAAAAAAAATTAGATTGACAGCGTATTCAAAGTACTCAAATTTTTCTGTTGGAGTATCTGTTTTATTGGAAAACGGACAAACTATAAACGGATCAAATCAAGAAAATGCTGCGTATCCTTCAGGTCTTTGTGCTGAAAGAACGGCTTTGTTTTATGCTAATTCAAAATATCCCGACTCAAAAATTGTGTGTTTAGCCATAGTCGCTGGATCTATGTCTAAGATTAACGAAACTCCAATTGCACCATGTGGAGGGTGCAGGCAAGTTATATCTGAATTTGAAACTAAACAAGCTTCACCTATTGGCATATACTTTATGGGGGAAAAGGGTAGGATTGTTTACTCTAATTCAATTATAAATTTATTGCCTTTTAAATTTGATTCATCTTTTTTGTAAAAATTCCATTATTAACTTTTTTTAGCTAGAATTCTTTGATTATTTTTGTAACTGATTTTATTTAAATATGAAAAAGATAACTAAAGAAACATATTTGAAGTGGTATGAAGATATGCTGTTTTGGAGAAAGTTTGAAGATAAGCTAGCCGCTGTATATATTCAGCAAAAGGTAAGAGGCTTTCTACACTTATATAATGGTCAAGAAGCTATTTTAGCTGGAGCTTTACATGCTATGGACCTTTCTAAAGATAAAATGATTACTGCTTATAGAAATCACGTACAACCAATTGGCATGGGTGTTGACCCTAAAAGAGTAATGGCTGAGTTATTTGGTAAAAAAACAGGTACTTCACAAGGCTTAGGTGGTTCAATGCATATATTCTCAAAAGAACACAGATTTTACGGTGGTCATGGGATTGTTGGAGGTCAGATTCCTTTAGGAGCTGGAATTGCTTTTGGAGATAAGTATCACGGATCAGATGCTGTCACTCTATGTTGTTTTGGTGATGGTGCTGCTAGACAAGGCTCACTCCATGAAGCTTTTAACTTGGCTATGTTATGGAAGTTGCCAGTGATATTCATTTGTGAAAATAATGGTTATGCAATGGGTACATCTGTAGAGAGAACTGCAAATCATACTGAGATTTGGAAACTCGGATTAGGTTATGAAATGCCTTGTGGCCCAGTTGACGGAATGAACCCAGTAAAGGTTGCTGAAGCTTTAAGTACTGCTATTGAAAGAGCTAGAAAAGGTGACGGTCCTACTTTTTTAGAAATGAAAACGTACAGGTACAGAGGTCATTCAATGAGTGATGCTCAACATTATAGAACTAAAGATGAAGTTGCTGAATATAAGAAGATAGACCCTATAAATCAGGTTAAGGATTTAATATTAAAAGAAAAATATTCAACAGAAGCTAAATTGTTAAAAATTAGCGAAAAAATAAAAATTAAGGTGAAGGAGTGCGAGACATTCGCTGAAGAATCTGATTATCCAGATTTGAATCTTATGTATGATGCTGTTTATGAGCAAGCTGACTATCCTTTTTTAACACATAAACTATAATTATGGCAGAATTAATAAAAATGCCTAGGCTTAGTGACACCATGGAAGAAGGGACTGTTGCTTCTTGGTTAAAAAAAGTTGGTGATAAGGTAGAAGAAGGAGATATTTTAGCTGAGATAGAAACCGATAAGGCTACTATGGAATTTGAATCTTTTTACGAAGGTACATTGCTGTATATTGGAGTACAAGTTGGTGAAACTACAAATGTCGACGATCCATTAGCTATAATCGGTCAGCCTAATGAAGACTATACAAGTTTATTGACTTCATTAAGTGATCCTGCAGTGCTTGAAAAAGGTAATGAAGATAAAGTTGAAGTAATTAAAGAAGATTTAGTTTCAAATAATAGTACTATTGCTGATGGGGTAATAGTTGTTACTATGCCAAGACTTAGTGACACTATGGAAGAAGGAACTGTGGCTACATGGCTTAAAAAAGTAGGTGATAAGGTTGAAGAAGGAGATATTTTAGCTGAGATTGAAACCGATAAAGCTACAATGGAGTTTGAATCATTTCAATCTGGATTTTTGTTATACATTGGATTACAAGTTGGAGAGTCTGCTAAAGTAGATGATCTTTTAGCTATTATTGGCCCTGAAGGAGTTTCTGTAACTCAATTGGTAGATAATTTTGGAAAAAACAATTCTTCAGTAGATAAAATTGAAGAGCCAGTAGCTAAAGAGATTGAGACTAAGCAAAGTGTAGAAAGTAAAGCTGTTGTGATTGACAATAAGGAGTCTGTCAGTAATAAAAGGTTATTTATATCCCCTCTTGCTAAAAAATTAGCTTTAGAGAAGAACATTAATATAAACACTATTTCTGGATCTGGAGAAAATGGCCGTATTATTAAAATTGATATCGAGAACTATAAGACAGGAGCTCCTTCTACTGTAATTTTAGATCTTAATGAATCCTTTGAAGATGTGAATCATTCTCAAATGAGAAAGACAATCGCTAAGAGATTGGGTCAATCTAAATTTTCAGCCCCACATTATTATTTGAGTGTTGAATTTGATATGTCTAATGCAATTTCATTTAGAAATCAATACAACTCAATTCCTGATGTAAAAATTTCCTTTAATGATATAATTGTTAAAGCTTCATCGATGGCATTAAGTATTAACCCTAGGCTTAACTCTCAATGGTTTGATGATAAGGTAAGATATAATAAACATGTCCACATTGGAGTTGCGGTTGGAGTTGATGATGGTTTAGTTGTGCCTGTACTTAAGTTTGCGAATCAACTTAATCTGTCTGAAATTGGTAGTAAGGTTAAAGATTTTGCAATTAAGGCAAAGTCAAAAAAATTAACTTCTCAAGAAATGGAGGGAAGTACATTTACTATATCAAACCTTGGAATGTTTGATATAGAGAGTTTTACTTCAATCATTAATCTACCTAATTCTGCAATTTTATCTGTAGGTTCTATAATTGAAAAGCCTGTTGTTAAAAATGGTGATATTGTTGTTGGGAATACGATGAAGTTAACTCTAGCTTGTGATCACCGAGTTGTTGATGGTTTAACTGGGGCTAAATTCTTACAAACCTTAAGAGGTTATGTTGAAAACCCTGTCACTATGTTGGCTTAATAACTGGGGTTTTATTTACTATCTTTATTTAAACTAATTTAATCTGAATGTCAAAAAATGTAATTATTACTGGCACGAGTAGGGGTATAGGTCTAGAATTGATCAAAATATTTTCAAGTGCAGGGTTTAATGTATTATCTCTATCGAGAAATATAAAAAATACAGAAAAATTAAATTTAGAAAATACCACTTTTTTGTCATTTGATATTACTAAAGAAGAAGACCATTCAATGGTTAAAAAATATATATCCAAAAATTGGAATTCTGTTGATATATTAATTAATAATGCTGGTTTACTAATTAATAAAAATTTTGAAGACACAAGCTTAAATGATTTTAACATTATCTACAATACAAATGTATTTGGCGTAGCTAGACTAATTCAGGTTTGCCTTCCATTTATGATAGAAAAAAGTCAAGTTATTAATATAAGTTCTGTTGGTGGAGTTCAAGGAAGTGTAAAGTTTCCAGGCCTATCTGCCTACAGTTCTAGTAAGGGAGCTTTGATTACTTTAACAGAGATGTTAGCAGAAGAGTATAAAGAATTAAAAATTAATTTCAATGTACTTGCTTTAGGAGCTGTGCAAACTGAAATGTTAGAAGAGGCATTTCCCGGCTATGAAGCTTCGGTAACTGCGAAGGAAATGGCCGATTATATTTATGATTTTTCGATAAAAGGTTCTAAGATCATTAATGGAAAAATACTGCAAATATCTTCAAGTACTCCGTAGTATGGAATCAATTAAGGAATATGTCCCTAGCGAGGCTGTCGGCTATATTGAAGAGTTGTTAAGTAATTACGATATCCAACTTAAAATAAAGTCAGAGCGTAAAACTAGACATGGAGATTTCAGAGTTTTAAGAAATGGTAACTGTCTAATTACAGTGAATTCTAATTTAAATAAGTATAGGTTTTTAATAACGTTAATTCACGAAATTGCTCATTTATACGTCTATAAATTGTATAATAACAAGGTGAAACCTCACGGGGTAGAATGGAAGAATCAATTTAGAATCCTTATCTCTCCTGTTCTAAATCCAGATGTTTTCCCTAAAAAAATATTGCCTTTACTAGCAGGGTATTTTAAAAACCCTAAAGCCTCTACGGATTCAGATGTTGAACTTGTTAAAGAACTTAAAATATTTGACTCATCTAATGATAAAAGTTATATTCATGAATTAGATTTAGGGACAAAATTTGATATTTATAATGGAAAAATTTTTAAATTAGAGAAGAAGTTACGAAAGAGGTATAAATGTGTTGAAGTTGAAACTGGTAAGTATTATCTATTTAATGCCAATGCAGAAATTAATAAATTAGATTAATTATGAGTAAAGTTGTAGCAGTCAGTGGTTATTTTGATCCAATACATGTTGGGCATTTGGATTATTTAGAAATGTCAAAAAAACTTGGTGACAAACTAGTTGTTATAGTTAACAACAATAATCAGTGTGTACTAAAAAAAGGAAAACCTTTCATGGATGAGGGTGATAGAGTAAGAATTGTAAAGTCGTTAAGTATTGTGGATGAGGTTTTCTTGTCTATTGATACAGATAAGACAGTTTGTAAATCCTTAGAAGCTATTAAGCCAGATGTTTTTGCTAATGGAGGAGATAGAGCAACTTCTGAAGTGCCAGAATCTCTTATTTGTGATAAATATAACATTGAAATGATAGATGGGTTGGGGGATAAAATACGAAGCTCTTCCTCTTTGACTGGTCTAAAGCAATTATAATAATGAATAAAAACAGCAATAACCTTATTGAAAATTTCACATTATTAATTTCTAATACAAGATTGTATTTAATAAACCTTCTTGACTTTAGAAAAGATGCCGATCAATTGAACACAACTCAAGCTATAAAAGCTGATGTACAGTTTAAGGGCGCTACTGCATGGATTCTTATTTGCTCGATTTTTGTTGCTTCAATAGGGTTGAATACAAATTCAATTCCTGTAGTAATAGGAGCTATGTTAATTTCCCCTTTAATGGGCCCGATTCTAGGGGTTGGTCTATCCATAGCAATCAATGATATTGACACCCTAAAATCCTCCCTTGTAAGCCTAGGGACTATGGTGTTATTGAGTATTTTAACTTCTTTTCTGTATTTCTGTGTTTTTGATATAAATGCAGATACTTCTGAATTATTTGTTAGAACCAGACCTGATATTAGAGAGATTTTAATTGCATTTTTTGGAGGGTTAGCTCTTATTATCGCTAGAACTAAAAAAGGCACAATAGCTACAGTTATTTATGGAGTTGCTATTGCGACAGCTCTAATACCTCCATTGTGTACAGCTGGTTACGGAATTGCGGTAGGCTCAATGGATTATTTTCTTGGTGCAATGTATTTATTTATTATAAATACAATATTTATTGCGCTAGCTACTTTTATAGTAATCAAGTTTTTGAAGTTTCCAATGATTAATTATGTTGACTCTATAAGAAGAAGGAGAATTTCAAGATTTGTGACACTTGCGGCTATTATAGTTATGATTCCGGCAGTTTGGACATTTGTAAATGTTGTAAATGAAAGTAATTTTAAAAATGATGCTTTCAGTTTTATTAATTCTGAACTTGAAATTTTACCCAATTCAAAATTCATTAAAAAAAATGCTCTTATTCAATATAACAAAGATGAATCATCAGTAATTGAGCTTACAACATTAGGTAATGATCAAATCTCTGAAGAAATTGAATTTGTTCTAAACACTAAAATGAAGAATTATAGCTCTTTAACTGACACAGAATTAATTATAAGTCAGAGTCTTTTCAGGGAAATCAATAACCTTGAATATATGGAAGAATTACGCTCTAGAGATTCTTTAGATTTGCTTTCACAAACTCAAAAAATTAATTTTCTTGAAGATAAGGTTCAACAGTTATTGGTACTGGAGAGAAATTATATAGAATTCCCTAACCTATTAAAAGAAGTTAATATTAACTACTCTGAAATTGATGAATTTTCATATTCTAATATTCTTAAATCTGATTTTAAATCTATTGATACAGTTTCGGTTTTTTATGTTAAATGGAATGATACCCTAGTGACAGAAGTAGATATAATTAATAGGTCAATCCAGTTAGAGAAATGGCTAAAGTATAAATTGAACCTTGATTCAATAATAATTAAAAGAGAGTTGTAGAGTATGGGTATATGCTAGTTTATATGTAGACATAGTTGTTTTTCGAAAGACAAACTATTAGTTGATCATACAAAGCTAGAAGAAGGGTGGCTAAAAACTCTATATTCAAAATTTTTGACTTTATTATTGTAAAACTTTAAGTATAAATATTTTTTTTCAAAAATTCGTTTTTTACCATGGTTTCTATACATCCATATATCACTATGAATGTCATTGAATTGATCTCCAACTAAAAACATTATCTCTTCTTTTGTTTTACCAATTAGATTTGAAAAATTTGAATTAGTGAATGCAAATGCTGTATCTTTCGTCTTATAATCTGTAGTCTTATCTGTATTTTTTATTAAATATTTATTCATTCCTTTTTGTGTATTCCATTACATTTTCTCTAACGTTTATTAAATTTGTTGCTTATTTCATAAAATAGTAAGCGTAATAAATGTAAACATTTTTTAAATTTAATCTGTTATTATTTGTAATAATAGCATATTGCAGTATATTTGCAGTAGGTCTTAATATTAATTATGGTCTTTTATAATACGGTATAGTTATGGGGAAAAATGCAACAAAATTTTCAAAAGCTAACTTCCCTTTTCTTATTATTTTTCTTATTATTATAGTTTCCGTGTTTATCCCCAGAATACAAGGTAATGAGAAAACTATTGACGCTTCATCTGCTACTATTGACTCTATTAAAAAATACAAAATCATTAACCCAAATAAGGCTATAGAATTCTGTTTTGAAGTCTTTACTAGAAATCCGGGTACCGTATCTTTATCCTTAGTAGACGCTCAAGTTAATTTGGGTGATATTCTTTTTAGCAAAGGTTTAAACTTAGAGGCTCTTGAATATTATAATAGTGCTAATACTAATTATCATTTAATTCCAATTAAGAAAAGAAGGTATGCTCCATGGATTCTTGTTAATATAGGTAATGTCTATTATTCTATGAAGGATTTTGATAAGGCTGCTGAAATGTATGAGGAGGCGATTACGTATTTTAATACTATGATGCCTAGAGAAGTCCGAGATCTTGGACTCTCGACTTGTAATGATAATTTAGCCCTTGTAGAAAGCTCTAATGGTAACGTTGAAAACGCGATTGAATATGCTGAAAAGTCTTTAGACATTCGACTTAAGTTAGATAATAAAGGGGATATCATTTACTCATACTCTTTGCTAATAGGACTCCACCTTCAACAAGACAGTATTGACTTATCATTTCAGTACTTGAATAAAGCTATAGAAGCTTATGAATCTAATATTTCTATTAATGATTTATCGTCAACAAATAAGAATGGTTTAAATTTAAATTTAGGGTATCTATACATGGAATTCTATGATTATTATTATGCTAAACAGGACTATATTAAATCCATAGAGTCACTTGACAAAGCAGCCCTTTTTTTATCATATTTCCCACTTGAATTAATTGTTTTAATGAACGATAAAGCTGATATTCTAATTAAACAAAAAGAGTATAATAAGGCTATGAATGTATTGATTCTAAATGATGCATTACTTTTAAAAAATGACTACCCTATTCAAAGGATAAACTACTTTAATCTTTTATCTTCTATATATGTAGCTCAAAATGATTTTGAGAATGCTAATAATATCAAAGATTCTATACTTTTAATTAACAGTGTTAATTCAATGAATAATGACGTTGAATTATTGGGTGGGATAGAAATAAAAAACCTTCTATCTAATAAGGAAATTCAACTTATTGAAAATGAGAATAGATATAGAACTCTAAATTATATTTATATAGCAGGGTTTATAATCATCATTTTAATACTGGTATCAATGTGGTCTCAATACAGGCTATATAAAGAAAAATCTATTAGTGCTGAAAGACAAAAACAAATACTTAATAATGATCTAGGTATTAAAAAATTAGAACTTACTGCTATTACTACTTTTACATCACAGCGAAATGATCACCTTAAAAATTTAAAGCATAAAATTAAAAAATTTATAACTGAAGATGAAGTAATTTTAGATGAGACCAATACTTCTAGGTTTATTCGTAAAGTTAATAGAAATATTGATTTATTAATAAATAGTGATTCAAATTATAAAAATTTTGAAAATCAATTTGTTCATGTATATCCAGATTTTCATAAATCATTACTAAGTCTACACCCTTCACTTTCAGCTTCTGATCTTAGATTATGTTCCTACATTAAAATGAACCAATCTTCTAATGAAATTGCACAACTCACAGGAGTTTCAATAAGAACAGTTGAGAGTCAGCGATACCGATTAAGAAAAAAACTTGATCTTGGTAAAGATGCTGATTTAAATGGTTATTTGATCCTTATATAGCTTTACTTCACTCTTTAACTACGGCAATCCCACTGCACTTTCTGTTTTCTGTTCCCTTCTTATTGTAACTAGGGACAACAACTCTATTTTTAATGACTGGTATTTTTTGAACTACTATTTTTTACAATTTAGTGATTCATGAATATTGATAAAACTATTAGAAATAAACGAATTTTTTACGGAAAACATAAATTTATGATCTCAAAACCTAAATCTATTATATCAAGTTTGCTTAAAAACATTTTAGCAACTACTATATTTCTTTTATTTATCTCTTTCAATAAGGCGTATGCACAACAAGCTCCTTCTTTAGAGATCACCTCGTATTCAGATTTATTGGATGCTGATGATAATAATTTAGTTGGACTGAATGATGTGTTAAGTTATTCAATAACAGTGAAAAACACTGGTAATATTGAGCTGACCAGTCTTGCATTAACTTCTGTTTTTATAGGCTTAGATACATCTACTTTAACTCTTGAATCTGGACCAACGTATTCAAATTCCGATGGCAGTTCTTCTGAAGGTACACTAGATGTGGGTGAGACCGCGACCTATGTAGCTTCTTATACTTTTAATCAAGCTGGAATTGATGCTGGAGGTGTGGCTTTGTCAATTTTAGGAACCGCTAGTAGTCCCGGTAACACAAATGATGTTACTGATCAAAGTGATAATGCAAATGATTCCGATGGGAATACCTTAAATGATTCTAATGTTACTACTGTTGGTTCTCAAGTTCTCGCTCTAGTATCAACCAAGGAAGATAATGTTACAGGAGAGTTATCTGTTGGAGATGTAATATTATATACTATTACGGTAACAAATAACGGAAATACTTCAGTAACTAATGTTACATTATTTGACGATATATTAGATTTAAATGGAAATGTACTGGTTCTTATAGCTCCCTTTACACCTCCATCACCAATATTTATTAGTTCAAATCAAGGATCGGAGGATGGTAGTTTATTAGTTGGAGAAACCGCAGAGTATTCTGCTACTTATATTTTGGAACAAAGTTCCGTAGATGCCGGTGGTGTTTCAAATTGTGTTCTTGCTTCAGCAGGTAGTGACGCTTCGGCAACTGATGTAAGTAGTGAACAAGTTTGTGCTATTACTGAAGTAAATCCCTATCCATCCATACAGGCTACAAAAGTTGCCTCAGTCACTGATAACGGAGATGAGATTAGTGGTCCTGGAGATACAATTAATTATACTATTTATGTTAAAAATACTGGCGATGTAACTCTTACATCAGTAACTGTTACGGATACTTTTGAAGATTATAACGGAAATACTCTTACCCTTACTACTCAACCAACTTTTACAGAATCTTCAAACTCATCATTAGAGGGTACTTTAAATGTATCAGAAATAGCTACCTATACCGCATCTTACTTAGTTACTGCAAATACTGCGAATTCTGGCGGTGTTCGTAACAGTATATTAGCTTCAGGT
>CAJJDI010000032.1 GCA_905182835.1 uncultured Flavobacteriaceae bacterium | reverse complement strand
GTTTTGCTGAGAACTATGAGTTTGCAGCAATGAAGTCTACAGGAATATCACTTCAAAGGGCAATGAGAAGCTTGACAGTATTTATTGTTTTTATAGGCATATTAACATTTTTCTTTTCAAACAATGTTAATCCAGTAGCAGAGTATAATTTTCACAATTTAAGAAAAAACATATCAAAGGTTAAGCCTACAATGGCAATAGCAGAAGGACAATTTAACCAAATCGGAAGCATTAATATCAAGGTTAAAAATAAAACTGGTGATAATGGACAGTACCTAACAGATGTTATTATACACCAGAAAAAAAACAGAGTCGGTAACTACACAGTTATAAAATCTAAAACTGGTGAAATTTCTAGTAGTTTAGATTCAGACATATTACAATTAAAACTGTTTAATGGTAATTACTACGACGAAGTAACTCCAAAGGATTACAAACAAAGAATTAAAAAACCTTATTTAAAAAGCTATTTTGAAGAATATATTTTAAACATTGATTTAGCAGAATTAAATAATGTAGATTTTGATGATAAGGAAGATATAAATAAATACACAATGCTAAATGTTGGTGATCTTAACATCACCATTGACTCCCTACTTCTACAAAAAGAAGAAGATTATAAGTTGATATCAACAAAAATGCATAATAGGTCTAATGCATTAGTATTAAATGACAATGTTAAAGCTAAGATTGTAGACACCATTTTTAAAGGCGAAAATTTTTATGACTTATTTAAACTAAAAAAACAAATTCAACTTTTTGACTTGGCAATAAGCTCTGTTAATAGCACAAATAGCATAATAAAATCCAATAAGATAATCCAAGCATACAGAGATAAAAATATCAATAAACACATCATTTCATTAAATGATAAATTTGCGATTTCATTTGCATGCATAATATTGTTTTTCATAGGTGCTCCACTAGGTGCAATCATTAGAAAAGGAGGTTTTGGACTCCCTCTAGTAATTTCAATTGTATTATTCTTAGTGTATCACTTTATCGGAATATTTACAAAAAATTTAGCTGAAGACAACAGTATAAACCCAATGTTAGCTAGCTGGCTGTCAACAATTATAATGTTACCTATAAGTATCTACTTGACCAATAGAGCGACTAAAGACAGATCCATTTTTAACTTCGACAAAATCTACTTCTTTGTAAATAAGTTTTTAAACAGAAGTAATAATGTTTGATTAAAAAACAGTGTATCTTTACAAAAATTTATAAATAATGTCTAAAGAAAACAAAAGACAATTAGATAGTATTGAATCCGCAATTAACGATATTCGTTCTGGTAAAGTCATTATCGTTGTTGATGATGAGAACAGGGAAAATGAAGGCGATTTTGTTGCTGCTGCTGAAACTATCACTCCTGAAATTGTAAATTTTATGGCAATGCACGGTAGAGGACTTATTTGTGTGCCAATAACTGAAAGAAGATCTAAAGAATTAAAGTTAAACCCAATGGTTGGTAACAACACTGACCCAATGGAAACAGCTTTTACTGTATCCGTTGACCTTATCGGTAATGGAGTTACTACAGGAATATCTGCATCCGATAGATCCAAAACTATTCAGGCTATAATTGACAAAAAAACTAGACCTCATGACATATCAAAACCAGGCCACATTTTTCCTCTAATAGCTAAAGAAGGTGGGGTTTTAAGAAGAACTGGCCATACTGAAGCTGCAATAGATTTTGCAAGACTAGCTGGATTTAAACCAGCAGGTGTAATTGTTGAAATAATGAATGAAGATGGAACAATGGCTAGGTTACCAGAATTATTTAAAGTAGCAGAAAAATTTAATCTAAAAATAATATCTATTGAAGAACTTGTTGCTTACAGAATGGAACATGATTCATTGATTGAGAAAAAGGAAGATTTTCAAATAGAAACTAGATTTGGGAGTTTTAGACTTAGAGCATATCAACAAACTACTAACGATAGACTACATATTGCACTAACCAAAGGTTCATGGGAACCGAGTGAACATGTATTAACTAGAATTAATTCTAAATTACTAAACAATGATGTTTTAGGGACTTTAACAAACAACTTAGATCAGAAGTTAGATAAAATGTTTAAGCTAGTTAATGATGCTGGAAAAGGCGCTGTAGTATTTATAAATCAACAGAACCAACCACTAAGCACCTTAAACAGATTGAAAGTATTAAAAAGAAGCCAGAAAAAAGGAAAAGTTATTAAGGCTCCAAGAATTGAGATGGACACTCGAGATTTTGGAATAGGCGCACAGATATTACATGACTTAAATATTCATAAATTAAAATTAATTTCTAATGGGACTGCAACTAAAAGAGTTGGTATTATAGGTTATGGTCTTGAAATAGTTGAATATGTAAATTACTAGTCTATTTTTTTTGACTGTATATCCATTTGAAAAAATCTTTATCTTCAAAAGCATTTAACCAGCTGTCATGATTCACATTATCATAGAGGGTGAATTTAGGATTACCACCAGCTGTAATTATTGCTTCAACCATTTTTACAGAATATAACGGATGTACTACATCATCTTTTGAACCATGAAATATCCAAAGAGGTGTTTTTTTAGCATATAATTTTGCTGTTTTTGGATGAGCACCACCACAAATAGGGGTTGCAGCCGCAAACATATTTGGTCTTCTGTAAAGCATCTCAAAAGTTCCCATTCCACCATTAGACAGACCTGTTATATAAATCCTTTTAGTATTTGCATTTTCAGTTTGCACTAACGAATCCATCAACTTCATTACTAAAGAAAGTGATTTTGTAGATTCTTTATTCTCAAAAAACTTATAATACATACCTTTAATAGATCTAACTTTTTCTCTATTAGTCCAAGAATCACCATCAGGAAATTGAGGAAAAATACCGAAAGATTGATATTGATTTCTGTTTTTTTTATTCTTAAAAAGCCCATCAATATAGGTTAGTTGCTTTTTGTTATCACCTCCCCTTTCTCCGTAACCATGTAAAAACAAATGCAATGGATACTTTTTATTTTCCTTAAAACCTTTAGGAATTAACAACCTATAGTTTAAGGTATCCTGACCATCTATAAATTGTTTGTATAGAAAAACACTTTCGTCTTGAGAGAAAATTAAATGACATACAAAAAAAGTAAAAAACAATAAACGCATAGGAATTAAATTTAGTTAAAATATATGGTATTGTCACTGACATCTTTTCTGACTTTTTCTAAACTAGAAAATTTATCATCTTTAGACCTATACCCTATCGGCATCACTAAAACTGACTTTAAGTTTTTAGATTTTAAATCTAAAATATCATCATATTTTTCAGGACTAAAACCTTCCATTGGACAAGAATCTATACTCTCAACCGAGCATACCGTTAATAAGTTACCAAGAGCTAAATAAGCTTGATTTTTAGACCAACTAAGTATAGATGAATTAGACATATCATTAAACTCATTAATGATTGATTT
>CAJJDI010000031.1 GCA_905182835.1 uncultured Flavobacteriaceae bacterium | reverse complement strand
AGTTTGCGTAAAACCTTTATAAACCCATTCATTCATAGTCTTCCACAACTTAACAACCTCATCATCTCCAGCTTCCCACTTTAAAAGCATTTTTTGGGCTTCAACTAAAATAGCTGCATTTTTTTTTGCGTCCTCCTCAGAATTACCATTTTCAACAAGAAGACTAATTTGTTTTTTATACTCCTTATCAAATAAAACATAGTATTTACCGACTAACTTATCACCCTTTACAGACGTAGATTCCGGTGTTTCCCCTTTACCAAACTTAGTCCAAGCAACCATACTTTTACATATATGAATACCTCTGTCATTAATTATTTGTGTTTTTAAAACATTTCTACCTGAAGCTTTTAATATTTGAGAAACACTATAACCCAATAAGTTGTTTCTAACATGACCTAAATGAAGAGGTTTATTGGTATTCGGTGAAGAGTATTCCACCATAGTGCAATTACTAGAAGTTGGTTTTATAAAACCAAAATCACTTTTATCTTTGATAGAATTAAATCGATTTAAATAATAATCATCTGAAACAATAATATTTAGAAAACCTGAAACAACATTAAAAGATGTAAATGAGTTTTCACCAGCAATTATATACTCTCCTAGTTTATTAGCAAGCTCCATTGGGCTTGTTTTAATAGACTTTAGCAAAGGAAAGACTACAATTGTTAAGTCGCCTTCAAAGTCACTTCTAGTGGGCTGAATTTCAACAGTGGTTATATTTACTTTGTATAAGTCTTCAAGTGCTTTTATTGCAATAGACTTTAATGTAGATTCAATATTCATTTCATTCATTATAACTATAAATATAACATATTAATAATTCTATTTTGTTTTTGGCAAAAACACTTCTGCCATCATACATCTAGCACTTCCTCCACCATAAGCTTCAATAGTATTAAGTGGACTAAATACAATTTTAGCATATTTATTTATACTGTTTTTTTGAAGATCAGTTAGGGCATTATATGCTGATTCACTCATAACCAATACAGGTTTATTATTCCTATCAATCAATTGCAGCATATTTCCGGCGAAAGAATCAACTTGATTTTCAGAAATTTCTATAATTTCTTTCCCATCATTTAACAAATGAGAGATTACACTTTTTCTCTCCTTTTTATCATCAATACAATCTAAACATATAACAACGAAATCATCCGCAACACACATCATAACATTTGTGTGATAAATCAAATTCCTCTTGTCTTTAACTGTCTGATAGGCATTGAAAATCACTGGAGTATACTCAAAGTCCTCACAAAATTCAATTAACAAATCTTCATTAGATCTTTCGGAAACTGCGCAGTAAGCTTTTCTATTTACTCTATCTAAAACAACACTACCAGTACCTTCTAAAAAAATACTTGATTCTTCTGCAGAAGAATAGTCAATAATATTATTAATTAAATAATCATGCTTTTCAACCCAACCAATCACATCCTCTCTTCTCTCTTGCCTTCTATTAATAGCAAACATAGGGAATAGGGCTAAATCACCATTTGAATGAAATGATATCCAGTTATTTGGAAATACAGAATCTGGAGTATCAAACTTATCATCATCTTGAAAGACAATGACATTAATCCCAATAGATCGGAGTTTTAAAACTAAATTATCAAATTCAGCTTGAGCATTTAAATTAATTTGATCTGAACTATTGTTAGGGTCAACAATCTTTTGATAATGATTATTAATTGCTGTTTGCACATTGTAATTGAATGCAATAGGCCTAATCATCATAATTGTATTTGTACTTTGTTTATTCACAGTTAAATTAGTTTCTTATTAGCGGCATCGTTGAACATCTCAACAACCCTTCTTGCTTTGCAATTTCTGAATATTTAATTTCTTCTACTTTAAACCCATTTGAATTCAACCATTTATTAAGTCTGGAAAAGTTTTTTTCAGAAACAACTACATTTTCCGAAATTGAAAACACGTTGCAATTCATATTGTACATTTCTTCCTTTGTAGTTTCAAAAATATTTTCTTTCCCAAAAAAATTAATCAACCAATCACACTCATCTTTAATCAAAAAACCCCCTGGATATAAAATAGCTTTATTGTTGCCGACAGGCTGAAAACAACAGTCTAAATGAAGAGCGTTTTCCTTTGGTGAAGTATTTGATTTTCTTAATTCAAAGGTTTTAATAGTTTTATTAGGGAAAATTTCTTTCAATGCATTAACAGCATTAATATTTGTCCTAGCCGTTATATAATTAGAATAATCTTCACCGCTATAAATTCCAATAAAAACATGATCATTACACAATATCACATCACCACCCTCTATATGACAATCATCACTAAGTCTAAATACATTTTCTGCAGGCACTTGATTGATTATATAATTAATGGCAGATAATTCTAAAGTTCGGCTATCTATCATGTTAGATAAAATTATTTTATCGTCGATAACAAATGAAATATCTCGAGTAAATATCTGATTATAATCAATTATTTCTCTAGGTCTATACACCTTTACATTATGTTTTTTTAGAATATTTTCAAAAGAGCTTAATTCAGCAATCATTTCCTTCTCTAATGGATAAGTACCATTTAATATATGCTCTTTACTTTTTGGGTCGTAACAGTCTTCAATATTTGGGGTTGGGCCGTTTGAAATAGCAGAACCTAGAATTACAGATTCTAATTTAGAGGTCTCATTGTTAATATTAATTTTTAACATATATAAATATACTAAGAAAGTTATCTATATCTATCTGTTAGATATTGAGGAATAAACTCTGTGATTCTCTCCTGTATAAACTTGTCTCGGTCTACCAATTGGCTCATTTCGAAGTCTCATTTCTCTCCATTGAGCTATCCATCCAGGCAATCTACCTAGGGCAAACATTACAGTAAACATATCG
This sequence comes from uncultured Flavobacteriaceae bacterium, assembly GCA_905182835.1. Taxonomy (GTDB): domain Bacteria; phylum Bacteroidota; class Bacteroidia; order Flavobacteriales; family Flavobacteriaceae; genus SGZJ01. The sequence continues at coordinate 1,998 of CAJJDI010000031.1, read as the reverse complement.
GATGGAATTCCCATCGCTCTATAAATTATACCTGAATAAAAATCAACATTTGGATATAAACTTCTATCAACAAAATATTTATCACTCAATGCTTCTTTTTCAAGTCCTTTTGCAATATCTAAAATTGGATCAATTACTCCTAAATCGTTTAACACTTCATCAGTAGTAACTTTAATTATTTTTGCTCTTGGATCAAAACTCTTATAAACCCTGTGACCAAAACCCATTAATCTAAATGGATCTTCTTTGTCCTTAGCTTTTTGCATGTACTTGTTTGTGTCTCCTCCATCTTCATTGATAGATTCTAGCATTTCTAAAACTGCTTGGTTTGCTCCCCCATGAAGAGGACCCCATAAAGCAGAAATTCCAGCAGAGATTGAAGCAAATAAACCAGCGTGAGATGAACCTACAGTTCTAACTGTTGAAGTAGAACAGTTCTGCTCATGATCAGCATGGAGAATTAAAAGTTTATTCAAAGCAGTTACAAGAATAGGGTTTTGAACATACTGTTCATTAGGCTTGTTAAACATCATTTTCAAAATGTTCTCTACATAACCTAGAGAGGAGTCACCGTAATCTAACGGTAATCCATTCTTTTTTCTAAAAGTCCAAGCTACTAATACTGGTATTTTTCCTAAGACTTTAACAATTGTATCGTAAAGTTCAGTTTTACTTCTGTTATAATCAATATTATTTGAACTTGGATTAAATGCAGTTAAAGCACTAGTTAAGGAGGATAAAATACCCATCGGATGAGCTGACTTTGGAAAAGCGTCTAGTATTTTCTTTACATCATCATCTACAATACTTTCCTTTTTAATATCATCATGGAATTTTGTGTATTCGTCTTTTGTCGGAAGGTCTCCGAAAATAAGTAAATACGCAACTTCTAAAAAACTAGCGTTATTTGCTAAGTCTTCAATAGCATAACCTCTATATCTTAAAATACCTTTCTCACCATCCAAATACGTGATTTTACTTTCACATGATGAGGTGTTCTTAAAACCTGGATCAATAGTGGTAATGCCACCTGTAAGAGATCTTAAGTTTTTAATATCTATCGATAGTTCGTTCTCAGAACCTAAAATAAGAGGAAAATTAAATTCCTGATTATTTATAAGAAGGGTAGCTTTTTTTGACATTAAGTTTTGTGTTAAGGAATGCAAAAGTACGAAATATCGATGAATTATTAAAAAATAATAATACTACAACTTAAATGCACTAGCTTTTGGGTATACAGCTCTAGAACCTAATTCTTCTTCAATTCTAAGTAGTTGATTATATTTAGCCATACGATCACTACGTGATGCAGAACCAGTTTTGATTTGACAAGTAGTAAGTGCTACAGCTAAGTCAGCAATCGTATTATCTTCAGTTTCACCAGATCTGTGTGACATAACTGATGTAAAACCAGCATTATGAGCCATTTCTACAGCTTTTATTGTTTCTGTCAAACTACCTATTTGGTTAACTTTAATTAAAATTGAATTAGCAATTGACTCATTTATTCCCTTAGACAACCTTTCAACATTTGTAACAAATAAATCATCTCCGACTAATTGAATTTTATCGCCAATCAATTCTGTTAAGTATTTCCAACCATCCCAATCGTTTTCATCCATGCCATCTTCAATCGAAATAATTGGATATTTAGAAGCTAGGCTTGCTAAATAATCAGCTTGTTCTTTACTTGATCTAACTTCCCCTTGGTCGCCTTCAAATTTCTTGTAGTTGTATTCATTATTTTCATAGAATTCTGCCGCAGCACAATCTAATGCTATCATTATATCTTTTCCAAAAGTATAACCTGCATTTTTTACAGCAAATGCTATTGTGTCTAAAGCATCTTCTGTACCATCTAAAACAGGAGCAAAACCACCTTCATCTCCAACAGCAGTACTTAAACCACGGTCATGAAGAACTTTTTTAAGATGATGAAAAATTTCAGTTCCAATTTGCATTGCATGTGAGAAAGATTTTGCACCAGTTGGCATTACC
>CAJJDI010000030.1 GCA_905182835.1 uncultured Flavobacteriaceae bacterium | reverse complement strand
TAGTCAATGGTGAGCAAAATGAAAGTTATATCTCAAGTATTCAACATGTAAGAAGAAGAGAAACTATAGCAATGACACCAGCCAATTGTTTTACATACTTAAAGTCACTAACAAGTCAATCTTCTTTCGATAATAACAACAAAAACATAGAAGTCAATAAAAATTTGGTTTTAAACTCTATTAAAGCTATTACTGAAACAGGATCAAAACCGCTTGTGGCTTCTAGTGGACTATCTATTCAATATGCAATTATGATGGGAATAGTACACGATGCTGTAGAAAATCATAAAGGCAAAAATATTAAAATTATTGTACCACCAAATTGTTATGGAGGCACAAATGATCAAGCAAGACGTGTAGCTGCTTGTATTGACAATGTTGAAGTAGTTGATTTAGCAGTAGACGGCAATAATGATATGGTAAAAAGTATTGATGTTATTTTAGATAAGGTTGCTAGAGAAGACGGCATCTCTTTAATAATTGCTGAGATACCAACAAATCCAAGAGTTGAAGTACCTGATCTTATTGAACTAAAAAATGTTTTAAGTAAGGAACGTAAAACTCTAGCTGGTCAAATTTCTACTGATTCAATTTTTATTTTGGATCAAACATTTTGCCCTAACATACACTTTTTAGGCGAAGGAGAAATACTATCAAGCATTAGAGCAATTTCTTATACTAGTGGATCTAAATTTCCAAGTGGTGGCCTTTGTACTGCTGGGTATTGTGTTGGAAACAATAAAACAGAAAGTCTGATGAAAAAGATAGAAATACATCTTAGACTTTGTGATAACGAGGCGACAAGTCTTCAAATGGAAATACTAGCAAAACAATTACCTTCAATGAATCAAAGAATAATTGATGCTTATAAAAACACACGTGAATTTGTAAATTTTATAAACGACACGTTACCTAAAGCGAAAATTAATTTTGTAACTGAAGAATTAGCAAAAATGGACTTTACACCATCTGTGTTTTCATTAGACCTACCAACTAAAGGACTTACTAGTGAAGAAAAAGAATTTAACAAGAGAGCTTCAAATCTTAAGTTGATCAATTTAATGATTACAGAAATTCCTAATGAAAGTAAGTTTTGCGTAAGCTATGGACAATTAAAAGGCTGTTATTGGACAGTCCCTGCAACATCCACTCAAGGAACAACAAAAGAAGGAGATAAAGATTATATTGTTCGTGTAGCACTATCTCCTAATATGGATATTGAACTTCACAAAAAAGTGTTTTTAAAATTCATTGAAAAAATTTGATTTTAGAATTGAGTTTGTAGCTTTTCTATTTATATATTTTTTTCATAAAATTAATTCCTGTAATAGCTGTAGCGGTAATTAAACCAGAGAAAAGTGCGCCTCCCACTCCAGCACTAACAATATCTTGTCCTGTTAAATACAATCCTTTTATTGGAGTTTTAGGTCTTAAGAATTTTTGACTAAATCTAGCTGGAGTATGATCCAAACCATACAGTTCACCTTTATTATAATTAACAAAATTCTTTGTAGTTAATGGGCTAGATAATTCATACTGATCAACACAGTCTCTTAAGTGAGGAAGTTGTATGAATAATTGCTCTAATAACCTTTTAGATATTGACTCTTTCAAGATGTCATAAGACTCCCCTCTTTTTTTCCAAGAGGTTCCCTCCCATTTAACAAAGCTATCATACGGAAGTAAAGTAATAACATCTATAGTGCTTTTACCTGGATATCTAGAGTCCCATGATGGATCTTTAGCAGAAGGAAAAGAAATATAGACAAGTGGAAATTCAGCATCTTGGTTATCTAGGTAATTTTTTACAGAAGAATCATGATCAGTTTTCACTGGATAAATCCATAAATTGTGTTTGGGTAAACTTAACTCCTTAGCACTCCCATTTAAGCCAATGTACAAACATCCATGAGCGACAGAAGGCTTAACTGCCTTTAAGTTATTTTTAAATCCATATTTAATACTTAATTCATTACTAATTAACTTGTCGTAAGTGTTAAAAACTCCAACCCCACTTATTATTATTTTAGAGAAGAATCTCTTTCCATCTTCCATTAAAACTCCAATAGCTCGGTCGTTTTCTATAATAATCTCTTTAACTTCTGCCTTAACCACAACTTTCCCCTTAGATTTTTCAATAACTGGATTAATTGTATTTACTATTTCCGAAGAGCCACCAATAGGGAAACTTCCTCCTTTAAAATAATGCTTAACTACTGACGCATGCATAGCAAAACTACTTTGTTTTGGTGGTAAACCATAGTCACCATATTGTGCAGTTAATACTTTTATAAGTTGTTGATTTTGAGTTAATGAACTAATAACCTCATAAGTTGTTTTAGAGGAATATTTCAAATATTTTTTTCTAAAGAAGTAACCAAATAAAGAGCTTATAAAGCTTGGTAATGCTTTTTCAATGTAAAATTTCTTCATTGCCTTATTACAGTCAAAAACCATTTGTATATAATTCTCAATAGCACTAGATTCATCTGGAAAATAAGATATCAGTTTATTTTTAAAATTCTCCACTCCTTTTACGAAATCATATGTTTTATTACCAATTATAATCCTATCATATACATCTCCCATATCCTCCCATTTCAGGTTTCTGTCCGATACATAATCGAACATTTTCCTAATAGGACTATTAAGATTTTGTACCTCACCTATGTAATGAATACCCACATCCCATTCATACCCTTTTCTTTTAAATACATGAGTAAAGCCACCTGCAACATAATGTCTTTCCAAAACAAGTACTTTTTTCCCCTCTTTGGATAGTAATGCAGCTGTAGTCATACTACCCATTCCAGATCCAATAACTATTGCATCATAATTATCTTGGAAATCAATTTTTCTTTTGTAAGATTCTATCATAGATTTAAAATTACGATAATATTTTTGAAGATTAAAAAAGAAGTAGATATTAAGGGCATTTGTATATAAATAAGAAAAATATAGGTGAATTATAAATTGAATTATAAATTTGTAAAGATGGAAATAGACAATAAACTTGAAGGGGCATATAAATCATATCATAAAAATGGTCAATTAGAACAAGACGGAAATTACAAAGATGATAAAAAAGAAGGATTGTGGAAAATCTACAAAAATAATGGTCAGTTAGAACAGGAAGTAAATTGGAAAGAAGATAAACAGAACGGAATAACTAAATTTTATAATACAAATGGTCAATTAGAATTAGAAGAAAATTTAAAAGAAGGTAAACGTGATGGGGTATTAAAGTGGTATTATGAAAATGGTAAATTATCAATGGAAGGAAGTTATAAGAATGATAAAAAAGATGGAGTATTTAAATACTATCATGAAAATGGTAAATTAGAAAAAGAAATTTCTTATAAAGATGGAGATATAGTACTTTAGTTAAAATATTATTAATTAATAAACATTCAGAATAAATTACAACTATTCATGAAAAAAATTCTATTCTATATTAATATATTATCTCTGGCTATAATTCTAAGCTGCAAAGAAGATAACAATACAAATCATTCAGGTCCAATAAGTCCTGGGAATGATCAAAACTTCACTATTGTTGCTCATTCAGATACTGGATTTACATCTACAAATCGAAAAGTAATGGTGTTTGGAATACCAGTATATGCTTTCTATGATGTGGAAGATTCCAAATTACTTCACGCTGCAAATATTATGGCACAATACTTAGACAATGACGAAAATGGGATTGTAGATAATTCATTACTACTTACAACATTATTAAATAATGAAGCCGCTCTTTTTATGTGGAAAACTGAATCTCAAATAAATCTCAATGCACAGGACTTAGGGGCAGATGAATCTATCCCTATATGGCATACAAATGGGCAAACAGGACAGTTTGATGCAGCATTAGAGGAAGTATGGCACGTAATTACATATTCTGGCTACAGTGATGCTTACCCGGAAATATTTGGAGAGAATTCTGGGACCTCTTTAACCAATGCAATGGATATAGCTAGAGGAGGAAACTTTACAAGTATTCCAGAGAATTATCCAAATAATGCATGGTACACATATGATGATCAAACATGTGATTATCAATGTATGGCAACTGAATACTTTTATTGGGGTATGACCTCGATCCTAGGAGCTCAAGAAAATAGATTAAATGAAATATCACAAGAATGGGATTTAAATAGTAGGGATTTAGTAGAAAATACGGATACTGCAATATATTCACTGCTCACCAACCCAGTATATAATTTCCCCATTGTATTACCAGATGGAACATATAGACAATAATATATAGCTAATTAAAAATAAAATAAACATGAAAAAACTAACAGATATTGAAATTAAAAAAAAAGTAGAATCTTTACAAGATTGGGACTTTTACGATAATGCTTTACATACAGATTTTGAATTTGACAATTTCAAAGATTGCATGTCTGCAATGAATAGAATTGCTTTTGAATGCGAAGCACTAAATCATCATCCAGAATGGACAAACACATACAATACTTTAGATATAAAGCTAACAACTCACGATGCAAATGGCGTAACAGAAATGGATTTTAAATTAGCAACTATTATAAACCAAATTGTAGAAGTTGAAGAATAAAAAAGAAGGTAACAAGCACTAAGTAACCAAACACCTATACTTTGAAGCAATTAACTCATAGCGATATCAAAAATAAACAACAACAGTTTGCTATAACTATTGTATGTGATGCGATTAGAACTCCTGAAAATATCGGGATGTGTTTTCGGATTTCTGAAAGTTTTGGGGTTCAAAAAATTTATTTTGAAGAGAGTTCTCCATCTACAGAGAATAGAATTGTAAAAAAAACTGCTAGAAATACTATCTCTCAAATTAAACATGCTGTTTATAATGATTTTAATGAAATTATTCATCAATTAAAAGCAGAAGGAAATACAATTATTGGTATAGAAATCACTGATAAAAGTATTAATATTCAAGATTTTAATTTTAAAAATCATAAAAAAATCGTTTTGCTTTTAGGAAGTGAAAGAAATGGAATTGAAAACATAAATTTAGTAGATGAAACTATTGTAATACCAATGTATGGTAGAAATTCATCTATGAACGTAATACATAGTTTAGCAATCACTCTGTATGAAGTAACAAATCAGTTAAAATAGCTACTTATATTATAATGCTTTTATCTGAAATTAAATGAATTATACTGATTTAAAAATATCAAATAGAGATGCAGAAAAGATTCTGTTACAATTTTATGGAATAAAAGCAACTGCATCTGAGCTACCTGGCGAGTCAGATTTTAATTTTAAAGTCTCTATAGAGAGCACTAGTAGATACATCTTAAAGATTTCTAGGCCCAAAGAAAACAAAAGTCTAATCGTCTTTCAACAACAATTATTGCAATATCTGATGCTTGATAAAAGTGTCATTACTCCCAAGGTTATCTTGGATCAAAATGGTTCAACTATCCCAGAATACAAAGACGAGTTAGGTAATATCCGAATGGTACGATTACTAAGCTGGATTTCTGGACGAATATGGAATGATGTAAACCCACAATCGAATAATTTAAGATTTGATTTAGGGCAGAAGTGTGGAAAACTAACAAATGCTCTTCTCTCTTTTGAGCATCCTCATGCACATAGGTGTTTTGAATGGGACATTGCGCAATCTTTATGGACAACCAATTACTTAGAATTATTTAATTCTAAAGAGAAAGAGATCATTACGTATTTTCAATCTCTTTTCAAAACTCAGTTCAAAAACTATAAAGAGCTCAGAAAAACTATTATTCACAATGACATTAATGATAACAATATTATTGTTTCAGAAAACTTAGAAAGCCCAACAGTAATTACGGCTATTGATTACGGGGATGCTATATACACTCAAACTATCAATGATATCGCTACAGCTTGTGCTTATGCAATAATGCATCACAATGATCCTTTAGAAGCCTCTTTAACTGTTTTGAAAGGGTATAATGTTACTTGTCCATTAAAAGAAGAAGAACTGGTACATTTGTATACATGTATAGCAATGCGATTGATTATTTCAGTGACTAAAGCAGCTATTAATAAACAAAAAGAACCAACGAATAAGTATTTGTTAGTTAGCGAGGAGTCTGCTTGGAAAGTACTAAAAAAATGGTTTGTTATCAGTCCATACCTTGCAGAGTATTCCTTTAGGAACAGCTGTGGCTTTTGTGCACATCCAAACGAAGACAAATTTAAAAACTGGATTTCAAATCAGCATTTCTCATTGAAGGATTTATTTCCTTCGGTATCCAAAAATGAAATTGAGTTACTCGACTTAAGCGTTTCAAGCAGTTGGATTGGGCATAAAAATGACTTTAACAATATCGATTTATTTCAGTTCAAATTAGATCAACTACAAAAAAAGCATCCTGCAAAAATTATCTCAGGTGGGTATTTAGAACCTCGGCCTTTGTACACATCTAATACTTATGATACAATTGGAAATTACGGAAGGGAAAGCAGAGCTATTCATCTAGGAATTGATTTCTGGCTTCCTGCAAAAACTCCAGTTCATTCCTTATTTGATGGTGAAGTAGTTACTGCTATAAATAATATTGGAGACAAAGAATATGGAGGTTTTATTATTTTAAAACATCACACAGACACTGTTGAATTCTTTTCTTTGTATGGTCATTTGAATCCTAATACTATTTTGAAGTATAAAATCGGAGATCATATAAAAAAGGGTTGGAAAATTGCGGAATTAGGAGATCCTTCTGTCAATGGCAATTGGGCACCTCACCTCCATTTTCAAATAATGCTTTCAGATTTAGGTTATAAAAATGATTTCCCTGGTGTAGCATCTATCCATCAAATAGATGTTTGGAAAAGTATTTGCATAGATCCCAATTTATTATTTAAAATTAAGAATCTACATACAAAAAACAACACACCAAATCAAGAATTACTTAAGTTTAGAAAACAACATTTAGGCAAAAGCTTGAGTTTACAGTACAATACCCCAATCAAAATGGTTCGTGGGGATCGTGCTTATCTAATAGATCAGCTTGGTAATAAATATTTAGATACCGTAAACAATGTAGCTCATGTTGGTCATGAGAATTCCATGGTAGTTAAAGCAGCTCAAAAACAAATAGCTTTATTAAATACGAACTCTAGATATCTTCACGAAAATATTAATATGTGTGCTAAAGAAATCTTAGATACCTTACCTGCGGAATTAAGTGTTGTTCATTTCATGAATTCAGGTAGTGAAGCAAACGAATTAGCAATTCGAATGGTGAAAGCAGTAACAGGACAAAAACATATCATTGCTTCAGAATTTGGTTATCACGGAAATACCAATATCTGTGTTGATATCTCTTCCTATAAGTTTGATGGCAAAGGCGGTAAAGGAGCTCCTGAACAAACACACATATTTCCATTACCAGATTCCTTCCGAGGGAAATACAGAGGAAAAAATACAGCTATTAAATACGTAAAAGAAGTTCAAAAGTGTATTACTGATATTCATAAAAAAGGAGTTGGTGTTGGAGCTTTTATTGTAGAGCCAATTATTAGTTGTGGTGGACAAATAGAATTGCCAGAAGGTTTTTTATCTGAAGCCTATAAGGCTATTAGAAAAGCTGGTGGATTGTGTATTTCTGATGAAGTTCAGGTGGGCTGTGGAAGACTAGGAAAAACCTTTTGGGGTTTTCAGTTACATAATGTTATTCCAGATATTATTACCATAGGAAAACCTTTAGGAAACGGACATCCTATAGCTGCTGTTGTGTGTACTCAAGAAGTTGCTAATAGTTTTGCCAACGGAATGGAATACTTCAATACCTTTGGAGGAAATCCAGTTTCTTGTGCCATAGGAACAGAAGTACTACAAACCGTAAAACGTGATAAACTACAAGATAAAGCGTTAGAAGTTGGGTCATTTATAAAAAATGAGCTAAATAAATTGAAGAAGGATTTCTCTATAATCGGAGATGTAAGAGGCATAGGGTTTTTTTTAGGAATAGAATTAGTTGACTCACAAAAAATACCGCTACCAAAACAAACCTCATATTTAGTAAATAGAATGAAAGAACAAGGTATTCTAATGAGTTCAGACGGTCCTGATCAAAATGTGTTAAAAATTAAACCACCAATGGTGTTTTCTTTTGTAGATGCGAAAGAGCTTATACGCTGTCTTAAAATTGTATTAAAAGAAGATTTTATGACAAATTATTAATGAAAAACTAATTAAATCTTTTAATATCTATTTCTACATCTAAGTTCTCTCCTTTGTCTAGTAAATTATATAAGTTTTTTGCCATGCTTGGAGCAACCATTACTCCTCGCGTCCCTAAACCGTTTAAAACAGCTAATCTTGGATATTGATTGTGTACACCAACAAAAGGCCTTCTATCGTTAGTTGTAGGTCTTATTCCTGCAGATTGTTCTATAATTTCATATGGAACATTAATTACATTTTTTAACTTCTCAATCAATTCTGACTTTCCCTTTTCTGTTGGAGTTAATGTTTTGTCAGAATGATTAAAGGTTGCTCCAACTTTGTAGTTATTATCTCCTAAAGGAATTAAAAATAACGATGACTTTAATAAAAAATTAATATTTAATTTTGGTGCATGAATAATTAACAACTCACCTTTCGCTTCTTCTAATGGTAAATAATTAAAAAAAGGATTTTCCTTTATTCCAAACCCCTCACAAAAAACAACATTGTTACACGCTATGTCCTTGTAAGTAACGTTTTCTAAAGATATATTTAATTTTTGGTGCTCAAATTTATCAAAACGAATTAGATTATTATCTATCAATAGTTTTCGATAAGACTTTACTAATTTTAACGTATCAATCCTACCTGTTTGATTTACATTTCCAAATCCAAAATTACCAACAACTCCTGTGATTTTATTTATTTCAATATTAGGATTTAGAAATTGCTTTAATAACGAATTATCTGACGCTATAGACCATTTTTTTTGTTCTTCAACAGATTTAAAAACTCTTTTAATAACAAATTTTTCATCAAACTTTTGGTTTAGTTTTTTTTCGAGTTTTTCATAAAATAACATTGCCAAATTAAGTTGCTCAGAGGCTTTCCAAACTGCTGTAAATTTTTTCAAAACAACAGGATTGTAAACACCACCTGCAACTAAAGAAGATGTTTGAGAATCATCTTCAAAAACTAAAAATGTTTTATTTGCTTGAATTAATTCTTCTACAAATGCTAATCCTGCCAATCCTAAACCAACAACTATATAATCTACTTTCATACTCTGTTAATTTAGATATTTATTAACGTGAAAATAAATATTATAATGTAATTGATCAAATTAATATGTTTGCTTTCTACTTAATGACTTTTAAGGTGATTGTAAAGACTAAAACAGTACAGTCCAATTGCACCCCACATTACATAGATAAAATGCGAAGAAGGTATCCAGACGTAAGCTAAAACTAAGTTTGACACAAGTAAAATACCAAGTACAATTAAAAATCGTTGTCTAACACTCTCAATTTCTAAAAATTTATTGGGTGTAAAAGACAAAAGTAACGATCCTATTCCAAGAACATAAAGTCCCAAAAAACGATAAATCTGAGTCAGATATACACTTAATGTTGAGTTACCATCCAATAAAAAAAGATCGACAAAAGTCATTTGTAATCTTTCTTCATTAGCAACTTGATCTAACATCCAAGGTTCAGGGCTGATTAACCACCTTATACCAGAAATACAAAGTGCAATGCTTATTAATATTAACGGATATCTAATGTAAGTAATTGATTTATTTTTCATAAACTAAAGTTAAGTAAAATCTAATATAATCTTTTGAAAAACTTGATTAATAAAAGAAGAAGTAGATATAACTATGGTTTAATTATTTGCTTTAGGTATTAAAATATAATATTAAGTATTAATGAAGTAGTTATGCAGTGGCTATGTAATATTTAAATGTGATATTATTATCTAATTTTGTAATTAGATTAAATAATAATAACATTATCTGAATCGAAGCAATAAGATACTTCTAAGCCAAATAAGGAGGTTATGTCTAGGAATACATATAATTATGTTAGTCATCTTATTTGAAAAGAAATTATAAAGCAAAGAATTATGATAAAATATTTAACGTGTATACTATTATTATTTTCAACTTTTATGTTTGGGCAGGAAATTCGATTCAAGACAAATATAAATGAAGGTTTATT
>CAJJDI010000029.1 GCA_905182835.1 uncultured Flavobacteriaceae bacterium | reverse complement strand
TACTTGTCTAAATACTTTAGTTTGATATTTAATATTTCGGCCTGAATAGAATCCAATCTAGAATTACAGCCAATAGTTTTGTGTTGATATTGTTTTGACTGTCCATGATTAGCAATCATTTTTATCTTTTTAGCTAACTTATCATCACTAGTGAAAATTGCACCACCATCACCATATGCCCCTAAATTCTTAGTAGGATAAAAAGAAGTAGTACCTATATCCCCCATAGTACCTGTATACTTAATTTCTCCATTTGAAAAAGTATACTTACACCCTACAGCCTGAGCATTATCTTCAATAACCTTTAAGTTGTGTTGTTTTGCTAATTTAAGAATAGGTTCCATATCACAGGATTGGCCATATAAATGAACAGGAACTATCGCCTTAGTTCTTTCATTGATTAATTTTTCAACGTTTTTTGCTGTCATATTAAATGTGGCTCTATCCACATCACAAAAAACAGGTTTAATTCCCAAAAGGCTAGCCGCTTCAGCAGTGGATATATAAGTCCATGACGGGCATATGATTTCATCTCCTGTCTTAAGACCTAAAGCCATAAACGCAATTTGGAGTGCATCCGTGCCGTTAGCGCAGGGAATAACATGTTTAACATTTAGATATTTAGACAGGTTATTACTAAATTCTTTCACTATAGGGCCGTTTATGAACTTCCCGGTTTCTAAAGATTTAATAATACTTTGATCTATTTGGTCTTTTATCTTTTCATACTGACCATTTAAATCAATCATCAAAATATTTCTATCTTTCATTTTAACTTAAATTATTTCTAACTAAAACAGATATTGTTTTACCATCGGCTTTACCAGCTAATTTTCCAGATACCACTCCCATTACTTTACCCATGTCTTTCATGCCTTCAGCTCCCAAACTGGTGATAGTTTCTTTAACGATAATTTCAATCTCCTCTTCTGACATTGCTTCTGGAAGAAATTTACCTATCACCTCAATTTCTTCTAATTCTGGCTGTGCCAAATCTTCTCTATTTTGCTTACTAAATATATCGGCACTATCCTTTCTTTGTTTTACTAATTTTTGAAGTAGCTTCATTTCATCTTCTTTACTCATTTCAGAAGAACCACCTACTTCAGTTTTTTGGATAATTAAAGCTGATTTAACCGCCCTTAATGCTCTTAACGCTACTTGATCTTTAGCTCTCATAGCATCTTTCATAGCACTCATAATATCTTGTTCTAAACTCATAATTTAAATTTTTATTATTTATTAATCTACATTGTCATGTAAGAACGAATTATTTGTTCTTAATTGTATATCCTCATTTTCATCTAAATTTAAAGTTAATCTAGATTCATTATTCTCAGAAGAATGATTCACCTCATCTAAATCAATACCTAGTCTTTTATAAGCAGGCTCTTTTTCGATTTCATCAATTTTAGAATTATTAAATTTATAATTAAACTCCTTCATTTTAAGCCTTCTCTCCTTGGATCTTTGCAGCTGCAGATCAGCAATCGGACTATTAAGCGGATCAATTACTCTCTCTTCATTCACCATACTTATAGATTCTTCCTTAACAACAGAATCTCTATTTATTAGTTCCATTTGAGACTCCTCTTCAATCAGCACATCAATTTCTAAATCTTCACTATTTTCTTTTAATAAAGGTTCGATAACTATATGATCATTTAACTCATGAATTGTTTCTCCATCTGAATTTGATTCTTCAGTACTTACAAGTTCAATAAAATCAACTACCTCAATCTCATTTATATCAATTAGAGACTCCTCTTGTATTTCCGCTTCATTTTCAATTTCATTATTTTGAACTTCACTTGACGTATCATCGAATAAAGACCAATCAAATGTGGGAGAAAAATCTTCTTCCACAGCATCTTCCATATCATTTTGAATTAGATTTGTTTCATCTTCTGTGTCAATTACCTCATTTGTTACCAGCTCAAAAGCATTAACCTCAATACTCTTTATATTATCATTAGTAACTAGAATATCCTCATTAGCAATCAGTTCGTCTTGTTCTAATACATGAACAATTTTTTCATTGTTACTATTTTCTAAAATAATTTCTTTAGTTTCTTTCAATTCACTTTTTTGACTAAATAGGTTATTATCATCTTCAAGAGTATGAATGACTTTCTTCGCTTCTGTATTCGAAATTTCATCTTGCTGATCAATATTAAAACCAGTAGCAATAATAGTTACTGAGATGGAATCTTCCAATAAACTATCATCACCAACACCCATAATAATGTTAGCCCCATGACCTGCCTGCTCTTGAATATGATCATTTATTTCCCCTATTTCATCGATTGTGATTTCTTCATTACCAGAAACGATTAAAAGAAGAACATTTTTTGCTCCAGTTATTTTATTATCATTTAAAAGTGGAGAGTCTAAAGCCTTCATTATTGCTTCTTGTGCTCTATTGCTTCCTGAAGATGTAGCAGAGCCCATAATAGCAGTTCCACTATTACTAAGAACTGTTTTAGCATCTCGTAAATCTATGTTTTGAGTATAATGATGTGTTATTACTTCTGCTATTCCTTTGGAAGCTGTGGACAACACTTCATCTGCTTTAGAAAAACCAGCTTTAAAACCTAAGTTTCCATAAACATCACGCAGCTTGTTGTTATTAATTACCACAAGAGAATCTACATGTTCTCTAAGGGTTTCAATACCAATTTGAGCTTGATCATTTCTGATCTTTCCTTCAAAACTAAAAGGCATAGTAACTATACCTACAGTTAAGATATCCATCTCCTTGGCCATCTGCGCTATAACAGGAGCAGCTCCTGTACCTGTTCCACCACCCATACCAGCAGTTATAAAAACCATTTTGGTATTTACATTTAACATGTTTTTAATATCCTCTGCACTTTCAAGCGCAGCTTTTGATCCAATTTCTGGATTTGCTCCAGCACCCAAACCTTCTGTTAAATTAATTCCA
The DNA here is from genome assembly GCA_905182835.1 of uncultured Flavobacteriaceae bacterium. Lineage (GTDB taxonomy): Bacteria > Bacteroidota > Bacteroidia > Flavobacteriales > Flavobacteriaceae > SGZJ01. The sequence continues at coordinate 17,513 of CAJJDI010000029.1, read as the reverse complement.
AGTTGAATTTTATTTGGAACTCCACTATTATTAAGAGCCTGCGCATCGGTATTACAGATCACAAAATCCACCCCCTTAATTCCTTGCTTGAACATATGGTTTATTGCATTACTTCCACCTCCACCAACTCCAATAACCTTAATTACATTAGATTGATTTTTCGGTAAATCAAATGCTATTCCTAAGTCTAAATTATCGTTCATATTTTTAATTTTATATTATTCTGCGTTATCTAAAAAGTCTTTTAATCTATCGGTTAAATCATCTAAAAATGATTTTTTTGGTATCTTAGGTTTTGGAGGTTTTTTAATCTCATCTTCCTTATTTTCAATATCTAAATCTGTATTGTCTATACTGGTTTGCTCAGGGTTATCTTCCTGGTTCTGTTTATCAATTCTCTGCAAGCCATCCATTACCAACCCTACTGATGTTGCGAATAATGGGCTGGTTATTTCTTTATCACTATCTCCTGCCAAGTGCTCATTTGGATATCCAACTCTTGTATCCATTCCGGTAATATATTCCACCAATTGCTTTAAGTGCTTTAATTGACTCCCGCCACCTGTTAATACTATTCCTGCAATTAATTTTTTCTTCTGCTCTTCATGACCATAGTTTTTTATTTCCACATAAACTTGTTCTATTATCTCTACTACTCTTGCATGAATAATTTTAGATAAGTTTTTAAGGGTTATTTCTTTAGGGTCTCTACCTCTGAGTCCAGGAATGGAAACAATCTCATTATCTTTATTTTCTCCTGGCCATGCCGAACCAAATTTAATTTTTAATAGTTCTGCTTGTTTTTCAATTATCGAACAGCCTTCCTTTATATCCTCAGTAATTACATTCCCTCCAAAAGGGACAACAGCAGTATGTCTAATAATACCATCTCTAAATATAGCTAAGTCGGTAGTACCTCCACCAATATCAATCAGCGCTACTCCTGCCTCTTTTTCTTCACTACTAAGTACAGCGTTTGCAGAAGCTAAAGGCTCTAAAGTAATCCCCTCTAAATCTAGACCTGCACTCTTAATGCATCTGCCTATATTTCTAATAGACGACACTTGGCCTACGACAACATGAAAATTTGCTTCTAACCTTCCTCCATACATTCCAACGGGCTCTTTTATTTCTCCTTGTCCATCTACTTTAAACTCCTGAGGCAAGACATGAATAATTTCCTCTCCAGGTAACATTACAAGTTTATGAACCTGATTGATTAGCCTTTCAATATCCGCTTCATCTATAACTAGCTCTGAATTAGATCTTGTTATATAATCGCTATGTTGCAGGCTTCTAATGTGCTGACCTGCAATCCCAACAGTTACAGAGGTGATTTTTTCACCTGAAGATTGTTCAGCTTCCTGAATAGCTTGTTGAATGGATTGGATCGTTTGGGTGATATTATTAACAACACCCCTGTGTACACCAAGGCTAATGGACTTTCCTTGTCCCAAGATTTGAGTCTTTCCATACTCATTTTTTACTCCAGACATCGCAACAATTTTAGTTGTCCCTATATCTAATCCTACTGAAATTTTATTTTCATTCATAATCTATTTTTTAACACAAACAACTTGATTATCAAATTGTAAGTTAATTGTACTGTATTTATCTAATAGCTCATCTTTTATAGCCTTCACGTAGAATGCTTTAAAATTATTCACTTTTGCATTTAATTTATTTAGCTTACCTATGCTAATTTTAAATTTATGTGTCCTTAATTTTATACTAAAATTATTAGTGGAGTCGATTCTTATTTCAGTAATATTTTTACTTAAGAATTCATCCTTATAAATAAAATTGGATAATTTATAAACTGACTTTAATTGCATCTCATTATTATTAAAACCAACAATAACGGGCACTCTAGCGGAGTAATTCTTAGATTTCGGCATTAGTAAACCTTCCTCGTCTAAGTAATATTTATTGTCTAAAAATCTAGCAATAGGTTTTCTTTGTTTAATATTTACACTCATATTTCCATTTACATCAATAAATACATCTGATCTATTAATTAATTCAATCTTATTTAGTTCAGATTCTAAATTATTATTATGAACATTAGATTTGTTAATTTTTTTATTTGTAACTATTTCCAAAATCACGTTTGCAATAGAATCTTTACTAATAAATAAATTTTCATAACTATCCATATAGATATTTGTACTTTTAATATCTCTTAAATTATTTACAGAGACAGTACTGTAAAAAAGGCCAGAAATTAATACTAGCAGCAAAATCAATTTTATTTTTATCCAATTAAATCGCATATTCCAACAACTGTTTTTTTATTTTTAAAGCCTCGTTACCAATATTTCCAGCACCTAGGGTTACATTAATCTTCATTTTACAATTATATATTTGTTTATCTAAATCTTTCAATTTTACAGTCTTTTTAACTGGACTACTAATCTTTGATAACAACCAATTAGCATCCACGCCGTCAATAGGTAATTCTCTAGCAGGGTATATATCTAACAAAAGAACTGTGTGGAACTTAGATAGTGCAGTTGAAAATTCTTCTATAAAATCTCTTGTCCTTGAGTATAGGTGTGGTTGAAATGCCACAAGATAATTTTCATCAGGATAAGACTCAACAAGAGAATTATAAATAGCATTAATTTCTTCAGGATGATGTGCATAATCATCAATATAGACCAAGTCTTTAGAATTAATATGGAATGAATATCTTCTTTTTACTCCTATAAAAGTAGATAGACCTAGTTTTAGGTCCTCTATTTTACAATCCAATTTTAAGGCAATAACTATTGCAGCCAAAGCATTTGATAAATTATGTTTACCAGGCAATTTAAATTTGAAATTTTGTGTCATTTCACCATCCATACATACATCAAAATTGTAACAACCATTATGTAAATTAATATTCTGAATATTATACTTCGAAGTACTTTTAAATCCAAATGATTCTCCCCCAATTTCTAAGTCTTCGTTGGCTATAAGGGCTCCAGTTGGAGCAATGTTTTTAATAAATAAGTTAAAATTATCTTTTAGATCGTCTAATCCATTGTAGATGTCTAAATGATCTGCATCTATAGAAGTAATACAGGCAATATTTGGTTTTAGGGTAAGAAAAGATTTATCAAACTCATCGGCTTCAACAACGCAGATATCTTTACCATTTGCAATTAAATTAGAATTATAATTTTCGGAAATTCCGCCTAAAAATATAGTAGCTGATTTATTACATGATTTAAGTAAATGACCTAAAATACTTGTTGTTGTAGTTTTACCGTGAGTACCAGCAATTGCTACACAAAAACTAGAATTAGCAATTAACCCTAGAGCTTCTGCTCTTTTTAGTACCACAAAACCACTGGATATAAAATACTGTAAGAGTTTAGACATTTTAGGTATCGCAGGAGTATATATAACAAGTGTATTTTCTGGCTCTAAATATTCAATACCTACTTCTTCTATATCATCATTATAAATGATTTCAACTCCTTTAGACTCTAAATTATTTGTATTTGTTGATTCAAATTTATCATACCCTATAACTCTTTTGTTTTCACCAACAAAATAATTTGCTAAGGCGCTCATTCCTGATCCTCCTATGCCAATAAAAAATATATTATTATAATTGTTTAATTTCATTATAGTAATTTTTCTATTTCGTTAACAATATCTCTTGTAGCATTAATTTTTGCTTGTTTTTTGATGTTCCGTGATAATTCATTCTGAAGCTCCCTATCATTAATTAATTCAGAAAAAGAATTTTTAAAATCCTTATTCATGTTTTTTTCTTCAATCATCAATGCAGCTTTATTGTTTACTAAACTAAGAGCATTTTTGCTTTGATGATCTTCTGCAACATTAGGAGATGGCAAGAAAATAACAGGCTTACCAACTATACATAATTCAGATATTGAACTTGCTCCTGCTCTAGAGATAATAATATCCGCAACCTCATATGCTAAATTCATTTTATCTATAAAATCATAAACTTTAATATTTTTATTGTTGTTTAATTTTTTATAATGTTCATAGTAAATTTTACCACACTGCCATAAGAGTTGAATATTTAGCGATTCAAATAAATTCAAATTATTAAAGATTAGCTTATTAATCTCTCTGGAACCATTACTGCCTCCAATTATTAATAAAGTTTTTTTGTTTTCTTCTAAACCAAATTTTAGTGCAGCTCCAACACTATCTATAGCTAAATTTTGCAAATCTGATCTCACAGGGTTGCCTGTAAGTATCAATTTATTTTTATCAAAAAACCTATCAAGATTATCGTATGCAACACATATTTTACTTGCTCTTTTAGCTAGTATTTTATTTGTAATACCGGGATATGAATTTTGTTCTTGTATTAGAGTAGGAATACCAAATAGTGAAGCAATATATAAAATTGGACCACTAGCAAAACCACCCGTACCAATTACTACGTCAGGTTTATTGTATTTTATTATAAATAGCGACCTTAATAAACTAGTTAAAAGTTTTATTGGAAAAATAAAATTCTTTAGCGATAAACTTCTAGTAAATCCAGATATCCATAATCCTATAATTTCAAAACCATGTTTAGGGACTATCTGCATTTCCATTCTATCCCTTGCGCCAACAAATACTATTTTTGAATTAGGATATCTAAGCTTTAATTCATTAGAAATAGAAATAGCAGGGTAAATATGCCCTCCTGTTCCTCCTCCTGATATTATAAACTTAAATTGTCTCATTTAAATAGTTTCTTTTAAAATTTCTAATGGATTATTTTGATCAATTATTTCATTTTCTAATTCGTAATTTTTACTAACACTTAGAATAATTCCAATAGATAAACAAGTCATCCATATAGAAGTACCACCGCTACTAATTAGCGGTAAGGTTTGTCCAGTAACAGGCATTAGTTCAACTGAAACAGACATATTAATAAATGCTTGAAATACAATTGGAAGTCCCATAGATATAGCCAAAAGAGATCCAAATATAGATTCAGACTTATTAGAAATAATTACCACCCTAAACAAAAACCACAGATAAAGAATTACTAAAAACAAGCCACCAATTAAACCAAACTCTTCAATTATAATGGCATAAATAAAATCTGAAGAAGATTGAGGTAAAAAATTCTTTTGAATGCTCTTTCCTGGGCCTAAGCCCTTAATTCCACCAGTAGCTATAGCTATCTTAGCTTTTTCTATTTGATAGTTAGATTCGGTATTTTCTGAATTAATAAAATTTTCAATTCTGTTTGTCCAAGTATCAACCCTGTTAGGCATTAACTCAGGATAAGCTTTTACAGTTAAAACAAATAAAGTCAAAAGAAGAAATCCAGAGGCAATAATTAGAGAAAGGTATTTAATAGGGTATCCCCCTAAAAAACAAATGATTAAAACCAATACAAACAAAATGGCAGCAGTGGAGAAATTAGCAGGAAAAATCAAAGCTACTACTATAAATACAGGTACCCAAAGTGGCAGAATAGTTTTTGAAAAAGTCACAACATCATCTTTAATTTTAGCTAGGTATCTAGCAATGTATATCAACAATATACTAGAAGCTAAAGTGGATGGCTGAAAAGTAAAGCCTAAGACTGGAATTTTAATCCATCTACTTGTATTAGTCATTGAGTCTGACATCACTGGTTGAAAAATTGTATAAGCAAGTAATACGATAATAACTGGTATCATTAGCATAGAAATTCCCTTATAGTAATTATATGGGATTTTATGTGCACCATACATAATTGAAAAACCAAGAAAAAGATGCACAAGATGCTTAAAAATATAGCCTAGAGTGTTTCCATTACCATATAAATAAGCTAGATTACTGGAAGAGCTATAAACGGGTAAAAAGGAAAAGATTGCCAACAAGGTAGCAATTGCCCAAATAGGCCTATCTCCGCTTATATGATTTAAAATTCTTCTCATTATAATTTTCTAACCTCTGCTTTAAATTGTCTACCTCTATCCTCGTAATTTTCAAATAAATCAAAACTTGCACAAGCTGGAGATAATAATACACTATCATTAGATTTTGCTATTGCATAAGCTTCCTTAACCGCTTCAGACATAGTCTTAACTTCTGTTATATACTCAACTAAATTTTCAAAATTTTCAATTATTTTTTTATTATCCTTTCCAAGACAAATAATGGCTTTAACTTTTTCGTTAACAAGTGAAAAAAGTTCCTCATATTTATTCCCTTTATCAATACCACCAACAATCCATACAGTAGAAGATTCCATGCTATCAAGAGCATAATAAGCAGCATTAACATTTGTAGCCTTTGAGTCATTAATGTAATTCACTTTATTAATTTTCAAAACATGTTCAAGTCTATGTTCTACAGCCTGAAAATGCTCTAAGCTTTTTCGAATTGTATCTTTTCTAATTTTTAACAGATTAGCAACCGTAGTTGCAGCCATAGCATTTTTTAAGTTATGGGTGCCTATTAAAGGAAAATTATTTGTTGGCATAATTAATTTTTTTTTATTAATAATTGAAATAATATTTTTGTCTTCTATATATGTCACACTCTCATGTGTTTTTGAAATTGAAAAAGGTAAAAGAGTAGATTTAATTTTTTCTGAGTTGTTTTTAATGAATTTTATAATCTGCAAATCCTCAGAGTCATAAATAAAGTAATCTGCTGCAGTTTGATTTTTTATTATATTAAATTTTGAATTAATATAATTTTCATAATTATCTTCATATCTATCAAGATGGTCTGGTGATAGACTAGTCATAACAGCAATATGTGGGTTAAATTTCACAATCCCATCTAACTGAAAACTGCTTAATTCAAGTACATAGTTTTTTTTCTGTTTATCGTTGATTTTTGTAGCAAAACTAGTGCCAATGTTTCCCGCTATATCCACATCAAATTCTGCATTTATTAAAATTTCGTAAATAAGAGAAGAAGTTGTGGTTTTACCATTACTACCAGTTACACCAATAATCTTAGCGTTAATAAATTTGTATGCAAATTCTATTTCCGATATAACTTGAATATTTTTATTAATTAATTGTTGGACAATTTCAGAAGAATCTGGAATCCCAGGACTTTTTATCACATAATCTATGTCTAGTGTAGTCGCATGTAAATGTCCTTTTTCTTCAAAATTAATTTCATTTTTTATAAGTAATTCTTTATAAACTTTTTTAATTAGACTACTATCAGAAACAAATACAGGAAGCCCTTTTGATTTAGCTAATAGCGCTGAACCAACTCCACTCTCCCCTGAACCTAAGACTAATATCATTTTTATCTAATTTTTAAGGTTACTATTGAAATAATAGCTAATAGAATACCTACTATCCAAAATCTGGTTACTATTTTACTTTCGTGAAATCCACTAACTTGGTAATGATGATGAAGCGGAGACATTTTAAATATTCTTTTGCCGGTGCCATATTTTTTTCTAGTAAACTTGAAATATGAAACCTGTAGAATAACAGATAAATTTTCCACTAAAAATATTCCACATAGTATTGGAATTAGCCATTCTTTTCTAACTGCAATCGCGATAACAGCAATAACTCCTCCAATTGCCAAACTACCTGTATCTCCCATAAAAACTTGAGCTGGATAAGTGTTGTACCATAAAAATCCGATTAAAGAACCTACAAAAGCAGCAATAAAAATTGTCATTTCTTCTACTCTTGGGATGTACATTATGTTTAGATATTCTGAGAAAATAACATTCCCTGAAACCCATGTAAAAATCCCCAGTGTTAGTACAATTATTGCAGAAGTTCCGGCTGCCAAACCATCAATTCCATCGGTTAGATTTGCTCCATTTGAAACAGCTGTTACAATAAATATTACAAAAGGAATGAAAATAATCCATGAATATTTTTTCATACCAGGGCTTATCCACGTAATCAATTTAGAATAATCAAATTCATTGTTTTTAAAAAAAGGAATAGTAGTTCTTGTAGACTTTTCCTCAAGTCTCAAGTCATTTATTTCACTATTTACAACATTAACTATTGTGTTTGGATTTTGTGGCTTATCTTTTATTGTAACTTCTGGATGAAAATAAAGAACAGATCCTACAACTATGCCTAAAATAACCTGACCAATAATTTTTAAATACCCTTTAAGCCCATCTTTATCCGATTTAAATTTCTTGATATAATCATCCGCAAATCCAATTAAACCCATCCAGAGCATTGTAACAATCAACAGAATGATATAAATATTTTCTAGTTTAGAAAATAAAAGTACTGGTATCAATGTTGCAATTATTATAATTATACCCCCCATAGTTGGAGTGCCTGCTTTTTCTTTTTGTCCTTCTAAACCTAAATCACGAATAGATTCACCAATTTGTTTGAATTTCAAAAATTCAATTATTTTTTTTCCGAATATTGTAGAAATCAAAAGAGAGGTTATTATTGCAGCAGCCGATCTAAAAGAGATGTAACCAAATAGGGATGCTCCAGGTAATTGATATTGTTGTTCTAGGTATTCAAATAAATAATAAAGCATATTATATGATTTTTGTTAAATAATTTTTTACAATTTCATAATCATCAAAGTGATTTTTTATTCCATTTATTTCTTGGTACGTTTCGTGCCCTTTACCTGCAATTAAAATGATGTCTTTTGGGTTTGCTAATTGACATGCCGTCTTTATTGCTTCTTCTCTATTAGATATTGATAGTACTTTTTTAAAATCAACTGGGTTCACACCAGTATTCATCTGCTCGATAATTGACTCTGCAGATTCAGATCTTGGGTTATCGCTTGTAAATATTACTTTTGAACTAAGCGAACTAGATATCTCCCCCATCAAAGGTCTTTTAATAGTGTCTCTATCTCCTCCACAGCCTACAACAGTGATTAATGACTCATTACCTGTTCTAATATCATTTATTGTTTCTATAACATTTTTAAGTGCATCTGGAGTATGTGCATAATCCACTACTGCTGTAATACCATTAACAATCACATACTCAAACCTCCCCCTTACACTCTTTAATAAACTTGCATACTCTAAAGCCTTTTCTTTTGGAATCCCCAATAATATAGCAGTAGAAATAACGGACAATAAATTATACGCATTAAACTTCCCGGATAATGTGGTCCAAAATTCAGTTTGATCAATTTTCAATAGCATTCCTTCTATTGATTTTTCTAAGATTTTAATCTTAAAATCAGCATAAGAATTTAATGCATAAAAGGATACCTTAGAAGCAGTATTTTGAATCATGAATTTGCCGTTTTTATCATCTTTATTTATAAGGGAAAACGACTCTTTTGGAAGGTTGTCAAAAAATTCTTTTTTAATATCTCTGTAATTAGAAAAGCTAGAATGATAATCTAAATGGTCATGAGTTAAATTTGAAAATATTCCTCCAGAAAAACTCAATCCATTAATTCTCTTTTGATGGATTCCATGAGAACTTATTTCCATAAAGCAATACTGGACTCCTTTATCAAACATTTGAGATAATAAAGAATTTACACTAAGGGAATCTGGTGTGGTTTGTGATGAATTTAAAGTATCATCATCTATACATATTTTAACGGTTGATATAAGACCTGTCTTAAATCCAGCAAGTTTAAATAAGTCAAACAAGAGTGTAGCAATTGTAGTTTTACCATTAGTTCCAGTTACTCCAATTAATTTTAATTTTCCGGATGGATTATCGTAATAATTTGAAGAAATAACAGAAAGAGCTTCTCTAGAGCAGTTAACTTCTAAATAAGTAATTCCATTTTGAATATCACTTGGGATTGATTCACAAATAATAGATTTCGCACCCAGTTTAATAGCATTAGCTATAAATTCATGCCCATCTATAATATTTCCTTTAATTGCAATGAACAAATCATTGGCTTGTATTTCTCTTGAATCAATACATAGTTTACTAATAGAAATTGAAGTAGGGCCAATTACCTTAGAGATTTTAACTTTATACAATATTTCTTTTAATTCTTTCAAGTTAGCTTTAGTATTACCTTTTGATTCTTTTTTATTTTAGAGCCAGATTTTACAGATTGATTTATTTTAATACCATTACCAGATATTTCAACTACTAAACCTAGGTTTTCTAATAGAGCTATAGCATCTGATAAATTTAATTTGGTAACATTAGGCATTAAGGATCGATTTTCAATTGAGTTTATGTGTGTCTTATTTTCGGACTCTAATTCTGTAATTTCAATTCCTTTTAACCTGTCTTCTATAGCAGTTTCGGAATAAATCTTTTGTGCGATTTTTTTAAAAACTGGAGCGGCAACAATGTTCCCGTAGTATCCAATTTTCTTGTCTGGCTTGTGTATAACCACTATACAAGAGTATTTTGGGTTTTCAACAGGAAAATATCCTGCAAATGAAGAAATATAAAGTCCAGATTCTTTCCAATATTCAGTCTGACAAGTTCCTGTTTTACCAGCCATTGAAAAACTTGGAGAGTAAATATTATGGGCAGTTCCATGCTTTTTTTCCACAACATTTTGCATCATCTTTTGAACTTTTTTTGCGGTTTCTTTTGAGCATATAGATGGATTAATAATTTCCTTATTAAAAACTTCAACCGTTTTATCAAAATCTTTAACCTCTCTTAAGAATCTTGGCTTTAGCATAACGCCATCATTAGCTATCGCATTGTAAAATGCTAAGGTTTGGAGCGGAGTAAGTGAAATACCATACCCAAAGGCCATCCACGGCAAGTCTAGTCCGTCCCAATTCTTTTTATCAGAAGGGTGCGTTATCTTAGGTATTCCTTCTCCAAGAATTGGCAAGTTGAGAGTTTTGTTTAGCCCCATGCTATATAACCTATCAATAAATTTTGTTGGATTTTCTTTATAATTATCAGTAATCAATTTAACCATCGCAGTATTAGAAGAAACTTCAAATGCTTTTGCTACGGAAATTTTACCATAGCCACCTCTTTTAGAATCTCTTACATTTCTGCCATAAAAAGTCAAAACGCCAGCTTCTGTATCAATAACATCACTGGTATCCACAACTTTATCTTCAAGGGCAGCAACCATTCCCATTAATTTGAAAGTTGATCCTGGCTCATGAGATTCTCCGATTGCATAATTTAATTTTTCGTAATATGTTCCGATTGAAGTTCTTCCTAAATTTGAAATTGCCTTAACTTCTCCAGTAGAAACCTCCATAACAACTACACTTCCATGATCTGCCTTAAACTTTTCCAACTGCTCTAACAGAGCAAAATGAGCAACATCTTGAATCTTTACGTCTATTGTAGTGTAAATATCAAGACCATCTTGAGGTTCAATTTGATTAAAATCTTCAATTGGCTTCCATTGCCCTTTACCAATCTTTTGAGATAATCTTTTTCCGTCTGTTCCTTTTAGGTATTTCGATCCAAAAGCTCCGTCAATCCCAGGCCTGGTTATATTTCCTTGGTCATCTTTTCTCTCATAACCGATAGTCCTTTGCGCTACCCCACCCATAGGGTAATCTCTTTTTGTTTTCTGCTCTATAATTAACCCTCCTCTATAAGAACCAAGTTTAAATAGTGGGAAGTTTTTTATTAATAAATGATCATTATAACCAAGATTCCTTGCAATTAATAAATATCTATTCTTAGACTCTCTAGCGTTTCTAAGTAGTTGCATATAAAAACTAGCAGGCTTATTGTAATATTCAGAAAGGCTATTCGATAAATCTGTCAGGTTTTCGTTAAAATTTTTATCTGAAGGAGCTAAAGCATCAAAACGAATATCATATTTTGGAACAGAAGTAGCTAGAAGTTTACCTCCACTAGAATAAACACTTCCTCTGTTTGCAGGAATTATAATGTTTTTAATATTATTTTGTTCTGATAAACCTATATAGTAGTCTCCTTTGACAAACTGTATGTTTACCAGCTTGAAAACAACGGATACAGCAAGTATAAGTATCAATATAGACACGATATATGTTCTATTAATAATATGTTTTTTTGTTGTAGCCAATTTATTTAATTATTATTATTTTCACAGGAGGTTCAGTTGATGTAGCAATTCCCATTTGATTTATTTTTCTTGACACTGATGATTCCATCTTATATTTAATAAGTATAGTTCTAGTATCTACAAACTCCGATCGTAGTGATTTTACACTTTCGTTAATTTGAGCGATATTATGAATTTTTCTATCTACACTGTGTGAACTATATATCATTAGTAAACTCAGAAAGGAGAAGAACAAAATTAAACTCCAATTTTTTGATGAGTCGTCGCTTAAAAGAAACGAGCCTCTAACAAATTGGATAATTCTATTTTTCATTTTTAATTTTTTTCTGCGATTCTTAACTTTGCACTTCTAGCCCTGTTATTTTCTTTTACCTCTGCTACGGAGGGAGTAATTAATTTGCCGACTTTATTAAATGGAACTTCCACATTTCCATAAAAATCTTTTTTAGCATCCCCCTCAAACAATCCGCTTCTAATAAATCGTTTCACTAACCTATCCTCTAGAGAGTGATATGAAATGACGCTAAGTCTACCGTTTGTCTTTAATACATCTTGGGATTGAATTAAAAAAGATTTAATAACATTAAGTTCAGAGTTAACTTCAATTCTTAAAGCTTGGTATATTTGAGCTAATAATTTGATGCTCCTTTTCTTCGGAAGTATAGTCGATAGTAAGTTGTTTAAATCTAAAGTTGTTTTGATTTCAGAAACCAACCTTGCTTCTATAATTTTTGCAGAAATAATACGAGACATTCTTAATTCGCCATAATCAAAAAATATGTTACACAATTGATCATAAGAGTAACTATTCACAATATCAAATGCTTTTAGCTCACTGTTTTGATCCATTCGCATATCTAAATCAGCCTCATATCTGATTGAAAACCCTCTTTCAGGAACATCAATTTGGTGTGAAGAAATTCCAAAATCAGCAAGAATCCCATCAACCTTATCGATATTGTTAGAAATCAGATTTTCTTTTAAATACATGAAATTCTTGTTTATTAATAAAAATCTATCGTCCTCAATTATATTATCTATTGAATCTAGGTCCTGATCAAAAGCAATTAACCTTCCCTTTGGACCTAATTTTTTTAATATTTCTTTACTATGACCCCCTCCTCCGAAAGTGACATCTACATAAGTTCCATTCTCAATAATATTTAACCCTGCTACAGACTCATTTAACAATACAGGAGTATGGTATTTCATAGCCTATTCATCGTTTCCCATTACATCCTCTGCTAATTCAGCAAAATCAATAGCGGAATCTTGCAAAACTTTTTCATAGCTGTTTTTATCCCATATCTCTATAATATTAACAGAGGAAGAAATAACAATATCTTTAGAAATACCAGCGAAGTCAACCAGATCTCTAGGTATTAAAAACCTTCCTGAAGAATCTAATTCTAGTAATCTAACACCAGCAGTAAATCTTCTTATAAAATCATTGTTCTTCTTCTTAAATCTATTTAAGGAATTTACCTTTTCAATTAAATCATTCCATTCAGTGATAGGATATAACTCTAAGCAATTTTGAAATACTGCACGCTTTAAAACAAAACCATCTTGCAAAACGCCAGATAATTGTTTTTTTAATGAAGAAGGTAACATAACCCTGCCTTTAACATCAGCCTTGCATTCGTGTGTTCCAATAAGTGGCTTCATTTCTTCTTAATAATTGATTCAATCAAATTTAAGAAAAAAGTTACCACATTTTACCACATTATACCACATTGTTAATAAAATTCTATTAAACGCAGAAAAAATCGATAAAAAAACAAATTTATTTATATAAAATACTGATAATCAAGTACTTAAATATGTGTAATAACTAATTAACAATATCTAGAAGAAAGATGTTAATAACATAAGTGATTTAATAAAAAAACATATAGTATTATCTTAAATAAAATATGTGTAATTTTGCAATGTAAAAGTGCTAGGATGAATTTTACCCCCAAAAAAGAAAACAAATTTAAATACATCGAGGAAGGTAATGGTACTCCAATTATTTTCCTACATGGACTAATGGGTGGTTTATCAAACTTTGAAAAGTTAATCTCTTTTTTTAGTGAAAATAATTTCAAAGTGCTAGTTCCTGAATTACCACTTTATGACCTTCCATTATTAAATACTTCCGTAAAAGCTTTTGCTGAATATTTAAATGACTTTATCAAATTTAAAGAGTTAGACAAATTCATATTACTTGGAAATTCTCTAGGTGGACACGTTGGCCTATACTATACAAAACTATATAAAAAGAAAGCAGCTGCATTAGTGTTAACTGGTAGCTCTGGATTATATGAAAGTGCTATGGGAAGCGGATACACTAGAAGAGGGGATTATGACGTAATGAAGGCGAAAGTAGAAGAAGTTTTTTATGATCCAAAAGTAGCTACTAAAGAATTAGTTGACGAAGTTTTTGAAACTGTCAATGACAGACGTAAATTAGTTAAAACATTAGCAATAGCTAAAAGCGCTATAAGACATAACATGTCCAAAGATTTAACTCAAATGAATTTACCTGTATGTATAATATGGGGCGAAGACGACATCGTAACCCCTCCAGATGTTGCTGATGAATTTCATAAATTACTTCCAGACTCAAACCTCTTTTGGTTAAAGAAATGTGGCCATGCTGCAATGATGGAACATCCTGATAAATTTAATAAAATTGTAATCAATTGGCTTTCTGATAGAAAGATTATATAAATCTAATATATAATGCAAATTAAATCAGCAAAATTTGTTGTAAGTAATCAGAACGTCTCTAACTGCCCAAAGACTAATATACCTGAATACGCTTTTATAGGCAGAAGTAACGTAGGCAAGTCTTCCCTTATAAATATGCTTACCAATCAAAAGAATTTAGCAAAGACCTCTTCAAGACCAGGCAAAACACAGCTAATCAATCATTTTTTAATAAACGATAGTTGGAATTTAGTGGATCTTCCAGGATACGGTTACGCTAAAGTATCAAGATCCCAAAAAAATATATTTCAAAAATTTATCACTAATTACTTTAAGGAAAGAGAGCAATTGATATCGGCATTTGTACTAATCGACATACGACACAGCCCACTCCCTATTGACATTGAGTTTATTAATTGGCTAGCTCAAAATTCAATATCATTTTCTATAATATTCACTAAATGTGATAAATTAAAGCCAAATGTAATCCAATCCAATCTTGAAAAATACAAACTAAAACTACAAGAAGACTGGGAAATATTGCCCAATTTTTTCATAACATCTAGTTCTAAATTTCGTGGCAAAGAAGAGATTTTAGATTTTATAGGTGAAGTAAATTTATCACTTGAAAAAAAGTCTAATCTTTAATTACAAAAGTCAACACATCTCCAGTAGAATTACTCATTTTTTTTAATCCAAGTAATTTAGCAATAGTTGGTGCTATATCTGTAATTTTTGTTTTAACATTAGATTCACCTTGTACTATTTTTTTACCGAAAAATATAAGTGGCACATGTGTGTCATATGAATATCCGGACCCATGAGTAGTTCCCTTATTTCCATAGCTGATAACATTTTCTTTAAGCTTAAAAATAACATCACCTGATCTTAGAATATTATATCCATTTTGGATTAATAGTTCATATCCGCTATCAAAATTTCCATTAATTATTTCTTTTGAGGTGTATACTTTATCAATAAAATCTAGCTGAGTAAGCGTGTTAATTATTGTCTTCTCAATACTATTAAGATTTAGATTTAATGAATTAATAGTTTTATTATTTAGATAAATCTGACTGTTCATAATTTTGCTAATTAATTGATTTGAGCCATAAGATTTAAACAAAACATTCTTTAAGATATTTTTAACGGTACCCTCCTCAATATTTTGAGATTTAATGCCTAATGAGTTCAAATATGCAGGGATTTTTGCGGCTCCATGATCAGCAGTTAAAAATAATGTGTACTCATTTTCTCCAACATAACTATCTAAAAAATTCAATAACCTTTCTATTTCTAAATCAAGTCTTAAATAAGCATCTTGAGTTTCTTTAGCGTCAACTCCAAAATTGTGGCCAATGTAATCCGTAGAAGAATAACTGATGGTTAAAACATCTGTAAATTGATCTTTTCCTAATTTTTCATTGGATATTGCTTCAATAGCAAAATCCGTTGTTAAACTATTACCAAATGGAGTTTCTTTTAACATATCATATCCATCATTTAAATCTTTAAGCTTGTTTAAATCATAAGGAAATGTAACTGAAGGGTCACCCTTAAATGATTTTTCAAAGTTATTATCATCTGATCTACTTTCCTTGTAAGTATCTATATCATATAGTGTATTCCAATCAGTTAAATATTTTGAAATAGATTCAGAATTATTAAAAGAAGTCACCCATTCAGGTAATTTATTCATGTAATACTTACTAGACACCCATTCCCCTTTATCTTTTCCATAAAACCAATAAGCAGCATTAGCATTTTTTCCACCCATTAGAATTGAACCTCTATCTTTAATCGCAATAGAAATAGTTTTTGAATTCATATCATTTTCAATCCTATTTAAATCAGCTAAAGTGTTAACCAAAAGGTTATTTGGAGACATCTTTGCCGAATATGCGTTACCTCCTAAATTTTCATAATCTAAATCTGTAGTACAATAAACATCTTTTTGTGTTTTTTTATCAAACCAATTATTACCAGCTATACCATGAGTCTTTGGGGTTGATCCAGTTGAAATAGACGCATGTCCAGGACCTGTAACTGTTGGTACATAATTAAAATGATTATTTTTTAAATTAAAACCTTCGCGTATTAATCTATTGAAACCATTATTGGAATAGTTTGCTTCATATTTATCTAAATTATCAAACCTCATTTGATCAACAACAATAGAAATAACTAGTTTTGGGTTATCTAAATCGCTTTGTAATCCAGCATTTTTAGAGTTACAATTGACAAATGTCAATACAAGTAATGTAATTAGTATTATTTTGATTAAAAATATATTTTTCATTTGAAGAGGGATTAAAATAATATCAAAAATACTGTTTTAATAAATATTAAAAATTAATTTAGTATAAAATTATTTATTTCTCAATGCGGCACCTTCACAATATTGGTCTTTACTTTATTATGATTAAGAAAATGTTCCATAAGCCAACTAAATGGAGCGTTATGAAACAGTTAATTTTAAAAGACGTTGAGGACCTTGTGATAAATTCATTAGGAATAATTGCTTTTGTTTCATTTTTTATTGGTGGTGTTATTACAATTCAAACAGCGCTAAATATGGAAAACCCATTACTACCAAATTATCTGGTTGGTTTTGCTACAAGACAATCTATTGTCTTAGAATTCGCACCTACTATTATTTCTATAATTATGGCTGGAAAAGTTGGTTCATTTATAACTTCAAGTATTGGATCTATGCGGGTTACTGAGCAAATTGATGCCCTTGAGGTAATGGGAATAAATCCATTAAATTATTTGGTTTTTCCAAAAGCAGTAGCAATGCTTTTATACCCTTTTATTATTTCAATATCTATGTTTGTGGGTATTTTAGGAGGATTAGCTGCTTGTGTTTTCGGGGGCTTTAGTTCTGTTGATAATTTCATAAC
>CAJJDI010000028.1 GCA_905182835.1 uncultured Flavobacteriaceae bacterium | reverse complement strand
ACTTTGTAAACTTTGCAAATCCAACGATAATCTTGATGGATAAAGCCATACAAATGTCGCTTCTACTCCAAAAGTGGAATTTCCTGTACCACAATCATCAGCTGTTGCACTAACAAAACTAAGATTTATATTTTCTTCTGCCCAAACATCATTAGTGACAGTATTTGAAGAAATATTGTCAAGTGTCAATATAATAGTTTGCCCTGTTTCCTCATTATAAGAATCATCTTTTGAACAGGCGAATATTAATAAAACGGATAAAAAAATAAGTTTTCTCATAATAAATGGAATTAATATTTTTAAATTTAGTAATCTTTCAATTTTAAAAGTACATTAAATTTTTATTATTCTTTACAAATCTCAATTAAAGTCTAGCACAATTCTCATCCACATTCCCGATAAAGAAATACAAAACCAATTTATTTTTTTAACCGAAGTCAGAACTTATCGAACCTCAAACCTCAACCCAATATTTGGGTTAATTCATTCATTTACAGAAAGTAAGTATGATTCCAATAAAAAACGGCTACACTATAACAGTATAACCGTTTTATTGTTTTAGTAGCGGGAACTGGACTCGAACCAGTGACCTTCGGGTTATGAGCCCGACGAGCTACCTACTGCTCTATCCCGCGATATAGTCTGCAAATATACAATGCTTTTTAAATAATACAAGAATATTTCACTAAACATATAATAATTATTCAGAAAAACTTGAAAGATCATTTTGGATTAACTCCCATTCTTTCATGAATTTATTTAAATCACTTTTCTTCACATGATAGTTATCAAAGAAGTTCTCTTCTTTAGCATATTTATCATAATTCTCTTCAAGTTTATTGTCTAAATCCTTGATATCATTTTCTAATACCCCTATTTTTGATTCAACTTTAGACAGCTTATTGTTTAGTGACTTTAGTTTCTTTTGATTGTTATAAGTCAATTTGTTATTTATAGGCTTATCAACTTTGATTTTTGTCTTTAACTCAACCTCTCTTAAGTTTTCAACTTTCTTTTCTTCTAAATAGTAATCTATATCACCTAAATATTCATTAATTTTTTTGTCTTTAAATTCATATACTTTATTAACCAAACCTTGTAAAAAATCTCTATCATGAGAAACTAACAATAAAGTACCTTCAAATTTCTTTAAAGCTTCTTTAAGAACGTTCTTAGACTTGATATCAAGGTGGTTAGTTGGCTCATCCATAATAAGCACGTTAAGGGGCTGTAAAAGAAGTTTAGCTAGTGCTAATCTATTTCTTTCTCCACCCGAAAGTACTCTTACAAATTTTTCTGCATCATCTCCTTTAAATAAAAAAGAACCTAAAATATCTCTTACTTTACTTCTGTTTTTCTCATTAGCAGCATCAATCATTGTATCTAATACCGTTTTTGAACCATCCAGGTATTCAGCCTGGTTCTGAGCGAAGTAACCTATTTGAACATTGTGACCTAGCTTAACTACACCTTCAGATTTAATATCACCAACAATTATTTTCGCAAGAGTTGATTTCCCTTGTCCATTTTGACCTACAAATGCAATTTTACTATTTCTATCTACTGATAAGCTTATATTTTGTAAAACACTTAACTCTCCATAATTTTTAGATATACTATCCGCTTCTATAACTACCTTTCCTGGGTTTATAGAAATAGGAAAACTTAGCTTCATTACACTATTGTCATCCTTATCCACTTCAATACGATCAACCTTATCTAATTTTTTTATTAAAGACTGAGCCATAGTAGCCTTAGAGGCTTTAGCCCTAAATTTTTCAATCAACTTTTCAGTTTGAGCAATTTGTTTAGCTTGGTTTTTTTGCGAAGCTATTTGTTGAGTTCTAATTTCATTTCTAAGTATTAGATACTGAGTATAAGGCTTAGGGTAATCATATATCTTACCTAACGAAATTTCAATAGTTCTATTGGTTACATTATCTAAAAACATCTTGTCATGTGAGACAATAACTACTGCACCTGCATAGTTTTTTAAAAAACCTTCTAGCCAAATAATTGCTTCAATATCTAAGTGATTTGTTGGTTCATCTAGAAGAAGAATATCATTGTTTTGCAATAGTAACTTAGCAAGTTCAATTCTCATTCTCCAACCACCAGAAAAAGTATCGGTAAGCTTGTTAAAATCAGCTCTTAAAAAACCTAAACCTTGAAGGATTTTTTCGGTAATCCCTTGATAGTTGTAACCCCCTATGATCTCATACTTATGTTGCAGATCATTTAAATCAACAATTAACTGACTATATTCAGAGGATTCATAATCGGTTCTCTCAGCTAGTTGTGTGTTAATTAAACTGATTTTTTTTTCAATTCCAATAATTTCAGAGAATGCTAAATAGGATTCTTCTAAGACAGTTCTACCAAACTCAAAGTCTATATCTTGTTTTAGAAAACCAATATTAATTTCTTTTTCTTTTGCAATTTGTCCAGAGCTAGCCTCTATTTCACCAGAAATTACTTTTAATAATGTAGATTTTCCTGCACCATTTTTACCAATTAAGCCAACTCTATCTCCATTTCCTAATCTAAAGGTAATATCACTAAAAAGAGGTTCCCCTTGAAAAAAAATCGAAGCTTTATGAATGTTTAACATAGGTCATTAAGAAATTAAGTTGCAAAAATAGTGTAAATAGTTAATCCTATTGACATATAGATATAAAAAAAACGCTTAGTATAGATTAAGCGTTTTTTTTATAATTTATAATTGATTTATTACCAACTCCACATATCATGTTCGAAGTTTCTAATTTTTTCTTTTATTCTCTCTGACTCTAATAATTGCATGAAGGAGTTTTTAGATATATACTCCTTAACCGCTCTATCTTCCTGCATGTTCTCCTCTAGATAGATAACTGCGTTAAACCTTCTTGAGTTTAATAATTCATCAAATGATTTTCTAACAGAACTGTTTTTATTACTAAATACATATGCATTTTTCAAAACATTTCTAATGTCAGGATAGTAAACCCAGAACATAGGTACCTTCTCAACATCTTCTTCAGAAAAAGCGCTTGCATCAAGCTCCATATTTGCAACCTGTTTAGTTACAGGGGCAATAGCTAAGGGTCTGTACCTTAAATCACTTTGAATTTTGTCAAAATACCAAACACCTTTTATCAGATATTGAGTTACCATATCATAAGAGAAATTATTTATTTCATAGTCTCTTCCTTTAGTTAAATATGGTAAAACTGCAGCTTTTCTGAATTTTAAATAAGAATTATATAGTGGTGCATTTGTATCTTTTAATGAGTCTTCATCTACATAAGCAAACTCACCAAAGTCAACATCATTGTATAAAGCAAAATCTCTATACCCTCCAAAATCATTCATTTTATTAATACCTCTTCGTTTGATAACAGTATCCGTTAATTTTTTAAAGACACTAGCTGAATCAACCTCAAAGTTAAATTTACCATCATCATACATTCTAGATATCTTACCATCCTTGATTCCTTTAATTAAATACCATATAAGAGGTCTTCTTTCTTTACCAACTAAAGTAGTATCAGTAGGATATAAATAAGGGAAATTTACTCTCTCACTTAAATCAACTACTTCCCAGACAGTTTTAGAGAAAAGAACATCTTTATCATCTATATAACCATATTCTAAAACAGATTCATCATCCAAATCTAGTTGACTTAACGTTTTAACTCCAATATTTTCTGGGTTTTTTGCATTTAGCAAATTACTTTGACTGAATGTAAAGTTTATACCAACAAATAATGAAAAAATGAATATGATATTTTTATTTAGAAGCATATAATTAATTCTTAAGGGTTACAATTAATGGTGCTGCAGTAGGAATAATAGTACTTGTACCTCTTCCTTTTGGAGATATATCAGTAATAGTTATTTGCGAACCTCTTCTTGCACCTCTTAAAGCTTGTTTTGCCTGTGCGCTAAGCTCATCACCCTCGCATACAAACACACCTTTGCCTTGTATATTTATTTTAAAACTATCAACAGATAATGGCAAATCGAAATCAAATCCATTAAACTGAGCATCAATAATTGCAGATGCTAGATCAGCTCTATTCATGGACATTGCTCCAGTCTCACCATCAATAGAGCCTAATGGAGAAGGAATAGGTTTGATTCTAAAGGGAACCTCAGTGACTACTCTTTCGCCACTTGGCAAAGTACCTACTACTTTAACATTTATTGTCTTTTTACCTTTTAAGGCTGTTGGCATTTTTCTTAAATCTAACTCGTAATCTCCAGCTGATTTTCTTACTTTTTTTCCAATTAGTTTACCTTTTTTCAAACCAGGTGTAGCTAAAGGATTTACCTTATTATCAGGAATTCCAGCAAATGATATGGTGAAAGGATTTCTAACTCCTTGGTAAACTACATTCATTTTATCTGCAGAAACAGTAGCAGAATTAGGCTTAGGAACGACTGCATAAGTACTCTTAACAGGAATTGTAATTATAGAATCCCCTTCTCTAAATTGAAATTCACCTATAATTTCTCTTTCGCCTATAGCTCCTGCAGGGAAATCAAGTAATGTTTGACCAGTCATCATAGAGGATTGATCTAGTTCCTTGCCATTAATTAATACTTTGTCTGCTTTTAATGTTTTATCATTTTTTCCTAGTATAATTCTACCAGTAAAATTATCACCTGAAAAGAAAGCTGTTTTATCCGGAACAACAATAGCGTCAAAATTAGTTAAAGAGGCTTCTATTTTTAATTTCCCTTGTAACATTGCTGAAAGAAGCTCTGATTCAATAGTTTTTATATCAGCTTGCAGCATTGTGAATTTAGTTATTGAAGCAACTAAAGGGTACCCCATGTAATGATACTCTATCCAGTCCCTAGTAACTCCTTCTCTATCAACAACCGAATTAGTAGAGAATTTCTTCATAACATCACTAGTTATATCCTGAAGAGATAAGTTAGATTTTAGAATATCTGAAACACCATCTCTAAATATTTTCATTTGGTTTAAAAGACTCTCTCCTGTTGGAGTTAATATTTTTCCAACAAAAAACATTTCATCTATAGCGTCTGGCTTATCCATAACCTCATAATCTTGTAAATCTTCTAGCTTAGAGCTTTCTAAGGCTTGAGTTTTTATAGATTCTAAATGATTGTATAAATTATCTGCAAGATCTGAAATAGAATCAGCTTTATTTTTAAGTGACAGGTACTTCCCTGGCTGCTCATTAGCTTTTTCGTCTAATCCTTGTTTAAATTTATTATTTCTATCTGTCGCATTCAAATTTGACTCAACAACTTGCTCATTCATCAGACCAAATGCTGTTAAAACTTCTTTTGACATATTTAAAGCTAGCATTGCTATAAATACTAGATACATCAAATTGATCATTTTTTGTCTTGGAGTTTCCTTTCCGCTAGCCATATTGGTGTTTTTTAATTATTTGTTAATAGATTTTCAATAGAATAAAACTATTATTTTTTATTCATAGCGCTTAATACACCACCATAAACATTGTTTAAAGATTCTAAGTTAGACGCTAAAGAAGCCATTTGTTGTTGAAGCTTGTCTGCATTATTAGCAAACTCTTTATTAACCTTAGCTAAACTATCTGCACTGTCTGCACCTGATTTTGCAGATGCTTCCATGTCCTTAATACTGTTACTTAAACTACCAACAAGTGAAGCATCAATCTTAGCTTCTTTCAGAATTCCATCTAATTTTTTAGACAACAAACCTTGTGCAGATTCTTTAGAAGACCCTGAACTTGCTGCACCCTCTAATTCTGGGTATACTAAGGCCCAATCTGGGTCTTCTTCAGGTGTGTCGAAGGCTGAAAGTGCAAAAATAAGCGCTTCAGTAACTAAACCAATTGTAAGTAAATCATTACCAGTTAATGGACCTAAATCTTTGTGAATGATTTTCATTAGTGCTCCAATTATTACAACTGCAGCTCCTAGGCCATATGCCATATTCATAACTTTTTTGTTAATTGCCATAATCTTAAAATTTAATTTATTGTTAATTTATCTTTTTATTCTTGAACTATTTGTTTGTGCGTTAGCAGTTAGATCAGCACCTAAATAATCGTGTACTGTTCTAAAACCAATAAAACTTCTAGCAACATCTTCATATTCATAATCTCTAGAACTAACCTGTAAATAATACTTTACATCTTTCCATGAACCACCACGAGTGATTTTTTTCTTATTTGAAGTCTTGTTAACATTTGGATTCATTGTAGAAGAAAAGTCGTAAGCTTCCGATTCATAAGATGAATCTACCCACTCCGCTACATTCCCAGACATATTAAATAACCCATAATCATTTGCGTCATAAGCGTCACCTTCTACTGTATATAATGCTTGGTCAACTGCATAATCCCCACGCATTGGTTTAAAGTTTGCCATGAAACATCCTCTATCATTTTTCGTGTAAGGTCCTCCCCAGGGAAATGAGGCTCCTTGTAGTCCCCCTCTTGCTGCATATTCCCATTCTGC
>CAJJDI010000027.1 GCA_905182835.1 uncultured Flavobacteriaceae bacterium | reverse complement strand
CTGCTCTGTTGTAACCTAGTTTTAATTTTCTTTGCAATAAAGAGGCAGAGCCTTGTTGTGCTATTACAATAACCTCAGCAGCTTCTCTAAATAACTTATCTCTATCTGATATATCAATATCAATATTCGTACCACTTTCATCTCCTATATATTCAGGTAGTACATGTGCACTCGCATATGCTTTCTGTGAACCTATAAAATCTGTTAATCTTTCTATTTCGGGGGTATCCACAAAAGCACACTGAACTCTAATTAGTTCATTTCCTTGAGTGTATAGCATATCTCCTCTACCAATTAATTGATCGGCTCCTGAGCTGTCTAAAATAGTTCGGGAATCAATTTTTGATGTAACTCTAAATGCAATTCTAGCTGGAAAATTTGCTTTAATTATACCTGTTATTACATTTACAGATGGTCTTTGTGTTGCGATTATAAGGTGAATCCCAATCGCTCTAGCTAATTGAGCTATTCTCGCTATTGGAGTTTCTACTTCTTTTCCTGCCGTCATTATTAAATCCGCGAACTCATCAACGACTAAAATTATATATGGTAGAAACTGATGACCGTCATTAGGGTTTAATTTTCGAGATTTAAACTTCTTGTTGTATTCAACAATATTCCTACACTGTGCATTTTTCAATAGTTCATACCTATTATCCATTTCTATACATAATGAATTCAGTGTATTAATTACTTTAGTATTATCAGTTATAATTGCCTCTTCACTATCTGGTAACTTGGCGAGGTAATGTCTTTCAATCTTATTAAATAAAGTTAGTTCAACTTTTTTAGGGTCGACTAAAACAAATTTAACCTCAGCTGGATGTTTTTTGTACAATAGTGAAGTAAGAACTGCATTTAAACCAACGGATTTACCTTGACCTGTAGCACCTGCCATAAGTAGGTGTGGCATTTTCGCAAGATCCACTACTAGTGTCTCATTACTGATTGTTTTTCCTAAAGCTATTGGAAGTATCATTTCTGACTGTTGAAACTTCTGTGATGAAATAACTGAATGCATTGAGACAATGGTTGAGTTTTTATTAGGCACCTCAATACCAATTGTTCCTTTTCCAGGAATTGGAGCTATAATTCTAATCCCTAAGGCAGAAAGAGATAGAGCAATATCATCTTCTAGATTTTTTATTTTAGAAATCCTTACACCAGCTTCAGGAACAATTTCGTAAAGTGTTACTGTTGGTCCAATTGTTGCTTTTATACTCTCTATTCCAATTTTATAATTACTAAGTGTGTTAACAATCTTTGTTTTGTTTTCTTCAAGTTCTTCCTTGTTGATAGTTATTCCTTCAGAATCATATTTTTTAAGTATATCTAAATTTGGAAATTTATAATTTCCAAGCTCTAGTTTTGGGTCAAACAATCCGAAATCTTTAACTAATTTTTCTGCTAAATTATCCGATTCAGATTTTTCTTCTTTCACTTCTTCTATTTCGATTTCTAGCTCATTAGTTGGACTTTCTTCATCTTTTACATTTAGATCTGTATTAAGTTTCTCTTCTTTGTCTAATTCAATTTCTAAGCCTGGGTCATTGTTGCTTAATTCAGTTACGTTTTGATCTATAACCTCTTCATTATCTATCTCATCTAAATTGGTTATTAAGCCGTCTTCAATCTCCTTGTTTTTCTTTTTAAATGAAAACCATTTCTTAATTGAGTCTATGCCAATATTTAATCTGAATGATAGATAAAAAACACCACTAAGAAATAATAAAAATGATGTTCCAATATTACCAACATAGCTCTTTAGAAAAATATTAACTTCAAAGCCAATAATACCAGAAAATTTTCCAGAATTTAAATCAATTAAGCCAAAAAGTATAGACATCCAGACCATAATCAATAAACCCCAAAACCAATGTCTAGTCAGTTTTGTTTTGTTAGAACCTAATAGAACAAATAGTGCAGAGAGGAAGGTTAAAAAACTAACAATATATGAAGAAATACCAAACCCTTTATGTAGAAACAAGTCCGCTATATATGCACCTATTTTACTCATCCAGTTTTCAGTAATCACATCTCTCTCTACAAACTTTTCTAGTGTACTTTGATCTGAGACTCCTGTGAAAAAATAAGAAGTGAATGACAGGAATAGTACAAATGATAAAACAATCAAAGAGCTTCCTATAAACAATTTTTGAGAGCTATTAAGTTTAACTTCTTTTTTGTTAAATAAGTAGAAATTGTTTTTTTTATTTATTTTTAATTTAGCCATTTTTTAAAATTGTTTAATAATACAATTTAATGTAATTAATTTTAAATTTTATTTTTTACTTGAGCTGGTTATTAATCTAATTTTAATTCCTATACCTGCATATATCAAAGTCATAATAGGACTAAGCCAATTAAATACCGCATAAATAAAATAATCAGCAACACTCACTCCAAGCACTCCGTAATGATATGCCCCACATGTGTTCCATGGGATTAAAGCAGATGTAACCGTCCCTGAATCTTCTAGAGTTCTACTTAAGTTCTCTGGCGCTAAATCATATTCTTCATATGCATTTTTGAACATTTTTCCTGGGATTACAATTGCAAGGTACTGATCAGAAGCGGCTATATTTATTCCTAAACAACTAACTACCGTACTAGCTACTAATCCAAAAGTAGAATTAGCAAGTGACAGTAGCTTGTTAGTAATCTTTGTTAAAGCTCCAATTGCATCCATTGCACCACCAAATATCATAGCGCAAATTGTCAGGTTTATTGTCCAGATCATACCTGTCATTCCTCCAGAATTATACAGTTTTGAAATTCTTTCATTGTCAGTTGGAATTTCTGTGTCTAAAAAAACAGAATCAAAAATACTTGAGTAGCTACCTGGAGATAGCAAGTCAATAATATTAGATTGGAAAATAACAGTAAAAACAATTGCTAAACTTATTCCAATACTTAAGGCTATTACGGGTTTAACTTTCAATGCAGCTAGTATGATTACACTAATAGGGACCGCAAATAAAATAGGTGAAATATAAAAATCATTAACAAGCGTGTCTGTAAGACTTGTAATACTATCTAGGTTTCCAGAAAATTCTGTTGTGATGTTAAGACTAATGAGTGTAAATACTATAAGTGTTATTAAAATAGTAGGTACAGTTGTATAGGTCATGTATTTTATATGAGTATATAAGTCAGTGCCTGCCATGGCAGGTGCTAAGTTTGTAGTGTCACTGAGTGGAGATAATTTATCTCCAAAATAAGCTCCTGATATCACGGCTCCAGCGGTCATGCCTGGTGGTATTTGAAAAGCTGTCCCGACTGCAACTAAAGCTATTCCAACTGTTGCCGAAGTGGTGTATGAACTGCCTGTAGATAGAGATACAATTGATGACACTATAAGTGAAAGTGGTAAAAATATAGATGGGTCAATTAGTTGTAGACCATAGTATACCATGGCCGGAATCACTCCACTAACTTTCCATGTACCTGCTAAAGCGCCAACTAATAACAATATAATAATTGGAGTGGCTATGCTTTTTATGCTTAAATAAATTTTTGTGATTATTGTTTTCAAAGATACTTTGTTTACAAAACCAATTAGTGACACTATAGAAGAGGTGATTAAAAGTATTAATTGATAAGTGTACTCACCTAACCATTCTTTATCTTCAAATACTAATATATTATAAGTTAACATTGAAATAAGTAAAACGATCGGAAGTAAAGATGTACTTAAGCTAATTTCTTTAGGGCTATTCATCTTCTATATTAAATTAACTTTTTTCATGCACTCTTTTATGACTTGATAAGTTCTTTTGATATCATTGTCAAGTCCAATTGAAAATCTGATTAAACCCTCGTTAAGACCCATTTCTTTTTGTTCTTCTTCTGGAATTTCTGATGAAGTTGATGATCCCGGAGTGCTAAATAGTGTTTTGTAAAATCCTAAACTAACTGCTAGGTAACCTACATTGTTTTCTTGCATTAGCTCCATGAATTTGTTAGCTGTTTCAAGCTTACCAGCATCAATAGTTAAAATCCCTCCATAGCCGTATTCGTGATCTATAAATGAATTGTATAAATTATGTGAAGGGTGACTTTTTAACCCTGGGTAAACTGTTCTAATACCATCTTTTTCAAACATCCCTGCTAAATACATTGCATTTTCACTATGTTTTTTTATTCTTATATGTAGAGTCCTAAGGTTCTTAAGTACAGATGCTGCCCTTAAACTATCTAGTGTAGATCCAAGTAGCATAGACGCGCCATCATTTACGTCTCTAAGTTCATTTATAAAATCCTGACTTCCACAAACCACCCCTGCAATAGTATCACTTGTACCGTTTATAAACTTAGTGATACTGTGAATTACGATATCTGCACCTAAATTTGCTGGCACTATTGAAAGAGGAGAGAAGGTGTTGTCTATTACAAGCTTAACGCCTGTCTCTTTGGCAATTTCGGCAATCTTTAAAATGTCTGCTATTTCTAATAAAGGATTACTTACAGCTTCACAGTATATAACCTTAGTGTCATTCGTTATACTATTTTTTATAGCCTCCAAGTCTGTTATGTCAACAAAACTAGTGCTAATGTTTAGCTGATTGGCAAAGTTTTTTAAAAATGCATAGGTACCTCCATAAACAGTTCTACTTGAAACAACATGATCGCCAGATTTACATAATTGCAATAAGGTAGAAGTGATAGCTCCCATTCCAGAGCCAAAAACAGTAGCAGATTCTGTATTTTCCATAGCTGCTAAAGCTTCACCAAGATATAAATTACTAGGATTTGTGTGTCTAGAGTAAAGGTAGCAGCCCTCAGTATTTCCTTCAAAAGTATCCGACATGGATTTTGCGGATAAAAAAGTATATGTTGAAGAGTCTGAAATTGATGGATTCACTCCACCAAATTCACCAAAATACTGCAAGTCTTGAATTTTGTTAGCTGGTTTGTTTTTCATGAAAAAAAAGTCTCTATTATACTGTTACAATATATGCAATATTATTTTATTTGAAATTGATTTATCAGTTAAATTAATTGATTAAATATTCATTGCGTAGAGTTAAAACATTTGTATTTTTGTTGTATAATTTAATATTATTATTATGAATTCTTTTGATGTTGTAGTTATTGGCTCAGGACCAGGTGGTTATGTTGCTGCTATTAGATGTGCACAGTTAGGTATGAAAACTGCTATAATTGAAAAATACAATACTATGGGAGGTACTTGCCTGAACGTAGGTTGTATCCCTAGTAAGGCTTTGTTAGATTCTTCTCATCATTATGAAGAGGCTACAAAAAATTTCTCTAATCACGGAATAAATATTGATGGTAAAATTTCATTGGATTTTAGTAAGATGATTTCTAGAAAGAATGAAGTGGTTTCTCAGACGACAAAAGGAATTGATTTTTTAATGAATAAGAATAACATAACTGTATTTAATGGTTTAGGTTCTTTTGTGGATCAAAATAATGTAAAAATATCCTCAGAATCTTCTGAAGAAATTATTGAGTGTAAGAATATAATTATTGCAACTGGAAGTAAGCCTACGGTTTTACCGTTTGCAAAAATAGACAAGGATAGAATTATCACTTCTACAGAGGCGTTAAAGCTGAAAGAAATACCTAAACATCTTATTGTAATTGGTGGTGGAGTGATTGGATTAGAGTTAGGTCAGGTTTATAAAAGATTAGGGTCAGAAGTGTCTATTATAGAGTATATGGACAAAATAATACCCACAATGGATTCAGGACTGTCTAAGGAATTGACTAAAGTATTTAAAAAACAAAAATTTAAAATTCATACTTCACATAAGGTAACTTCCGTTGTAAGAGATGGTGATTATGTTAACGTGATTGCTACGGATAAAAACGATCAAACTATAGAGTTTAAGGGAGATTACTGTTTAGTGAGTGTAGGTAGATCTGCATATACAGATGGACTAAACTTAGAAGCATTATCTATAGTAACTAATAAAAGGGGTCAAATTGAAGTAAATGATAAATTACAAACAAAACATTCAAACATTTATGCAATCGGAGATGTTGTAGAAGGAGCTATGTTGGCTCACAAGGCAGAAGAGGAAGGTGTTTTAGTTGCTGAAATTATCGCTGGTCAAAAGCCTCATATTGACTACAATTTAATACCTGGTGTAGTATACACTTGGCCAGAAGTTGCTTCTGTTGGAAAAACAGAAGATTATTTAAAAGAAAATAATATTACATACAAGGTTGGTCAATTCCCTATGAGAGCTCTTGGAAGAAGTAGAGCTAGTTCTGATTTGGATGGTTTTGTGAAAATTTTAGCAGATAAAAAAACAGATGAAATTTTAGGTGTTCATATGATAGGAGCAAGATGTGCTGATTTGATCTCTGAAGCCGTTGTTGCTATGGAATTTAAAGCTTCTGCTGAAGATATAGCTAGAACTTCTCATGCTCACCCTACTTATTCAGAGGCTATGAAGGAGGCTGCACTCGCTGCTACTGAAAATAGAGCTCTACATATATAATTCAATTATATTGATATAGATCTTTATTATATTTGTAATAAATAATTACAGTATATAATGTTTGAAGAGTTTAAATCTCATTTAATAAATGAGCTTCCTTTTTTGTTTAATAATAAGATTTTAATAGCTACTTCATCTGGAGTAGACAGTGTGGTCTTGTGTAATTTGTGTAATGATTTAGGTTTAGATTTTTCTATTGCTCATTGTAACTTTTCTTTAAGAGGTGAAGAGAGTGATGAAGATGCTAAATTTGCTGAAGCTTTAGCGAAGTTATTAAATGTGGATTTTTATTTAAAAAAATTCAACACCATTAGTTATAAAGAAAACAGTGGTCTCTCTACGCAGATGGCAGCAAGAGAGCTTCGGTATAAGTGGTTTGATGATTTGTTGATTAATTATGATTGTCTTTTAACAGCACATCATTTGGATGATCAATTAGAAACTTTTCTAATGAATTTATCTAGGGGGAGTGGTTTAGGTGGTCTGTTGGGAATTCCAATTATGAATAAGAAAAAAATTCGTCCCTTGTTGAGCTTTTCGAAAAATCAAATTGTTAATTACGCTAGAGAAAATAATATTAGCTGGAGAGAAGACAGTAGTAATCTGTCAAATGATTATTTGCGAAACGAAATAAGAAATAATGTTATTCCTGAGTTCAAGAAATCAGCTCCTGATTTGCTAAAAAACTTCAATAAATCCTTAAATTATTTAAAAAATTCAAAATCTTATATTCAAGAAAAAATTAATGAAACCTCTAAAAAAATCATATTTGATAAAGGGCATCAGGTTAAGTATGATATCAAGGAAATTTTGAGATTAGATAATTTAAAGCTGTGTTTGTTTGAGTTTTTCCACAAATTCGGTTTTAATCAACTAACGGATATAGAGAACATTTTAACTTCTCAATCTGGTAAGCAAATACTTTCTAAAACACATAGAATAGTAAAAGATAGAGATTTTTTAATTTTAGAGGAAATATCTAATATGAGTTTTGTTTCAATTGATGTGCGTAGTGACGCTGCTCAAGTTGATACTATTTATGGCTCATTATTTTTTAATTTGTGTTTAAATTTTGAAAAAAGTGTAGATCCTTCATCTGTATATGTTGATTTGGGTAAGTTAGTGTACCCTCTCAGGGTTGAGGTTTATTCTAAAGGGATGGAATTTATTCCTTTTGGGATGAGTGGTAAAAAGTCTTTAAGTAAATTTTTTAAAGATAAAAAGCTATCAATTATTGATAAAAACAGATCCTTAGTTCTTGTAAATGGAAATAATGAATTAATTTGGGTTGTAAACCAAAGAATGGATGATAGGTATAAAATTACTGAATCAACCAGTAGAATATTAAAAATCAGTTTTAATTAATTTTGATTTCTTTAAAAAACATAGGTCCAGGGACCGTTATTGCTGCGGCTTTTATTGGCCCGGGTACAATTACTATGTGTTCAATTGCAGGTGCTAAATATGGATTAGATCTATTATGGGCGTTGTTGTTTTCATTGATTGTGACAACGATCCTTCAATTTACTGCTGCAAAAATCGGATTAATAACCCAGAAAGGATTATCGTCGAACTTGATAAATAGTTTTGATAATTCATTTTATAAATATTTAGCTGTAGCACTTGTTCTTTCTGCTATTTTAGTAGGAAATACTGCTTATGAGGCTGGTAATATTAGTGGTGGTGTTTTGGGAATGAGCTCTGTATTTGGAGAATTGACATATTTTATTGCTGGTTTTAAGATAAATTTTTATTCCATATTAATTGGCTTTATAGCTTTTGTAATCTTGTTTCTTGGTAATATAAGAGTTGTAGAGAAAGTGTTAATTATTTTGGTTTTATTAATGAGTTTTGCTTTTTTAACTTCTGCGATAATTGTTAAACCTAATTTGCTTTCACTTGTTGAAGGTTTGTTTGTGCCAAAAGTACCAGAAAATAGTTTACTTGTCATAATTGGATTGATTGGAACTACAGTTGTTCCTTATAACATCTTTTTACACGCCTCGTTAGTGAAGGATAAGTGGAGTAAGCCTTCGGATATTCAGTTTGTAAAAACAGATACATTATTAGCTGTTGCCTTAGGTGGAATAATTTCAATGTCTATAGTGATTACAGCTGCTGCGGTTGGTGATTTCCAGATTAATAACGCGTCAGATTTAGCTTTAGGTATTGAGCCTGTTTTTGGAAGTTTTTCTAAAACAATAATATCATTAGGTTTGTTTGCTGCAGGATTGACAAGTGCGATAACAGCCCCTTTGGCTGCTTCTTATGTTACTTGTGGTTGTTTGGGCTGGGAAGCTAAAGCTAATTCAAAAAGATTTAGATTGATCTGGATTGTGGTTTTGTTTTTAGGAATATTATTTTCAAGTTTAAATTATAAATCTATTGAGATTATTAAATTTGCTCAAGTAGCAAATGGTATGCTACTACCGGTAATTGCGATATTTCTTCTTTGGGTGGCGAACAATAAACAGCTTTTAAATAACCATACTAATGGTTATTTGTTTAATTTTATTACAATAATCATTGTGCTTGTAACAATGTTTATGGGCTTAAAAAGTATCTTGTCTGTGATAGGTTTAATTTAATTATAATGAAAAAGTTACTAATAAATTCTGATGTTGGTGAAGGAGTTTTAAGAGAGAGTGATTTGATGTTTTATTTACGCTCCTGCTCTGTTGCGTGTGGTGGTCATTTCGGTGATACGGAATCTATGAGAAAGACTGTTAAGTTAGCTGTTGATAATAATGTTCTTGTTGGTGCTCACCCATCATATCCAGATAGAGTTAATTTTGGCAGAAAAGAAATGTTTATCAATTTATTGGATTTAAAAAACTCTTTACATGATCAAATCTCTTCTTTGTTAGAGGTGATGAGTGAATTTGGAATAAGTAAACTTCATCATGTTAAAGCCCATGGAGCTTTGTATAATAAATGTGTTATTGATGTTGATTTGGCTGCTTTATATGTTGATGTAGTAAAATGTTATGATAATGTAAAGATTTACGCCCCCTACGGCTCAGTTGTTTCTAAAATAGCTAAAGAAAATGGCGTTGAGGTAGATTATGAGGTTTTTTTAGACAGAAATTACAATGATAACCACACTTTGTTATCTAGAAATGAAGTTAATTCAATGATTTTAAATCCATCGAAGATGTTACTTAGATACAATAGGGTGATGGGTAGTTCAAAAATTAAGACTATTTCAAATAAATTAATTAAAACAATAGGGAATACCTTTTGTGTGCACGGAGATACTGATGATTCACATTTATTATTGAAAGATCTATATAAAAATTATTTTACAAAATGAATAAGAATTTCTTTATAAATTATTTTCAGTTTAACTCAAGTTCGATCTTAATTAGTTGGGAGAATTCTATTGAAAATGATATTATTTTTGATGTACTTTCATTTAAAAATGCGATAAATAATAATATTAAACAAATACTTGAGGTAAGGAACGCATACTCTTCATTATTAGTTACTTACAAATACAGTATAGATAATATCTATAGCGAAATAAAGACCTTGAAGCAGGTGTATTTAAATAAGATTAAAATTAATTTAGTGGAACGTAAAACTTGGAGAATTCCAGTATGTTACGATAAATTTTTTTCTAAAGATTTAGATAATATTAGTACATCTTTAAACCTAAGCAGGAATCAAATAATCAAGCTTCATCATGAAAATAAGTATATGGTATGCTTTTTAGGGTTTTTGCCAGGGTTTCTTTACTTAAGTAATTTAAATAAAAAACTATATTTTCCTAGAAAATCTGTACCTGACTTGAGTGTAGCTAAAGGGTCTGTAGGCATTGGAGGGTCTCAAACAGGTGTATATCCTTCTGATAGTCCAGGAGGTTGGAATATAATTGGAAATTCCCCTGTAAATTTCATTAATACATCTACTGATGAAATATCTTTTGCTCAACCTGGAGATTTAATTAAATTTTATCCAATTACCTTAGAAGAGCATCAGGTTATTTTAAAAGAGTCGAACAAATTCAAATTTGAATGGGAGGCAATCAATGATTGAAATACTAAAACCTGGACTTTTTTCAACTATTCAAGATAAGGGAAGGGTTGGCCTACAATCTTATGGTATCCCACATTCAGGTTCTATGGATAGCTTCTCTTCTGATTTAGGAAATAAAATATTGGGTAATAATGTAGAGAATGCTGTTATGGAAATAACAATGATAGGACCAGTATTGGAATTCAAAACCTCTTCAATTATATGCATAACAGGTGCTGATTTATCTCCATTTATTAATAATGTTAATGTTCTAATGAACACCTCATTAGTTGTTAAGAAAAATGATGTGTTAAGTTTTGGCAGGTTAATTGACGGGTTAAGGTCTTATATAGCAATCTCTGGTGGTTTTAAGACTGAAAAAGCATATAACAGTAGAAGTATGTGTAAAAACGTGACTAAAGCTGTTAGGTTGAATAAAAATGATATTTTAAAGTTTGATAAATCAGTTACTTTGTCCGATTCTGAACTATTAGTGAAAAATATTAAAAGTTTCGGAAATGTGTTAAGTGTTTATAAAGGTCCTGAATTTTTTATGTTAAACTCTTATCAACAAAATTATATTATGTCTCACGAGTTTTCTATTTCTAATAGTTACAATAGGATGGCTGTACAATTAAAGGATTTAATTGTTAATGAGTTAGTATCAATTATTACTTCCCCAGTTATTCCTGGTACAGTCCAATTAACTCCCAACGGAACATTAATTATTTTAATGAGGGATTGTCAAACAACAGGTGGATATCCAAGAATTTTACAATTAGAAGAAAAATCAATAAATTCTGTATCACAACTTAAAAAAAATTCTAAATTAAATTTTAAGTTAAAAATCTAAGTAGCTTTTTTAGACTACTTAATTTACCAGAGTATGGCGCATACCTAGTGGGTATATCTAACCAGTTTGCTTTTTTAATTATTGGTTTCTGATGAGAAAATAGCTTGTAGCCAGATTCTCCATGATATGAACCCATACCACTTTCCCCAACTCCACCAAATGGAAGTCTATGATTTCCAAATTGAATCATAGTATCATTTATAACACCACCTCCAAAACTAACCTTATTTATGATTTCATCAGAAAATTTAGAATTTTTAGTAAAAACATAGAGCGCTAATGGTTTTTCAAATCTATAAATTAATTTAAAGATATCTTCTGTTTTCTCATACTCTAATACTGGAAGAATAGGGCCGAAAATCTCTTCACTCATAATGCTAGAATTCAACTCTGGATTATTAATTATAGTAGGAGAAAAATACTTGTTTTTTAAATCGTAATGTCCGCCATATAAAATTTCTTGATTCTCAATTAACGAAGCTAAATTTTTTAAATTTTGTTCATTTATGATTCTTGGGTAATCGCCAGATTTCTCTTGATCCTTTCCATATGCTTTTTCAATTTCTACAATTAGTTGTTTAACTAAATTGTTCTTAATAGATTTTTCAACAATTAGATAATCAGGAGCAATACAAGTTTGGCCAGCATTTACAAACTTACCCCAAACTAATCTTTTTGCAGTAAGTTTAATATCTGTATTCTTGTCTACTATACATGGGTTTTTACCCCCTAATTCTAAGGTTAATGGAGTTAAGTATTTAGATGCTGCTTTGGCTACAATCTTTCCGACTCTTACACTGCCCGTAAAAAATATATAATCCCATCTTAATTCTAATAATTTTGTAGCTATTTCAGAATCACCTAATACAACTTTCACATAATCTTCAGGAAAAATATCTAAAATAATTTCCTCAATTAATTTAGAAGTATAAGGAGAATGCTCACTTGGTTTTAAGACAGCTGTATTTCCAGCAGAAATAGATGAAATAAGAGGAAGTAATGCTAATTGAAAGGGGTAATTCCAAGGAGAGATAATTAGCGTAATACCGTAAGGTTCTTGAAATAGATAATCTTTAGAAGGGAAGTTTGCTAAAGTTGATTTTATTCTTTTTGGTTTACTCCAATTTTTTAGTTTTTTTTTAATCAATTTGATCTCACTTTTTAAAATAGCGATCTCTGTCAAATAGCTTTCAAAGTTAGATTTATTTAAATCTTTTTTAAGTGACTCAAATATTTTTAATTCATTTTTCACAATAGATGAATTTAATTTTTCTAACATTTCAATCCTCTTGCTAATACTTCTAGTTTTTCCAGATAGAAAATAAGATTTTTGTTTAGCAATAAATTCAAAATTTTGCATAAGAAATGATTATAAGCAAGAATCCCAAATGGGATCTTTAGGGGTTTGTGAAGTTAAATTAATATTTTTTTTACTTACAGGGTGGATAAATTCTATATTTCTAGAGTGTAAGCAAATACCACCATCTTTGTTACTTCTTTTAGCGCCATATTTTAAATCACCTTTTATAGGAGAGCCAATTGAACTAAGCTGACACCTAATTTGATGGTGTCTACCTGTTTTAAGGTTAATTTCTAATAAGCAGTAATTATCTAAATGTTTTATTAATTTATATTCTAGAATCGACTCTTTACTGTCTTTTACTTGTTTGTCGTAACTAGTTGACTTGTTGTTTTTTGGGTTTTTTTTGAGCCAACTATTAATTGCACCGACCTCATTTTTAGGTTTATTTTTAACTATAGCCCAATACGTTTTTTTTATCTCCTTATCTACTAGCATTTTATTCAATCTAGATAATGCTTTGGAGGTTTTAGCAAATATGATTGCTCCACTTGTAGGTCTATCAATTCTGTGAACCGTACCTAAGAATACATCCCCTGGTTTATTGTACTTAATTTTTATGTATTTCTTTACATAATCTAAAAGAGGAATGTCTCCAGTCTTGTCTCCCTGTACTAGATCACCAGATCTTTTATTTATAACAATTAGATGATTGTCTTCATGTAGAATCAATAAATTTTTTTCATTACTTCTATTAAGCATACTTTTTTTTAATTTAGTATTGCTCTTCTGAATTTGGAAAATCTCTACTTTTAACATCCTTACTATATTGGGATATTGCTTTATGCATGTCGTCATAAAGACTCAAATATCTTCTTAAAAATCGTGGATTGAATTCTTTAGTCATCCCAAGCATATCGTGTAGAACTAAAACTTGACCATCTACTTCATTACCTGCTCCAATACCTATTACGGGTATTGTTAAGGTCTTTGAAATAATAGCTGCGAGTTTTGCTGGAATTTTTTCTAAAACAACAGCGAAACACCCAAGTTTTTCTAACATTTTCGCATCTTCAACTAACCTTTGTGCTTCAGCTTCTTCTTTAGCCCTTACTGTGTATGTTCCAAATTTATATATTGATTGCGGGGTTAGCCCAAGATGGCCCATCACAGGTATCCCTGCATTAATTATTCTTTTGATAGAATCTTTAATTTCTTTACCACCTTCAAGTTTAACTGAATGTGCGCCACTTTCTTTCATTATTCTTATTGCAGATCTTAAAGCTTCTTTAGAATCACTTTGATAGGTTCCAAATGGTAAATCTACTACTACTAAAGACCTATTTACTGCTCTTATTACAGATGAGGCATGGTATATCATTTGATCCAATGTAATTGGTAGAGTAGTTTCGTGTCCAGCCATTACATTACTTGCTGAATCTCCAACTAATATGACATCTATCCCAGAACCATCAACAATTTGAGCCATTGTATAATCATATGCAGTTAACATAGATATTTTCTCATTTTTAGACTTCATATCTGTTAAAGTCTTAACAGTAATTCTTTTGTATCCTTCTTTGTTTATTGACATGAGAGTAGATTTAAGTGTAAAAGTAATAAATATAAATAGAGTTATAATTTTATTTAAACAAATTTTGTATTCTTCTTTTTACCTATAAAAATGACAAAATGGCATATTTATATAAAAACAAATGACAAATTTGATATAAATATCTATTGGCACAATACTTGAATATTAGTAATTGAATTTAAAAAAAGAATTTAAAATTTAAATAAATATATATTATGAGTAAAATTATTGGAATTGATTTAGGTACTACAAACTCTTGTGTTTCTGTTATGGAAGGTAATGAGCCTGTAGTTATTCCAAATGCAGAAGGTAAAAGAACAACTCCTTCAGTAATTGCATTTGTAGAAGGTGGTGAAATTAAAGTTGGAGATCCAGCTAAAAGACAAGCAGTAACAAACCCTACTAAGACAGTTTACTCTGTTAAAAGATTTATGGGTAACAAGTTTTCTGAATCTTCTAAAGAAGCTGGTAGAGTCCCTTATAAAGTTGTTAAAGGAGACAATGATACACCAAGAGTAGATATAGATGGAAGACTATATACACCTCAAGAATTATCTGCAATAATTTTGCAAAAAATGAAAAAAACTGCTGAAGATTATTTAGGTACTACAGTTACTGAAGCTGTTATAACAGTTCCTGCTTATTTCAATGATTCTCAACGTCAAGCTACAAAAGAAGCTGGCGAAATTGCTGGTCTTAAAGTGAGTAGAATTATTAATGAACCTACATCTGCTGCATTAGCATATGGAATGGATAAGAAAGGAAAAGATCAAAAAATTGTTGTATTTGATTTTGGTGGAGGAACACATGATGTTTCAATACTGGAACTAGGTGATGGAGTTTTTGAAGTTCTATCAACTGATGGAGATACGCATTTAGGTGGAGATGATGTTGATGAAAAAATAATCAACTGGTTAGCTGAAGAATTTAAATCTGAAGAGAGTATAGACTTAAGAAAAGACCCTATGTCTTTACAAAGATTAAAAGAGGCTGCTGAAAAAGCAAAAATTGAACTTTCTGCTTCAGCTCAAACTGAAATTAATTTACCTTATATAACCGCTACTGCAAGTGGACCAAAGCACTTAGTTAGAACACTAACTAAAGCTAAATTTGAGCAATTAATTGACGACTTAATAAAAAGAACAATGGCTCCATGTAAATCAGCATTAAAAGCAGCAGATTTATCAACTAGCGACATTGATGAAATTATATTAGTAGGTGGTTCAACTAGAATACCTGCTGTACAAGATGCTGTTGAAAAGTTCTTCGGAAAAAAACCAAATAGGGGAGTTAATCCTGATGAGGTTGTAGCAGTTGGTGCTGCCATTCAAGGTGGGGTTTTAACAGGAGATGTTAAAGACGTTTTATTGCTTGATGTTACTCCTTTATCTCTAGGTATCGAAACTATGGGTAATGTGTTGACTAAATTAATTGAGTCCAACACAACTATTCCTACAAAAAAATCACAAGTATTTTCAACTGCGGCAGATAATCAGCCTTCAGTAGAGATTCACGTATTACAAGGTGAAAGGCCTATGGCAGTAGATAATAAAACAATTGGAAAATTTCATTTAGATGGAATTCCTCCTGCACAGAGAGGAACTCCTCAAATTGAAGTTACTTTTGATATTGATGCTAACGGTATAATAAAAGTTTCGGCAACTGATAAGGCAACTAATAAAACTCAAGATATTCGAATTGAAGCTTCTTCAGGTTTAACTACTGAGGAAATTGAGAAAATGAAACAAGAAGCTGAAGCTAATGCTGAAGCTGATGCTAAAACTAAAGAAAAAGTTGATAAACTAAATAGTGCTGATGCTATGATTTTTCAAACTGAAAAACAGCTAAAGGAATTTGGTGATAAATTATCAGAGGATAAAAAGAAGCCTATTGAAGAAGCTTTAGAAGAATTAAAGAAGGCTTATGAAACAAAAGAAATTGAAGTTATAGACCCTGCTTTAGAGAAAATCAATGAAGTTTGGAAAGCTGCAAGTGAGGAAATGTATAAGGCTCAAGCTGAGTCTGGACAAGGAGCTCCGAGTGAGGCAGATCAAACGCAAGACAAGAGCTCAGCATCTGATGATGTTGAAGATGTTGATTTTGAAGAAGTTAAAGACTAATTTTTTTAAATTACAAATTAAAAAGGACGTGTAATAGCGTCCTTTTTTAATTTATAATAGATTCTATAATATCAACATTCACTTGATGGTTACCCTCAAAGGAGATGGAGTTAACACTTTTAAATATATTTTTAATTTTATTTTTTTCTAACTTTAAGAACTCACCATTTATATACTCATCCTTTTCTCCATACACATAATATACTTCTGATTGGTCCCCTAAATATTTAAAATCTTCACTTGTTAATTCGTTAGGGATTCCTCCAGACATTAACAAAAGTTTCGAAAAAGATATTTTTTTTCTTGCTACATACCTCATGACAACAGAAACTCCTTGTGAATACCCTATAAAAATTAAATTTTTACCTTCAATATTTTCATTTTGGAATACGCTATCAAAGTAATTGATAACATTTTCTATCTCTTTTAAGGTGTTTTCCTTAGTTAACCATGATGCGCCAACATGTTTCATTTTTGGTGCTATATAATACTTGCTTTGTGCTTGTGGTACAATGATATAATTTAGATCACTATCAAGACCTTTAAAATACTTCAAGAAATACCTACTTAGATAACCCATCCCATGGCAAGCAAATATCACATTTTTTGTTTTACTACTTAAAGTATTTAATGTAGAGTAGGAATTAGAAACTTTATAAACTATTTCTTTTTCAGTTGAATTCATTTTTAAACTTGGTTTTGTATTTTTGATAAAAAAATTAATTATGCTAGAGAATAAAGA
The DNA here is from genome assembly GCA_905182835.1 of uncultured Flavobacteriaceae bacterium. GTDB lineage: Bacteria > Bacteroidota > Bacteroidia > Flavobacteriales > Flavobacteriaceae > SGZJ01. The sequence goes on along the minus strand of CAJJDI010000027.1, from coordinate 19,296 downwards.
TATAATATTACAAGAAGCCAACAAAGTTTGTAAGAACACTTTAATGGAGACTCTTAATATTGAACTAGTTGATATAGGGGAAGATTTTTTAACTTTAAAAATGCCAGTTAATTCGAGAGTTTATCAACCTGACGGAGTACTTCACGGGGGGGCTACGGCTGCTTTAGCTGAATCTGCAGGGAGTATGGCTACACATATGTTACTTAAAGACTCTAGTTATGTAGTAAGAGGGATTGAAATTACAGCCAATCATTTAAAAAGCGTCAAAGATGGTTTTGTTTATGCAAAAGCTACGTTTATTCATAAAGGTAGAACTACGCAACTTATATCAATTAACATCACAGATGATTCTAATAATTTAATTTCTCATTGTAAATTAACTACAATATCTCTACCTAAATCTAAATAGATTAATGAATCAATCCGATTTATTTCAAATTATTATTGATCACAAGGATAAGAACTTGCCTTTTGTAGTCTTTAATGAGCCTTATTCAGATGATATAAATGCTAAACTCCAAATTGACAACAAATTACACACAGAATGTGATTTAAGTAGCGAAGCCTTCATTTTTGCTCCTTTTGATGCAAAAAAATTCGATAAAATTTACATGCCTTTTGATAAATGTAATTCTTATAGATCAGTTCATTTAGATATAGTACTCAAATCTAATTCTAAGAATAATGAGTTAGATAATACATTGAATAAAAATAAACATACTAGCCTCGTCGAAAAATCTTTAATTGCGATGGAAGAAGGTGTTTTAAAAAAAGTAGTGTTATCTAGAATTGAGCTTATGTCAATCTCTTCAGTTGATTTAACTTTAGTATTTAATAAGCTGCTTTCTTTTTATAATAACTCTTATGTTTATATTTGGTTTCATCCAAAAGTAGGCTTTTGGGTAGGTGCTACACCTGAAAAATTATTGACTATTAAAGGTGACTTTATGGAGACTGTGGCTCTAGCTGGTACAACAAAAATTGATTCTGAAGGGTTAGTCACTTGGTCAAAAAAAGAGATTGACGAGCAACAATATGTAAAATCTTACATTTTAGATTCTTTAGTTAATATTGTTGATAATTTATCTTATAGTAAAACAGTTAATATAAAATCTGGTGATTTATATCATCTATGCACAACTATCAGCGCTAACTTAAAGCCCTTTAGTGATTATAATAGCATTGTTGACTTAATTCATCCAACGCCAGCTGTGTGCGGTATCCCTTTAGATATTTCTAAAGAATTTATAAGCGTTAATGAGGATTATGACAGATCTTACTATACTGGTTATTTAGGAGTTATCTCTCCGAAAAACAAATCTGTAAAGTTGTATGTTAATTTAAGATGTGCTGAAGTATTTAATAATTTTATTAAGATTTATATAGGTGGAGGTATAACTAAAGACTCAAATCCTTTAGATGAATTTGAAGAAACCTTAGCTAAATCTTCTGTAATGAAAAATGTTTTTTATTAAATATTAGTTCTCTTAATTCTTATCTTTACAATCTATATTTATTTAAATGAATTTTTCTAAAAATATTCTTGCTCAATCGATAACGGACTTATGTTATAAAAAGAATATTAAAAACATAGTTATCTCACCTGGAAGTAGAAATGCACCGTTGGTCTTAGGGTTTAATAATAACCCATTTTTCAAAACATACAGTGTTGTTGATGAAAGAGTAGCTGCTTTTTTTGCACTTGGAATTGCTCAACAGATTAACGAACCTGTAGTTTTAGTTTGTACTTCTGGTAGTGCATTGTTGAATTATTATCCTGCTATTTCAGAAGCTTACTTTAGTAATATTCCTTTAGTCATTCTTTCTGCAGATAGGCCAAAGAAATTTTTAAATATTGGTGATGGCCAAACTATAAATCAAAAAAATGTTTTTCAAAAAAACATTGAATACTCAGTTGATTTAGATCAAAAAGATAAATCTTTTTTTAGTTTATTAGGTTTAAGACTGGATAATCAAATAAAAATTAATAAAGCTCTAAATATATCTATAACAAAACAAATGCCAGTTCATATTAATGTTCCCTTTTCAGAACCATTATATGATTTGACAGACAGTATGTTGATTCATACTACAAATATTTTACCAAAATTTAATAACTCAAAAGTTAATAGAATTAATTCCTTTACAAAAAAATGGCAAAATTCAATTAAAAAAATAATTCTCATTGGAGTCTCTTCTCCTGGATTATTAAGCAAAAAATCAATTGATTTGCTAGCAAGTGATTCTTCTGTATTAGTTCTAATAGAAAACACATCTAATGTTTACCACCCTTTTTTTTGTAACAAAATTGATCAGTTAATAGCTCCTTTAACTGATGTAGAATTAAAAGATTTTAAACCTGAAATTTTAATCACTATGGGGGGTATGATTATTTCAAAAAAAATTAAAGTAATTTTTAGAAATAATCAGCCTAAAGAACATTGGCATATTGGTTGTCAAAAAGCAAATGACACTTTTTTTTGTTTAACTAAACATTTCAAAAGTAGCCCAGATGATATTATAGCAAGGTTGTATGAAAATTTCATGGACAATACTTCTGATTTTAATAATAGATGGACTTCAGTTATCTCAAAAAGAAAACTAAAACATGAAGAGTATCTATCTAGTCTTGATTATTGTGATCTTAAGGTTTTTGATATTGTATTAAAATCAATTCCCTTAAAATCAATGTTACAAATATCAAATAGCTCTGCTATTCGTTACTCACAATTATTTGATATTGATAACTCGATTAATGTCTTTTGTAACAGAGGAACTAGTGGAATTGACGGAAGTACATCTACAGCAATAGGCGCTTCTGTCACTTATAATCACAATACCGTATTTATCACTGGAGATTTAAGTTTCTTTTATGATAGTAATGCTCTTTGGAATGATTTTATTCCTGTAAATTTTAGAATAATACTAATTAATAATAGAGGTGGAGGTATTTTTAAAATTTTAACTAAAGACAACAATAGCGAGATATTTAAAAAATTCTTTGAAACAAAACATCAACTTTCAGCAAAAGAATTATGTAAAATGTATGGTTTTGAATTTTATGATAGCGATGATGAGTCAAATCTAAAATCAATGTTAAGTAATTTTTATAAACCATCCAAAAAACCGAGATTATTAGAAGTGATTATTGACAGAGAGAATAATCAAGATTACTTATTAAATTATTTTGACTTTATAAAATAAGCATTCTAATATTTGTACCTTTGAAAAATGATAGAATTAGGTGTAGTAAATAATTTAAAAATTCTTCGAGATACCCCTCCAGGTCTTTTTTTAGGGGATGAAGACGGTAATGAAGTTTTGTTACCAAATAGATATGTTCCAGAGGTTCGTGAAATTGATAGTTATTTAGATGTATTTGTTTATTTAGATAATGAAGAGCGTATTGTTTCAGTTACAGATTTACCTTATATACAAAAAGGAAGTTTTGCTCTGTTAAGATGTAATGAAGTCACGAGCTTTGGTGCTTTTTTAGACTGGGGTTTAGTGAAAGAATTGTTCTGTCCTTTCAAGGAAATGGCTTTTAAAATGAAAAAAGGGGATTGGTATTTGGTTCATTGTTATTTGGATGATGAGACAAATAGATTATTAGCTTCAAGTAAAACCAATAGATTTTTAGATAATAAGACTTTAAGTGTAGAACAACTTGAAGAAGTAGATATCATTATTTCACACCCATCAGAATTAGGGATGAATGTAATTGTCAATAATATCCATTCTGGTTTAATATTTAGTGATAATATATTTAAAGATATTTCAGTTGGAGATAAACTTAGAGGAGTAATAAAAAAAGTTCATGAGAACAATAAGTTAGATATTTCTCTTGGTCATATTGGTTATAGAAATATAGAGCCAAACTCAAACTTTATACTAGATAAGATTACTGATTCTGACGGTTTCTTAGCTGTAACAGATAAATCCTCTCCTGAGCTTATTAAAGACACATTTCAGATGAGTAAAAAATCATTTAAAAAAGCTTTAGGAAGTTTATACAAACAACAATTGATTACTATTAAAAATGATGGTATCTATTTAAATGATAAATAACTTTTTATGATTAAAATTGATTGGAAAATAGCGAAAACTTATAAAGACATTACTTACAAGAAGTTTAATGGTGTTGCTAGAATAGCATTTAATAGACCAAATGTAAGAAATGCTTTTAGACCTCAAACAACTTCTGAATTGTATGACGCTTTGTATGACGCTCAAGAAGACATTTCTATTGGTGTAGTTTTATTAAGCGGTGAAGGACCATCAACAAAGGATGGTGTTTATTCATTTTGTAGTGGAGGAGATCAAAAATCTAGAGGAGATCAGGGCTATGTAGGGGATGATGGTTATCATAGATTAAATATACTAGAGGTTCAGCGTCTTATTAGAATGATGCCCAAGGTAGTTATTGCTGTTGTTCCAGGCTGGGCAGTTGGAGGAGGGCATAGTTTACACGTTGTTTGTGATCTTACTATTGCAAGTAAGGAACATGCTATTTTTAAGCAAACTGACGCTGATGTTACAAGTTTTGATGGTGGTTATGGTTCCGCTTACCTAGCAAAAATGGTAGGTCAAAAAAAAGCTAGAGAAATATTTTTCTTAGGTAAAAGTTATTCTGCATCTGAAGCTTATGAAATGGGGATGGTAAATACAGTGGTTCCTCATGATGAGTTAGAGACTACAGCATATGAGTGGGCTCAAGAGATTTTAAAAAAATCCCCAACTTCTATAAGGATGCTAAAGTTTGCTATGAACCTCACTGATGATGGTATGGTTGGTCAGCAAGTTTTTGCTGGTGAAGCAACTAGATTAGCTTATATGACTGACGAAGCAAAAGAAGGACGTGATGCTTTTTTAGAAAAAAGACCTCCAAACTTTAATAAGAAATGGATTCCTTGATATTATGACTAATTTTAAAGTATGGATTTCTAGCTTTAGATTAAGAACACTCCCTTTATCAATCTCTGGTATATTAATAGGAAGTTCTTTTGCTTACGCTGAACAAAGTTTCAACAATACTATTTTTTTATTAGCACTTCTAACCACAGTTTCTCTACAAATATTATCTAACCTTGCAAATGATTATGGAGATGGGGTTAAGGGAACGGATAATAATAATAGAATTGGACCAGAAAGAGCTATCCAAAGTGGAGTAATTACACCAGATAAAATGAAATCTGCTATTATAGTTAATGTAATTATTTTACTAGTATTCATTTCTTTTCTTCTCTATTGTTCTTTTAAACCGGACGAATATTTTAATATTATAATTTTCTTTTTTTTAGGATTTATTAGTATTTTTTCAGCTATCAAATATACAGTAGGTAATAAAGCTTATGGATATTATGCTTTAGGTGATATTTTTGTTTTTGCTTTTTTTGGGTTCCTTAGTACGATGGGTTCTTATTACTTATTCACTAAAAGCTTAGATATAATATTGATATTACCTTCTATTTCTGTCGGCCTTCTAAGTGTTGGGGTTTTAAATCTTAATAATATGAGAGATTTAGTTTCCGATAAATTATCCAATAAAATCACTGTAGCTGGTAAGTTAGGATTTGATAATGCAAAAAAGTACCATCTTTTAATCTTAATAATTTCTATTCTTATTTCTGTAATTTTTATAGTTAGTTTTTATTTCACATCAATAAGTTTAATTGTTTTACTATCGTATTTTCCAATTGTACTACACTTTAAAAATGTCTATCAAATAAAGGAACCAAAACTTTACAATAAAGAATTAAAGATACTTGCAATTTCTACTTTCATGTTTAGCTTAATTCATTCTTTAATAATTATATTATAATATGTTTTGTAATTTTAAGACACTGCAGAAGTATGACTAAATAGTTTAGATTATGAAAGCGACTTATAAAAGACGTAATTTTTTATTTAAAATTCCAGGTGGAACCTCTAGAGGTGTATTACATTCTAAAGATTCCTGGTTTTTAACACTAACAGATGATTTAAAAACTGGATTAGGAGAGTGTAGTATAATTGAAGGGTTAAGTATTGACGATCTTTCAGGCTTTGAGTCTAAACTTGAATGGCTATGCCTAAATATAAATAAACATCCATCATATTTATTTGTTGAGCTGTCTAATTACCCATCTATAGTATTTGGATTAGAAATGGCATTAAGATCATTAAATTCACTAAAAGAAAACGTCTTATTCCCTTCTGATTTTACTGAGGGTAAAGATAGTATACCTATTAATGGTTTAGTTTGGATGGGAGAGATAGATTTTATGAAAAAACAAGTCGAATCAAATATATCTAAAGGATATAATTGTATTAAACTTAAAATTGGTGCATTAGATTTTGATAAAGAATTTGCTTTATTAAAAAGTATAAGAGATAAATATGACCCTTCAGAATTAGAAATTAGACTAGATGCAAATGGAGTGTATTCATATAAAGATTCAATGAGTATTTTAAATAAACTATCTAAATTAAGTATTCATTCTATTGAACAGCCTATAAAGGCAGGGCAAATAAAATACATATCTGAACTGTGTCTAAAATCACCAATTCCTATCGCTTTAGATGAAGAATTAATTGGGGTTAGTGGTTTAGAAAATAAAATACAATTATTAGATAAAATTAAGCCGCAATATATAATTCTTAAACCAAGTTTATTAGGAGGTTTTAAAGCTTCCGAAGAGTGGATCAAAGTGATCCCAAAAAACACAAAATATTGGGTAACGAGTGCTTTGGAGAGTAATGTTGGCTTAAGTGCTATATCACAATGGGCATACACGCTAAACAACTCATTGCCACAGGGTTTAGGTACTGGCTCATTGTTTTCCAACAATTTTGCATCTCCATTATCCATAAAAAATGCTAAATTGCACTTTAATAAAAATAATAACTGGAATATAAATATTTAGATTATGTACATAGAACAAGCTCAAAAAAATTTAACTGATTGGTGGAGATATTTTATTGGATTAGCAATTGCTTTAGCTGGAGTATTAGTTTTTTCAATACCACATACTGTTGCGCTAATTGGTAAAATAGCAACTGGAGATGTTGATATGGATAAAATGCAAGATACTTCATATATTATGGGGTTGTTTGAATCAAACCTCAATTTTTTATATATATTATTGCCTTTCGCAGGTGGTTTAATATTTCTGCTGTTTATAGCTGTAAAGTTTTTACACAAACAAACTATAACAAACCTTACTACTTCAAGAGCTAAAATTGATTGGAGTAGGGTTGCATTTGCATTTATTTTATGGGGAGTTATATCTACTATAATGACAGGTATAGATATTTATTTTTCTCCAGATGATTATGTTTTTAATTTTAAGCTAAACAAGTTTTTAATCTTAGCTGTAATAGCAATTTGCCTTGTTCCTTTGCAAACTAGCTTTGAGGAGTATATTTTTAGAGGTTATTTGATGCAAGGGATTGGAAATATATTTAAAAATAAATGGGTTCCTCTCATCGTAACTTCTATAATCTTTGGTTTATTGCATTTAGCTAATCCTGAAGTTGAGAAGCTTGGTAATATTATTATGATATATTACATAGGAACTGGATTCTTTTTAGGGATTTTAACACTAATGGATGATGGTATGGAGTTAGCGCTTGGTTTTCATGCTGCTAATAACTTATTTACAGCCCTGCTTGTAACTGCTGATTGGACTGCTTTTCAGACCCATTCTGTGTATAAATCAATTGCTGACCCATCAACTATGGGTGCCTCAGAAATAATTGTACCCGTATTTGTTATTTTCCCAATATTACTGTTTATTTTTTCGAAGAAGTACAATTGGAATAACTGGTTTAATAAGTTAGCTGGTCCAGTTAAAGATATTTCAGCTCCTGAAGATGATATATGGAGTAAACGATAATTTTAAAGTTTGAAAAAGTATATAAATCTTTATGTAATATCTGTTTTATTTATAGCTGCTGGAGCTGCTCATTTTTCAGATTCAGATTTTTATCTTAAAATTATACCTAGATACATTCCTTTTCAGCAATTTATAGTTGATTTAACGGGCTTATTAGAGATACTTGGCGGATTACTTATTCTATTTAAAAAAACTCGTAAAACAGGAGTTAACTTGCTTGTATGTTTACTTGTACTTTTTTTTATTGTACATATAGATATGTTATTCACCTATACAGTAAGCAAAAATATAATTTTGAGTAAAAGTTTATTATTTGGTAGAATTCTGATCCAAATTTTATTAATTATATGGGTAAAAAGTTTAATAAAATTATTTCCTGACAAATAAAATCTCTACTTTGTTAAAGTCCGCTGCTGCATTAATTACATTCCTGAACTCATTGTACCTATACTTACTATACTTTAATGATTTGTAGAACTCTTCAATTGAGATCACAATCGTATCTCCTATGACTCTATATTTAGATTCAAATTTCGCAATTATATTTCCGTTAGAAATATAATTTTCGTTTATATTGATTTTCTCTACACCTTCAACTTTATATCCTCTTGGGATTTTTACAGAGATATCGTATTCATAATAATTAGGGTATTTTATCTCAATTGGGCTTACTCGAGTTTTATTAGAATATAATTCACTTTGTGTTCCAATAATACTGCCTAACTGAAATTTATATATTTTAGATTTCTTTACAGGAATATTTAAGACATGCCTGCTAATGATACTATTTGAAGAGATTACAGAATTTACAATAAACGGATTATTGTAAATTGGTTGAAAAATATCATCATTTTCAATAGAGTAGTCTATTGTTTTTTTTCCTCTTATTCCAGATGTGGTTAAATAATCTTTGAAATCACTTGTGTTAACATTGTTTGATAAGTTTAGCATTGCTCTGTTAGTTACTGCCCAATGGCCAGTGAATTTTTGGTTTTCACTTATTATAACCTCTTTCATTTTTTTAAAATTAACATCTATTGTTCTGATTATGGTGCTATACTTCTTATCATTTTCAATTATTTCACTAAAATAATAATCCTTATTTCTATCCATAAATATTCCATAATTCCCCAAAACATTATAGGGTGCTTCACCAACTCTATATTCAATTCTGTCAGGAATTAGATATTTTTTTTCTTCTGGAAAGTAGAATAAAATCTCTCTTAAATTATCAGGGTTAAAAAATTCAGGATCAAATTTGTTGAAATACCTGTTTGAAGTTATTAAAAGTTCATAATTGATAGTGTTATGTGTTAATAAACTAGAATACAACTGAATGAATCCAATATTGCTCCCTGTTTTATTTTTTAAAATATAATCTAAACTTGATAATTTAGAGTTTCCGTTTTCTATAATTTTGAAATTGGTTTTAATATAATTGTCAATTAAATTTAATCTTTGAAATTGAGTGTAATTTTCTCTTTCCGAAAAAATTAAATCATTTAAAATAATTAATTCTCTAGAGAATTTAGTTGGAAATGCTATTGGATGTATGCTATTGGTGATGTTTCTCCAAAATTCATTTTGAGAATTTTTCTTTTCATCCTTGTAACATTGATAAATTATGTTTACTCTGTTTGCCTGGCCTGTTGAGTACTCTTCATTAACATAAGAGTCTAGGTTATTAAGTGTGATTTTTTTTATTGGAATTTCGTCGATTAATTCTGTGTTAAAAATAGCATTAGTATTGTATGCTTTCACTTTAGATTTATATTTACCAGGGATTAAAATAAATTCTGTTTTAACATTAAAGTATTCTTCCTGTAGTATTTGGCTACCATGAATTTCATTCTTTTCTTTGGTTGTATAAATGTATTCTACGATGGAGTTTACTTTAAGATCTGTTAATTGGTATATTTTAAAATTACTATTATAATCTTCATTATCTAATTCAATCAAATTTGAATTATCTAAGTTTTTTATATTGCCAACACTATCTATTACTCTAACTTTCAAATCGATTAAACTAACTGAATTATACATCGGTACATATAAGATGTTATGAAACTCAACTCCCTCTAAATCTAATATTTTAAACTTAGAATGTCTTGTTAATAATTTACTAAAAGTGCTATTTAAACTGTCATTTAGATCGTAATACTCTAGTATATACTTATTTATTAATCCAATTGAAGATTTATTAAAACTTGAATCAATGATTTCTTCAACAATTACTTGATTAGACCAATCATAATTTTTGTGAAATTGAGAAAAAACTAATGTGTCAACAAATATTAAAAATATAATAACAATTTTTTTCATTATTTTTTTGGATAAAAGTTTATAATTATTCCTTCAAATATATTTATTATAATTAAATATAAATTATACCTAGGGTTAAAATAATTATAAATTTAACGAATTGTATATTTGTAATAATGATAGTTAACATCCATAAAATATTTAAATTAAATTCTATAAACTACAACAGAGAGGAATTAATAAATTTTGCTAATAATAACATTGAGAGTCAAAATAGTAATTCATTAATTCTGTCTGAATTTATTTTAGAAATCTTTAATAATGCATCTTTTATTTTATGTAAAACTTCAGGCTCTACCGGTAAACCAAAAAGCATCAAGCTTGAAAAAAAATCACTAGTTAATTCTACTTATATGACTAGAGATTATTTTAATTTAACTCCAGGTAAATCTGCAATCTCCTTTTTACCATTAAGTTTTATTGCAGGTAAAATGATGTTAATAAGAGCAATGGTTCTAGGTTTGGATTTGCATTTATTTAATCCAACTTCAAACCCTAGTAAATTCATAGATAAAAATTATTTTTTCTCTGCTATGACGCCGATGCAAGCAAGTAATTCAATTAATAAATTAAAATATATTAACACCCTTATTTTAGGAGGTGGTTATGTTTCAAAAAAATTGAAGTTAAAAATTCTTTCTAAAAAAAATAAATATTTTGAAACCTATGGAATGACAGAGACAGCCACTCATATTGCGATTAAAAAAGTTTCTAAAGAATATGCATTAAATAACAACTTTTCAGTATTAAAGGGAGTATCTATCTCAGCTAACAAAAACAATTGTCTAGTAATTGAAGCTCCTCATATATCCGTTAATAAACTTATTACAAACGATATAGTAAAAATCACATCTCAAGGTGAATTTATTTTGCTAGGTAGAATTGATAACATCATTAATTCTGGTGGGTTAAAATTAATTCCTGAAGAAATTGAAGAAAAATTAACTCATTCTATTTCTGAAAGATTTATCATATCATCTGTTGATAGTGAGTTACTAGGAGCTAAAGTTGTATTAATAATTGAATCTAAACGATATAAGCTTCAACAAGATGTATTCAAGTATTTAAGCAAATTTGAAACCCCAAAAAAAATATATTTTATTGATAGATTTGTATACACCAAAACAAATAAAATTGATAGATTGAAGACTACAAAATTTATAAATTAAAAATCATGTATAAGTTAATTATTGCACTACTAATAACAACTAATTTATCTTCTCAAGAGATTCTACTTGAAAAGGATAGAGCTGTTGTTGTAAACAATATTTTAAAAGATAGATTAAATAATCTTCTGCCAGAATTAATGGATCAATCAGGGATTGATATGTGGGTACTCATTTCCAGAGAGTATAACGAAGACCCAGTACTAAAAACTATGTTACCTGCAGAATGGCTTAACGCTAGACGAAGAACAATTATACTATTCTATAGAAATAAAAAAAACAATACAATTGACAAATTAGCTGTAGCTAGATATAACTTTGGAGATAATATATTATCCGCTTGGGATAAAGAAAAGCAGCCCGTTCAATGGGAGAGATTAGTAGAGTTAATTCAAGAAAGAAATCCAGAGAAAATAGGTTTAAATTTCTCTACTGATTTTAATATATCTGACGGATTAGATAAAACAGATTATGATGAATTCATGGATTATCTTCCTCTAGATTATCAAAATAAAATTGTTAGTGCTCAAAAGTTATCAAATTTGTGGATTGAAACAAGGACTGATTATGAAATGAAACTATATGAAAACATTATTGACATAACACATGATATAATTTTAGAGGCATTTTCAAATTTGGTAATAAAACCAGGTTTAACTACAACTACTGATGTTGAGTGGTGGATGAGGCAAAAGGTCACAGATTTAGGTTTAGACACTTGGTTTCACCCAACTGTAGATATTCAACGTAACAGTGAATTGCAACAAGATCATCTACACTCTTTTTCAGATAGACCCAATGATAAAACGATTATATATGGAGATTTACTTCACTGTGATTTTGGTGTAACATATTTGAGATTAAACTCCGATTGCCAACAAATCGCATATGTAATGAAAGAATCAGATATAGAAATTCCTGAATTTTTAAATAAAGCTCTTCAATTAGGAAATAATTTACAAGATATTCTAACTAATAATTTTAAATATAATCATACAGGGAATGAAATTCTTATTAAGTCTTTAGAAGAAGCTAAGCAAAAGGGTTTGCGACCATCAATTTACACTCACCCACTTGGATCATACGGACACTCCTCAGGTCCAACTATAGGAATGTGGGATTCTCAAGGAGGTGTACCTGGAGCTGGTGATTATCCTCTTAATTACAATACTGTTTATGCTATAGAACTAAACATTACTAGCTTTATCTCTGAGTGGAATAGAGATATTAAGATTATGCTGGAGGAAGCAGGTTTTTTTGGTAATAAGGGATTTAGATATGTTAATAATAGGCAAACTAAAATAATTAAAATCCCGTTTATTAATTAATAATTTCATTAATTTCGTAAAAATTATTTCAAATGAAAAGAATTTTAATTACAATCATGCTTCTTTTATTTTCAGCACTATCTTTTTCTCAACAACTAAACAATATACAAAGAGGTCAAAGAGGATATGCTCCAATGCCTAAATATGATGGTTCTGCATATGTCTCTAGTCTAGATATATACAAAGAGTTAGATAAAGTTTTACCAAAATGTAAGCTTGAATTTAATTTAGATGAGTTTGAAATGCAAATACTTAAAGGTTTGCTAATTGATAAAATGGAGGGTTATAATTTAATTATAGATAATGAAGATTATACTAGAGATGTAAGGCAAAGTAAGCTTAAGTTAAATGAATTTGAATTTGTAAAATCTTTAAACTCAATATTTACTTCTGAAGAAGTTTCTAGATATATAGAAATGGATTTTGAAAGTGACAAGGTAGAAAAAAAGAAAAAAAGAAAAAAAAGAAAAAAATCATAGTTTGATATGAAAATGATGAACAAAAATACAGTATTGGGATGGGCGACTTTTATAATGATAATTATTGGTCTAGTTTTGGTTGGATTAGGAGCTTTTAAATATAATGAAATAGCTGGCTGGGGTTTTGTCTCAGTTGGTATAGGGTTTTTTGCAAATGCATGGGTTTTCTATGCTCTTAAAGGAAGAGTTTAATGAGTGATGATAAAAAAATAATCTTTTCAATGTCTGGTTTAACCAAGACATTTCCAGGAGAGAGTAAGCCTGTTTTAAAAAACATATATTTAAGTTTTTTCTATGGAGCTAAAATTGGAATTCTTGGTTTAAATGGTTCTGGTAAATCTACTTTATTGAAAATAATTGCTGGTATAGATAATAATTTTCAGGGAGATATTAACTTTTTACAAGACTATTCAGTTGGATTTTTAGAACAAGAGCCTATACTTGATGATAATAAAACTGTACTTGAAATAGTTAAAGAAGGTGCTAGCGAAACAGTAGCTATTCTGGATGAATATAATTCTATTAATGATAAATTAGGATTAGAGGAGGTTTATTCTGATGCAGAAAAAATGCAAAAGTATCTAGATAGACAGGCTGTACTTCAGGATATGATTGATGCTTCAAATGCATGGGAATTGGAAACGAAGCTAGAAATCGCCATGGATGCTTTGAGGACTCCAAGCCCAGAAAAGAAAATCAAAAACTTATCTGGAGGGGAGAGAAGAAGAGTAGCTTTGTGTAGATTATTATTAAAAGAACCTGATGTATTGTTGTTAGATGAACCTACAAATCACTTAGATGCAGAGTCTGTTGATTGGTTAGAACAGCATTTGTCTAGGTATAAAGGAACTGTAATTGCAGTAACTCACGATAGATATTTTTTAGATAATGTAGCAGGTTGGATCCTAGAACTAGATAGAGGTGAGGGTATACCTTGGAAGGGTAACTATTCTTCTTGGCTAGATCAAAAATCTACAAGGTTAGCTCAAGAGAGTAAGACTGCATCAAAGAGGCAGAAAATTCTTGAAAGAGAGTTAGACTGGGTCAGGCAAGGTGCTAAAGGTAGACAAACTAAACAAAAAGCCAGATTAAGTAATTATGATAAATTATTAAATCAAGATCAAAAACAACTTGATGAAAAACTAGAAATATACATCCCTAATGGACCTCGTTTAGGCACGAATGTTATTAACTCAATTAAGGTTAGTAAAGCATTTGACGATAAGTTATTATATGATAATTTAGAATTTAGTTTACCTCAAGCTGGAATCGTAGGGGTAATAGGACCTAATGGAGCAGGTAAGACAACTATATTTAAAATGATTATGAAAGAACTTAATCCTGATAAAGGTGAGTTCTTAATCGGTGAAACAGCTAAGATTGCTTACGTGGATCAGTCTCATACAAATATTGATCTTAATAAAAGTATATGGGAAAATTTTTCTGGTGGACAAGAACTTATCACAATGGGTAATAGGCAAGTTAACTCTAGAGCTTATTTAAGTAGATTTAATTTTAGTGGTAGTGAACAAAACAAAAAAGTTAAATTACTTTCTGGTGGAGAAAGAAATAGACTTCATTTAGCAATGACATTAAAAGAAGAAGGGAACGTTTTGCTTTTAGATGAACCTACTAATGACCTCGATGTAAACACTCTGAGAGCCTTAGAAGAAGGTTTAGAGAGTTTTGCAGGTTGTGCTGTAGTAATTAGTCACGATAGATGGTTTTTAGACAGAGTTTGTACTCATATCTTAGCCTTTGAAGGAAACTCTGAAGTATACTTTTTTGAAGGTGCGTATAGTGAGTATGAAGAAAACAAGAAAAAAAGACTTGGTAAAGAAACTCTTCCGACAAGGATTAAATACAGAAAACTAATTAGATAGATAACTCCATCTTTATGTTTGCTCTTTTATATGGACAGTTTTTTTCTAATCGAATTTCAACAAATTTATATTTGCTATACAAGTAGATAGCATTTTCTAATTTCTTATTTGAATACAGTATTAGTTTATTTAATTTTTTCTCTCGTGCTATAAATATAATTTGTTCTAACAGTTTTTGTCCAATCTTTTTACCTCTATAATTTGGGTCTACTGCCATTTTAGTTAACTCATATGTGTCGATATCACTTGTTGGCATAAGAGCAACCGTTCCAACTATTTTATCACCACAAGAAACAAACAATATAGAACCACCTTTATTAATGATATACTCTTCAGGATTACTTAATATTTGTTTATCGTGTTCTTCTACATAAAAATATGATTCTAACCATTCTATATTCAAATCATAAAATTTATTAGAATATTTCTTGTTAAAATTTAAAAAACTGATATCCATTAAAATATATTTTATTTGAATAATTAAATTTAATATTAATATATTTATTTAATAATATAAATTATGCAATTAATTGAATGTGTTCCTAATATTTCTGAAGGTAGAGATAATATTATCATTAACAAGATTGTTGATGTAATTGAAACTGTTGAAGGTGTAAAGCTACTTAATGTTGACCCGGGAAAAGCCACCAATAGAACAGTAATTACTTTTGTTGGTGAGCCTCAACCAGTTATTGAGGCAGCTTTTTTGTTGATTGAAAAATCTAAAGAACTTATTAATATGAGTATTCATAAAGGGGAGCATCCAAGAATGGGTGCTGTTGATGTTTGTCCTTTAATTCCTATTTCAAATATTACAATGGAAGAAACCGTTGAATATGCTCATAAACTTAGTCAAAGAGTTGGTGATGAGTTAGGTATCCCTGTTTATTGCTATGAAAATGCAGCTAAAGAAGAAAAAAGAATAAATTTATCTAACTGTAGATCTGGTGAATATGAAGGGTTGTCAAAGAAAATTATTACATCAGACTGGGAGCCAGATTATGGTCCTAATATATTCAATGACAACGTTGTTAAATCTGGAGTTACTGCAATTTCTGCCCGCGACTTCTTAATTGCCTATAATGTTAATTTAAATTCAACTTCATCAAGAAGAGCTAATGCAATTGCATTTGATTTAAGAGAAGCAGGAAGAATTCAACGTGAAGGTGGTGAAATCTCAGGTAAAATTTTAAAAGATGAAAATGGTGATGCTGTGAGACAGCCAGGATTATTTAAAAATCTAAAAGGAATTGGTTGGTTTATTGAAGAGTATGGAATTGCTCAAATTTCTTATAATTTGACCAATATTAATGTTACAAGTCTACATGATGTGTTTGAAAAAACTTGTGAAAGAGCTAACATAAGAGGTTTAAGAGTTACAGGTTCAGAGTTGATAGGCCTTGTTCCAAAAAAAGTATTGATTGATGCTGGTAAGTATTTTTTAAAGAAACAAAGTAGATCTCTGGCTATTTCAGATAAGGAAATAATTCACATAGCTGTTAAGTCTTTAGGCTTAGATGAGCTACAGTCATTTAATCCAAATGAACGTATAATTGAGTATGCTTTAAATGATGATGATCAACAACTAGCTAAAATGAATTTGATTGATTTCGCTAATAAAACATCTAGTGAATCACCTGCGCCAGGGGGAGGTTCAATTTCAGCTTATTGTGGTGCATTAGGTGCTGCGTTATCAACTATGGTTGCTAATTTATCTGCAAATAAAAGAGGTTGGGATGATAAGTGGGAGTTTTATTCTAATTGGGGAGAACAAAGTCTAGGCTACCAAAATAAATTAGTACGTCTTGTTGATGAAGATACTCTTGCCTTTAATAAAATAATGGCAGCGATTTCTTTGCCTAAAGATTCACCTGAACAAAAGAAAATTAGATCAATAGCTCTTCAGAATGCTACAAAATACGCAATTGAAGTTCCGTTTCAAATTATGCAAACTGCGTTTGCATGCTTAGAAAGTATAAAATGTATGGCCGAGCTCGGTAATCCTAATTCTATATCGGATGCAGGTGTTGCAGTTTTATGTATTCGTACCGCTGTTATGGGCGCTTTTTTAAATGTCAGAATTAATTGCAAAGATTTAAATGATGATAAATTTATTTCACAAATTCTTAAAAAGGGCAGGGCATTAGTCGAAGAAACTAATAAGATTGAAAGTGAAATACTTTCTTTAGTTGATATTGAGCTTAAATAATCTAAATAAGATTCCCAGCTAAAATAATCTTACTGATTTTAGATTCACCAAAGTTATAAGGTAATTCATTAATAGTTTTTATTTTTTTTGTAATAATTAAGTTAGCAATTTTACCTTTGGTAATACTCCCTACTTTATCGCTTATTCCCATAGAATATGCACCATTTATTGTAGCTGCATTAATAGCTTCCTCAGCAGTCAACTTCATTTTAATACAAGCTGTGCTTATTACAAAATTCATATTACCACTAGGAGAAGAACCAGGATTGAAGTCACTTGCTATCGCTAAGGGTAGGCCGCTATCAATTATTTTTCTACCAGGCGTGTAATTAAGTCCAAGAAAGAAAGAACATGTTGGTAGTGCTACAGGCATAGTTGTTCCGTTTTTTAAAACATCTAAGTCTTCATCATTTAAAATCTCAAGATGATCAACTGATAATGCATTGTATTTAACAGCTAATTTTACACCACCTATTGAATTGAACTGATTTACATGAATTTTAGCTTGAATTCCAATTTTTTTAGCTGCAGAAATTATTTTTTCTGCTTGATTTAAATTAAAATACCCTTCTTCACAAAATACATCTACATAATCAATTAACTTTAGATCATTGAACTCTGGAATCATCTTATTTATAACTAAGTCAACATACCCATCTTTATTTTGTAAAAACTCCTTAGGAAATGCATGTGCACCGAGAAAGGTTGACTTAATTATAATATTATTGCTTTTGTCAATATCTGATATCACTTCAAGCATTTTCTTTTCGGAGTCTATATTTAGTCCATACCCAGATTTAATTTCTATTGCTCCAGTTCCTTGCTTAACCACATTCTCTATTCTTTCTAAAGATTGTTTTAATAGATCTTCTTTACTGGTGTTTCTTAGTATTTCAACAGAATTTAGTATGCCTCCTCCGTTGTTTGCAATTTCAGTATAAGTCAAGCCTTTAATTCTATCAATAAACTCATTTGATCTATTTCCAGAATAAACTATGTGAGAATGAGAATCACACCAAGAAGGTAGGACCATTTGCTCTTTGCAATCAATTACTTTGAATTTTTCTAATTTTTTTGGACAGTCCTTCATCTCTCCAAAATCTTTTATCAAAGAATTTTCTAATAATAAATACGCATCATTAATTGAAGGAATAATATTCATTTCCTTTCCAGAAACGTAATGCAAATTACTTTCCCTAACCTGTAAGAGTTTTTTTATATTAATTAATAGAGTGAATGACATATTTTTTTTATTTAAACCATTTTTTCTGGTTTTACCCAATCATCATATTCTTCAGGGGATAAATAGCCTAGTTTAATAGCTTCCTCTTTTAGGGTAGTGCCATTTTCATGAGCCTTATTGGCGATTTTAGCTGCTTTATAATATCCGATTTTTGGATTCAATGCTGTAACTAACATTAAGGAACTGTTTAGTTTATCTTTAATTACTTCTACATTTGCTTTAATACCCTTAACACAATTGTTATTAAAACTATTACATACATCTGCTAATAACTTACTGGACTCAATTAAATTTGAAGCCATCATAGGTTTAAAAACATTTAACTGAAAATGACCTTGAGTAGCTCCAAATGAGATTGAAGTGTCATTCCCAATTACTTGTGCGCAAACCATAGTTAATGCCTCACACTGAGTTGGGTTTACCTTTCCAGGCATAATAGAACTTCCAGGTTCATTTGCTGGTAATGAAATTTCCCCTATACCACTTCTGGGTCCTGAAGATAAAAACCTAATATCGTTACCTATTTTATTAAGTGATATTGCGAGACCTTTTAAGGCGCTATGAGTTCTAACTATTGCATCATTGGCAGCTAATGCTTCAAATTTATTAGGCGCACTAACAAAAGGTAGTTTTGTTAAATCAGAAATTACCTTAGCGACTTGCTTAGAATACCCTTTAGGAGTGTTTAAACCAGTACCCACGGCTGTTCCACCAAGAGCTAACTCACTTAAATGCTCTAAAGATTCTTTTAATGCTTTAATACCGTGATCTAATTGAGACACATAAGAA
>CAJJDI010000026.1 GCA_905182835.1 uncultured Flavobacteriaceae bacterium | reverse complement strand
TAGTTGTTAGTTATTAGTGTGTGCTAATTTAATTTAAAATTAAACACAAAACACTTACAACTAAATTCCTCAACTTCTAGAATTTCCTTAATACTAAGTATTTGTAGTCCCGGGCAGACTCGAACTGCCGACCTCTACATTATCAGTGTAGCGCTCTAACCAGCTGAGCTATGAGACTCTACTTTATTTATTATAATTAACAGCATTGAGAACAAACTATCTCTTTCAATAGTAATTGCTTTAGTCGTCTTTCTCTAGAAAGGAGGTGTTCCAGCCGCACCTTCCGGTACGGCTACCTTGTTACGACTTAGCCCTAGTTACCGATTTTACCCTAGGCCGCTCCTTGCGGTGACGGACTTCAGGCACTCCCAGCTTCCATGGCTTGACGGGCGGTGTGTACAAGGCCCGGGAACGTATTCACCGGATCATGGCTGATATCCGATTACTAGCGATTCCAGCTTCACGGAGTCGAGTTGCAGACTCCGATCCGAACTGAGATAGGTTTTGTAGATTCGCTCATGCTCGCGCATTGGCTGCTCTCTGTACCTACCATTGTAGCACGTGTGTAGCCCAGGACGTAAGGGCCGTGATGATTTGACGTCATCCCCACCTTCCTCACAGTTTGCACTGGCAGTCTTGCTAGAGTTCCCGACATTACTCGCTGGCAACTAACAACAGGGGTTGCGCTCGTTATAGGACTTAACCTGACACCTCACGGCACGAGCTGACGACAACCATGCAGCACCTTGTAAAGAGTCCGAAGAAAAATCTATTTCTAGACCTGTCACTCTACATTTAAGCCCTGGTAAGGTTCCTCGCGTATCATCGAATTAAACCACATGCTCCACCGCTTGTGCGGGCCCCCGTCAATTCCTTTGAGTTTCATTCTTGCGAACGTACTCCCCAGGTGGGTTACTTATCACTTTCGCTTAGCCACTCAGACCGAAGTCCGAACAGCTAGTAACCATCGTTTACGGCGTGGACTACCAGGGTATCTAATCCTGTTCGCTACCCACGCTTTCGTCCATCAGTGTCAGTACATTATTAGTGATCTGCCTTCGCAATTGGTATTCTGTGTAATATCTATGCATTTCACCGCTACACTACACATTCTAACCACTTCATAATGACTCAAGACAACCAGTTTCAAAGGCAATTCTACAGTTGAGCTGCAGGATTTCACCTCTGACTTAATTGTCCACCTACGGACCCTTTAAACCCAATAATTCCGGATAACGCTTGGATCCTCCGTATTACCGCGGCTGCTGGCACGGAGTTAGCCGATCCTTATTCTTACAGTACCGTCAAGACTCTACACGTAGAGTTTTTTCTTCCTGTATAAAAGCAGTTTACAACCCATAGGGCCGTCATCCTGCACGCGGCATGGCTGGATCAGGCTTTCGCCCATTGTCCAATATTCCTCACTGCTGCCTCCCGTAGGAGTCTGGTCCGTGTCTCAGTACCAGTGTGGGGGATCCCCCTCTCAGGGCCCCTATCTATCGCGGTCTAGGTGAGCCGTTACCTCACCTACTAACTAATAGAACGCATACTCATCTCATACCGTAACCTTTAATCAAAAAGAGATGACTCTAAATGATACTATAGGGTATTAATCCAAATTTCTCTGGGCTATCCCCTAGTATGAGGCAGATTGTATACGCGTTACTCACCCGTGCGCCGGTCGTCATCAAAGTGCAAGCACTTTATGTTACCCCTCGACTTGCATGTGTTAGGCCTGCCGCTAGCGTTCATCCTGAGCCAGGATCAAACTCTTCATCGTTAAATTTTAAATATTATTTAGCAACTAAAGAAATTATAATTCTATTTACTCAAAATGGTTTATTCTCTGTAATATTAAATCTTGCGATTTAATAATACGCTGTCAATCAATATTTTTAATGAACTTATTTTTGATATCCGCTATCACTTAATATTTTAAGCGGGGTGCAAATATAAAACCCTTTTTTAATACAACAAAACTTATTTATAATAAAATTTAAGTTTAATTGATTTTTAATGAACATTGCTAAAAGAAATACTTAAAACTATTTCTCTAAGCGGCTGCAAATATAGAACCTTTTTACTATTCACAAAACAATTTTAAAATTATTTTCTACAGAGAAATTCATTTAATTCTTAAACCCCTAGAAATAAATAATTTAGAGTTAAAAAAATTACATAAAAAAATTCCAGACTAATCCAAATCGGATAGAAAAGTCTCTATAAGGATAGTTTGGCGCAGAATAATAATTGTATCCCGTAAGTGATGAATTGATGTGTTCTGCCTTTAAATAGATCCTTGTTTGTTGAATTTTAGCATTAATAAAGAAATCAATTCTAGGGAAATTACCTATAAGCTTATCATTTTGAACATAAAATTCAGACAATAATGGATCATAGGAGCTCATATAAAAGTCTGTAAAGTAATTAAATTCAAAACCTGTTTGTAGAAATAATGCTTTATTAAACAACTCATTTTGATAATAAAATGTATTTCTTAATATAATTTCAGGAATATTAATCACTCCCAAATCTTCTTCAATAACTTTTTGATACTGCAAAGTGTTATCCAATACAAAATTATTTAGAGCAAACTTTTTAGATATACTAGCTTTATACATATTAATTTCGCTATACTCCTGCTTAGCCCCAAGCACTCCGTCTGACCCTTTAGTGAAATAGGTGTAGTTGGATGTTTTATTAAGCTCAAAATTAAAATTAAACAACTTTTCAGAATCAAACCGTAACCTATACTTAGTTGTGTTTATGTTTTCAAAGTTATTATTCCAATTGTAATTAGAGTAACCACTTTGATAGATTAAATAATTATAATTAGGTGAATTATCTATATTATTATAAGCTAAAGATAATCTGGAGTCCTTATTAATGTCAACTAAAACACTGCTACTGATCAAACTCCCTTTGGAATCTCCTGCTAATATAGATTCATATAGAAAATCAAAGCTGTACTTTTCTTTTTGGATTAGATAGTTTAGTCCAAAAGAAACATTCTCCTCAACAACCGATTCATATGAAACTTCATTATTTATGGCTGCCAAATTTTCATAACTATAATTAACATCTCTATAATTTAAATAAAGAGTTACTCCCCCTATTTTAGATGAATTATAGGATGTGTTAAAATTAAAAAGAAAAGTGTCAAACGAAACTTTATCATTTATTTGGGTAACATTAGCTGATTCACCAAAAAATACATTTGGTGAAGATTGTTTAAATTGATAAAACTTATCTTCAACTGAGATAACATTACCAAATGACCATTTTTTAATATTTAGCGAATCTTTAGTATTTGTTAATGCATATGTTTGATTAACGTAAAACCTCTTACCTTCTAATTTATTATTTGCATTTTCAAATTGAGGGTCAAAAACAGATCGATCTATAAATTCGCTGTTACCAGACTCGAAATTTATCACATCATCTTCTTTTATGCCTCCATTTTCTTCTGAGAAAAGATTTTGATTAACATAATGAGTCCTTAATAGATACCTTTCATTTTTAGACCTATAATTAGTAGAAAATCTAAAGTTAGCAGAACTAGATAGAAAATGCTGGTAATTACCTAATGACCTTAAGCCCTTTCTTGCTATAGTAAAATTAAACCTTGGAGATGTGTTGACAGAAAATAAAGCATCCAACAATTGCCCCTGAACAAAAGCTGTTCGATACATTAGCTCCGTAAAAGGAGTAGCAACATGATAATAGTTTATATCATTCGGCTGCATATAGTTGTAATGTTTAGCTTCTGACCCAAACTCTGGCAGTAAATTATTTGATTGATAAAAACTCAATTTATTGTAGGTATGTCCAGTGTTAGAGAATTCAATTAACTCTAGATTATCTTTTCTTAAGTAATTAAGTTTATAATACTTATCAATTGTCAAACTAGTATCAACAATTATTGTGTCATTACTAAGGTTAACTATAGAATAGTTGTCAATTGTTGCGTCTAAATTTTTTACAAGCTTAGTACTCTTATCAATAGTGAAAGTACCTAATAAAGAATCCGAAAGCTGGGTAATGTCAAAATTTTGTTTTAGATCCCGCAGACTCATATTAGGTTTGTCCGGGTTTTGAGCAAATAAATTAATAGACAATGAGAAAACTAAAATAAGGGATAAATAACTTTTCATAATTCTATTTAAATTATTTCGCAAAAATAAATACATTTATACAAACTACATTATTTAAGTCAATAATTATATGTTAAAGTTAAAATTTTCTGATTACAAAATTGAATGCGGAACAGATGAGGCAGGAAGAGGTTGCTTGGCGGGACCTGTAACTGCAGCTGCTGTAATATTAAAAGATAATTTTTTGAATAACGAGATTAATGATTCAAAAAAAATATCAAAGAAAACTAGATACAGATTAAAATCAATTATTGAAAATAGTGCATTAGAACATTCATTTTCTCATGTTTACCCAGGTGTAATTGATGAAGTGAATATTTTAAATGCCTCAATTTTAGCAATGCATAAATCACTTTCTAAATTAAAATCAAAAATTGATTTTGTAATTGTAGACGGAAACAAATTCAAACCTTTTAAAAACAAACCCTATAAAACTATAATTAAAGGAGATGAAAAATACTTAAGTATAGCTGCAGCATCAATACTAGCTAAAACAGAAAGGGACAACTACATGCTTAAAATACATGAAGAGTATCCTCAATATGGATGGAACACTAATAAAGGATACCCAACGAAATTTCACAAACAAGCTATTTTAAAATTTGGAATTACAAAATATCACAGAAAATCTTTTAAATTATTTGACGAACAATTGAAACTAAAATTATAATTTTAAAAAAAAATGATAATGAAGAAATATATCTACTTATTTTTAATTTTTTGGAGTTGTAATATTATTGAATATACGCCTCAAGAAATTGAAAATTTTATCCCTGTCAAATCTTCTATAATTATAAAAATTAACAATCTAGGGAAATTCAAAAGCGATATAGCAAACAATGAATTGCTACTTAAAGTTTCAAAATTAGATTCAAAATACAACTTCAAGAGTCAGCTAGGCTTAATAAATAATTTTAATGATAATTCTGAGATACTTATATGCCTATCAAATATTAGCAATGAGAATGTGTTTACAGTAATAACAAAAGATAGCGCTAGTAATCATAAATTGTATCACAAATCAATTAACGGAATTAATATATACTCAAACTCTTTAACCAATGTTAATGGCATTACTGCCAGGGTCGATGATAAGTACAATAAATACAAAAAAACATTCAACAAAAACTCTTCTTTTTCAGTCATATTAAATGACAGCTTAGGCAAAGAGTTTATAGATGCTGGTTTTAATTCGGATTTTGAAAATAATAAACACTCAATAGGTTTTGGAGTTGATTTGTTTAACAATAAAATTTTATTAAATGGTCTAATTTTTATAGATGACTCTACAAAAGTTTCAAATAATGTTTTTCAAGGATCTACAAGTGGTCAATTGAAAAATTATCAAATAGCACCAAAAAACTCTAACAGCTTAAAGTCATTTAATTTTACAAATTCTAATAATTATTTAAAAAATAAAAAATTAGATATTCAAAATGAAGATGAATACAGTAAGATTTTAAATGAAAATTCATCTGAAGTATCTAGATTAATAATCAATGATAATGAGGTTTTTATCATAAAATCAAACAACATTGAATTATTCAATAATTATTTATCGCGAAATAAAAACATAAACTCAGCATATAGAGGGTTTAACATTTATAGCAATAACAATTTAAAAATTAATCCTTTTATTTCATTAGTGAATTTCAAAAACAAGAAAAAGATATTAATTTTCAAGGATCATATTGTTTTTTCAGACAATGAAGGTGTCTTAAAAAATATTGTGAATGAAAATTTAAATGGAAATACCTTAGAAAAGAATGAAAATTTCAATAATTCATTATCTGAAATAAGCAACTATAGCACTTTAAATTACAATTCCTTTAGTAACTATAATTTATTTGAAGAATTAAATATCCTAAATACTCCTCATGATTTTTCACAGAGCTGCTTTCAATTAGTACAAGACAATGGAATCATTCACTTTAATGCAGTAATTAGTAGACCACAATCAACAAAAGACAGCGCAAAACTAACCAAACAATTTGACGTGAAGATTGATGAAGAAATTTTAATGAATCCACATTTTGTTAAGAATCATATAACAAAAAAGTTAGATATTGTAGTTCAGGATATTAAAAACAACTTATACCTTATATCAAATAAAGGAAAAGTAATTTGGAAAAGAAATATAGGAAGCCCAATTTTAGGTAAAATCTTGCAAATTGATTTATATAAAAATGGTCGACTACAACTTATTTTCAATACTAAAAATAAAATTTATGTTTTAGATAGAAATGGAAATCAAGTAACTCCATTTCCTAAGAACTTTAAAGATCCTATTACATTACCTATTTCGGTATTTGATTATGATGTAAATAAAAGTTACAGAATTTTAGTTACTCAGGGATCAGAATTACTTATGTTCGATAAAAAAGGAAAGAAAGTCAATGGGTTTAAATATGTAGAGTCTAGAGATCAAATAACCTCCACTGCAAAGCATTTCAGAGTACTTAATAAAGATTTTATTGTTTTCAAAACAGGTAATAAATTAAAAATACTTAATCGAAGAGGAAAAGAAAGAATAAAAGTGAAAGGTGAAATTAATTTTTCTGAACAAGGTATTTTTAAATTAAACAATAAGCTGACTACCTCTACACATGATCAGAAACTAATTCAGATAGCTGTTAATGGGGATCTTTCTTCAACCGAATTAAATAATTCAAAAAATTTAAGATTATATATTTATAAAAACAACACATTGATTTTAGATGAAAATGAACTAAAATTAAACTCTAAGTCTATTGACATGCCATTTAGTAATTATAATATGCCATCGATAAAGGAAATTAATAATAAGCTGTTAATTTCTCTTTTTGACACACAAAATAACAAGTCTTATTTATTTGACAAGAACCTTAAGCTACTTAGTTCTTTTCCAATTTACTCATTAATACCTACAGAAATTGGAGATATGAATTCGGACAAGAAAATTGAAATTATAATTTCTAATAAAAACAAAACTATATCAACATATACAATTAATTAATCTCTGCTTCAAATAGAATTTTGAAATTCTTGATTACTTTTTGCTTAACTTCAGAAAGATCTACATTTTCTACGCCTAACTCTTTATTCAAAGAAGTTACAGAGTTATTAGTTATACCGCAAGGAATTATATTATCAAAGTAACTTAAATCAACATTTGCATTTAAAGCAAATCCATGCATAGTAACCCATCTACTAGCTCTTACTCCCATAGCACATATTTTTCGTGTAAAAGGAGTTTCAACTCCTAACCAAACACCTGTTTTTCCAGGGTTTCTAGATGCCGATAAACCATAATCCTTGAGAGTCAATATTATAACTTCCTCTAGAAATCTTAAATATTTATGGATATCAGTGAAAAAGTTATCTAAATCAAGAATAGGGTAACCAACAATTTGTCCAGGCCCGTGATAAGTAATATCACCACCTCTATTTATTTTATAAAACTTAGCGCCTCTTTGCTCTAGTTGACTCTCATTTATTAATAAATTAGATATATCTCCACTCTTACCAAGAGTATAAACATGTGGGTGCTCTACAAATAATAAATAATTTGAAGTTGGCAGACTCAAAGATTGTCTTCTGTTTTTAATTTTTATATCGACAACACTTTTAAATAACTCTTCTTGATAATCCCAACACTTCTTATAATCGACAACACCAAGATCCTTAATAGTAACTGATTTGTTTTTAGTTATCATTTTTTGGATTATTTAAAATTATAAGAGCAGCAATTACTCCAGGTATCCATCCAAGCATTGTTAATATTAAGACAATTATTATTGAACCACACCCCTTATCATAGACAGCTAAAGGTGGGAATAAAATTGCAAGAATAACTCTTATGAGACTCATGTTTTTTGTCAAATATAAATAATACTATCTAATTGCATTTATTTAACTTTTCATTTTTTATTATTGATATCCTTGTTAATAAGAATTATATTTGTTTTTAATAAATTT
Organism: uncultured Flavobacteriaceae bacterium; assembly: GCA_905182835.1. Taxonomy (GTDB): domain Bacteria; phylum Bacteroidota; class Bacteroidia; order Flavobacteriales; family Flavobacteriaceae; genus SGZJ01. Next base: position 53,306 of record CAJJDI010000026.1, on the reverse strand, counting down.
TGTTAACAATGAGTGAATTTTCAGAACAAGAATTAATCAGAAGAGGGAAATTAGAAAAATTGATTTCCTTAGGTATAAATCCTTACCCAGCAGAATTATTTCCAGCAGACCATACCAGTAAAGAAATTATTAATAATTTCAAGGAAAATAAAAACGTTATAATAGCCGGACGGTTAATGTCTAGAAGAATCCAAGGTAAAGCAAGTTTTGCTGAACTTCAAGATAAAGATGGTAAGATACAAGTCTATTTCAATAGAGATGAGATTTGTGAAGGGGAAGACAAAACCTTATACAATGAGATCTATAAAAAATTATTAGACATTGGAGATATAATTGGTATTCAAGGAACCTTATTTGAGACACAAGTTGGTGAGAAAACAGTTTTAGTGAAAAAATTCTCACTTCTAAGTAAATCATTAAGACCTCTCCCACTTCCTAAAAAAGATGCTGACGGAAATCTTTATGATGAATTTAATGATCCTGAGCAAAGATATCGTCAAAGATATGTTGACTTAATAGTTAACCCCCATGTAAAAAGTACATTTTTAAAAAGAACTAAAATTACTAATACAATTAGGAATTTTTTTAACGAAAAAGATTATCTAGAAGTAGAAACTCCAGTATTGCAACCAATTGCTGGTGGAGCAGCAGCAAGACCATTTTTAACACATCATAATGCGCTAAGCATACCGCTTTACTTAAGAATATCTAATGAATTATATTTGAAACGATTAATAGTTGGTGGATTTGATGGAGTTTATGAATTTTCAAAAGATTTCAGAAATGAAGGGATGGACAGAACCCATAACCCTGAGTTTACTATAATGGAGTTATATGTAGCATACAAAGATTATTTCTGGATGATGGAAACTACAGAATCTCTTCTGGAGAAAGTTGCTATAGATTCTAACGGAAAATCTAAAATCAAAGTTGGTGATAATGAAATTGAATTTAAAGCTCCATACCCTAGAGTTCCTATACTCAGCGCGATAGAAATTCACACAGGAATTGATGTTTCAGAAATGGACGAAAAGGAACTTAGACTTACGGCCAGTAAAATGGGAATAGAAGTTGATGACAGTATGGGTATTGGAAAGCTAATTGATGAAATATTTGGAGAGAAATGCGAGAAAAAATTCATTCAACCTACTTTTATCACTGATTATCCAAAAGAAATGAGTCCACTAACTAAAGAACACAGGTCTAACCCAAAACTGACAGAGAGGTTTGAACTTATTATTAATGGAAACGAAATAGCTAATGCTTATAGTGAATTAAATGACCCAATTGAACAAAAAAGTAGATTTGAAGATCAATTAAAATTATCAGAAAAAGGGGATGATGAAGCATCTGAGTTTATAGATAATGATTTTTTACGTGCTTTAGAATATGGAATGCCCCCGACTTCTGGAATTGGAATAGGTATAGATAGGCTAGTTATGCTAATGACAAATAACAGCTCTATTCAAGAGGTGTTATTTTTTCCACAAATGCGTCCAGAGAAAAAGTCAATTGAATTAACCGATAACGAAAAAACTATTTTTAACATTTTGAAAAAATTTAACAAAATAGAGCTCTCTGATCTAAAAATCAAATCAAATTTAAGTAATAAGGCTTGGGATAAAGGAATTAAAGGCTTAACCAAAAATGGTCTAGCATTGGTTTCTAAAACTGAAAATAAATTATTTGTAGAAATAAAGTAATCTAATTATACTTTATTTTGTGCTTAATTGTCTTGAATTTGGTAAAATCTTCTTCTGAAAAAAACCTCAGAAACATAGTTTTAAACTCATTGTCTAGCACTTCTTTATTTGGAAAAACTCCTTTTTCTGAAACATAGGTTGCTTTTTTTACATTTGAATATATTAATCTTGAGACAAGCGTTATTTTAGAATCATCAAATCCAATTTCCTGTAAAAGGTCATAATTTAATCTTTTTACATCATCAATTGAACTATTTTGAGATTGTGCATTAATATTTAAACTTATAGAAAGAAAAAATAAAAGAGTGTAAACTGTTTTTTTCATGGTATACTAATTATTTTTTAAAAGTAAAAAAAATATTCTAATTACAAGAGCTTAGTTGAAATCTTTTCAACAACCTCTATAGTTCTATCTAAATCTTGATACGTTAATGAATCGCTTAAAAACCAGGATTCGTAACAACTAGGCGCAATATAAATCCCGTTTTTTAGCAGTTCATGGAAGAAAATAGGAAAGATATTATTGTCTGATTTTTTTGCTGAATCAAAATCAAATACAGAACCAAGCGTGAAGTGAATTGAAAACATTGACCCTACGCGATTTGTTGAAAATTTAACACCTTTTCTTTTAAGAACCTCAGATATACCAAGATCTAAATATTTTGTTTTCTCCTCTAGTCTATTGTATAAATTAATATCATTATCAATTTCATTTAACATAGCAAAACCAGCAGCCATCGCTAAAGGATTACCACTCAGAGTCCCCGCTTGATAGACTGGTCCTAGAGGTGATAAGTAAGCCATTATTTTTTTTGAAGAGGCAAACGCTCCAACTGGTAAACCTCCACCAATTATTTTTCCAAAACATACAATATCTGCTTTAATATTATACAGTTCTTGAGCCCCACCTTTAGCTACCCTAAACCCAGTCATCACTTCATCAAAAACTAATAATATATTATTTTGATTACATAACTTTCTTAAGCCTGCTAAAAAAGTTACGTCAGGTGGAATACAACCCATATTTCCTGCAACAGGTTCTAAAATAATACATGCAATTTCATCTTTATTTGACGAAACAATATCCAAAACACTTTGAAGATCATTATACCTAGCAATTAAAGTGTCCTTAGCAGTTCCTTTAGTGACACCAGGACTATTCGGTTCTCCGTAGGTAATACCTCCACTACCAGCTTGAATTAAAAAAGAATCACTATGGCCGTGATAACATCCAGAAAACTTAATTATTTTGTCTTTTTTGGTATAACCTCTAGCAAGTCTGACTGCACTCATACACGCTTCAGTCCCTGAGTTTACAAATCTAATTTGTTCAATATTAGGAACCATTTTGATAGCTAATTCTGCAATATTGGTTTCTATTTCTGTCGGAGCACCAAATGAAGTGCCTTTTTTTGCTTTTTCAACTAACGCATCTACTACAGGCGGAAATGCATGTCCGAATATCATAGGCCCCCATGAGTTAATATATTCAATGTACTCATTATCATCTTCGTCAATCAAGTATGCTCCCTTAGCTTGCTTAATGAAAATAGGCGTTCCTCCCACGGCTTTAAAAGCTCTAACTGGGGAGTTAACTCCACCTGGAATAAAGTTTAAAGCATTTTTAAATAAAGCACTACTTCTTTCGTATATCATTTACTTATTATTAATAGTTGACCAATAATTAATGTTCTATCTTTTAACTTATTTATTTTTAATAATCTATCTATTGAAATGTTGTATTTTTTTGACAATGAGTATAAAGTATCTCCTTTTATAACTATATGTTTATGAGTTTTATTTGCGGAATTATTGTTTTTTCTTGATCTTTTTTTTAATACTATATCATCATAGATAAATAGTTTATAACTCTCAATCAAATTTATTAATTTTATTGGGTACTTTTTATCAGTTGCATAACCTGCTTTTTTTAAACCTTTAGCCCAATTTTTGTAATCACTAATTGAAAGGTCAAACAATTTAGAGTACCTGTCTCTTGAAGTAAGAAAAATAGAGTGATCTCTATACGAATATTCAGGTGCACTATATTTCCTAAAGCACTCTTGATCCTCATCATCATCATGATATATCTCTGGACCATTCCAGTCGTGACACTTAATTCCAAAGTGATTGTTAGCCTGAATAGCTAGCCTTCCTTTACCTGATCCAGATTCTAAAATTCCTTGAGCAAGCGTGATACTTGCAGGGATTTTATAAGTCCTCATTTCATCCATTGCAACCTGACTAAAATAATCAATATAATCATTTACATTGTTAATGACCGGTAATGAGATATTGGTTTTTTCTAAACTATCTAATTTTTTTTCTGATAGGGTAGTTAAATCTTGATTATCAATCTTCTCTTTTTGAGAATTAATGATGACTTTTTTAGATCCACAGCTAAATATTAAGATTAAAATTAGTAGTCTGAACTTTATCATTATAAATTAATAGTTGTTAGATTTTTCTTTTTCAAGAAAATATTCATAGGTAATATTCCTTGATGACCCCCAGTATGAATCATCAACACTTTAGAATTTGGCTTGAAGTAATTATTTAATATGAGATTAAAAACACCATACACCAGTTTTGATGTATAAATAGGGTCAAGAAGAATACCATACTTTAGTTTAAAATCATTCATAAAATCAATTAACTCTTCGTTTACTTTACCATATCCTCCAAAAGAGAATTCATCATTCAGTTTCCAGTTTTTCTTAATCACAAATTTACTAATATCATTTAATAAATACTTTTTATTAATTGATGAAAATCCTATTATTTTCTGATTGTTGATAGAACTGTTAATTAAACCACTTATAGTGCCACCTGTTCCAACAGAACAACAGATGTAATCAAACACTTTATCTTCTGATCTTAATATTTCTTGACAGCCTAATACCCCTAAATCATTTGTACCACCTTCAGGAATTAAATAATAATCTTTGTATATATGTCGCAATTCATTTAAATAATTTTCATCATTTCTGTTTTTATATTCCTTACGAGATAAAAAATCGAATTTCATTCCTAAGTCAGATGAATATTTTAGAGTAGGGTTATCAAAGTATTTACTTAATAATTCCTCACCTCTTATTAAACCAATTGATTTAAAACCGTATCTGTTAGCAGCATATGCTACAGCAGAAATGTGATTAGAATAAGCACCTCCAAAAGTTAAAAGACCTTTAAAATCTAAATCTTTAGCTTTTATTAAATTGTATTTCAATTTTCTGTACTTATTTCCTGAAATAATATCATGAATTTTATCTTCTCTTTTTAAATATAATTGCACACCATCATCATTAATAAAATTAATCTTTTCGTTCCTACTGTTGTTTAAAATAACATCCATATAATCAAAGATAATTGAAATTGCTTTATATTTGTTTACAACAATTACTTTCTATTAATGATGGAAAAAAATTACTACATAACTAAAGAAGGCTATAAGTGTTTTACTGAAAAATATCATTTAGAGAGAGGTTATTGTTGTAAAAGTAATTGTAGACACTGCCCATATGGATATGATCCAAAAACTAATTAATTTATGACATTCAAAGATCAAATTAAAGAAGGGATTCCTAATATTTTACCTAAAAAAATTGAATTAGACCCAACTATAAATCACGCTCCTCAAAGAGAAGAAGTATTATCAATCAGCGAAAAAAAACTTGCTATTTCTAATGCTCTAAGATACTTTGACAAAATTCATCATGAAATTCTATCTGAAGAATTTAGAGATGAACTAAATAAGTTTGGTCGAATTTACATGTACAGATTAAAACCATCTTATGAGATGTACGCAAGGGCAATCGAAGAATACCCTTGTAAAACAAAGCAGGCTGGTGCAATTATGTTAATGATTCAAAATAACCTTAACAAAGATGTGGCGCAGCACCCCCATGAACTTATAACTTATGGCGGAAATGGCTCTGTATTTCAAAACTGGGCTCAATATAGGTTATGCATGAAATATCTTTCAGAAATGAATAACAACCAAACTTTAGTTATTAATTCTGGACACCCTCTAGGTCTTTTTCCGTCAAATATTAACGCCCCAAGGGTAGTAGTCTCAAACGGGATGATGATTCCAAATTATTCGTCTAAAGAAAATTTTGAAAAGTTTAATGCATTAGGCGTAACACAGTATGGGCAAATGACTGCTGGAAGCTATATGTACATTGGCCCACAAGGAATTGTTCATGGAACAACTATCACAGTGCTTAATGCTTTTAGAAAAATAAAGAAAAACCCTTTAGGATCAATATTTGTAACTTCTGGTTTAGGCGGAATGAGTGGAGCTCAACCAAAAGCTGGAAGTATTGCTAAATGTATCACTGTATGTGCTGAGGTTAATCCGAAAGTGATCAAAACAAGACATTCTCAAGGATGGGTTGATGAAGTGTTTAGTGATATTCAAGAGTTAATTAAAAGGGTGAAAATCGCTAAGATCAATAAGGAAGTAGTGTCAATAGCTTTTCAAGGAAATATAATTACTATATGGGAAGAATTTTACAAAAACGATGTCTTTATTGATATAGGTAGTGACCAAACATCATTACACAATCCATGGTCTGGAGGATATTACCCATATGGAGTTGGTTTTGATGATGCTAATGATATGATATCTAATGATCCAGATTTATTCAAAAAAAAGGTTAAAGAGAGCCTACTTATTCATGTGGAATTTATCAATAAACATTGTGAAAGAGGTACTTATTTTTTTGATTATGGCAATGCTTTTTTATTAGAAGCTTCCAAGGCTGGCGGAAATGTTTTTGCTGAAGATGGAATTAATTTTAAATTCCCAAGCTATGTACAAGATATTATGGGACCAATGTGTTTTGATTATGGATTTGGCCCATTTAGATGGGTGTGCGCTTCTAATAAACAAGAAGATTTAGATAAAACAGATGAAATTGCTTGTAAAGTACTTGAAAATTTAATGATAAATTCTCCGATAGAAACTAAACTCCAAATGCAAGATAATATTGATTGGATTAAATCTGCTAAAAGCAACTCTCTTGTGGTTGGTTCAAAAGCTAGGATTTTATACGCAGATGCTATTGGAAGAGTAGAAATCGCAAAAGCATTTAACAAAGCCATAGCTGAAAATAAAATTGGAACTATTATACTTGGCAGAGATCATCATGATGTTTCAGGAACTGATTCTCCTTATAGAGAAACCTCAAACATATATGACGGATCCAAGTTTACAGCAGATATGGCAATCCAAAATGTGATTGGAGATAGTTTTAGAGGAGCCACTTGGGTTAGTATCCACAATGGCGGAGGTGTAGGATGGGGAGAGGTTATTAATGGAGGCTTCGGCATGGTTATTGAAGGTACTAAAGAGTGTCAAAGAAAAATTGAATCTATGTTACACTGGGATGTGAATAATGGAGTAGCAAGAAGAGGTTGGGCTAGAAATAGTGGAGCGATTTTTGCGATTAAAAAAGCAATGAAATCTAACTCTGATTTAATAGTAACTTTACCAAATGAAGTTGATGATAAATATTTAAATAACATATAACTATGAAAAATTACAATAAATTCTTAATTCTATTTATTTCCTTGACTTATTTGTCTTGCTCATCAGTTAGAGTAAGCACAGACTATAACGATGAAATTGATTTTTCAAAATATAAAACTTATGCGTTCTCAAAAAAAGGAATTGATAAAGCTCAAATTAATGAGATAGACAAAAAAAGAATTTTAAAAGCCCTAGAAGTAGAGCTATCATCTATTGGGCTTAGGAAAAACTCTATTAATCCTGATATTTTAGTGAGTATTTTTACTGGAGCAAATGAGCAAATAAATATTCATAACTCATATAATTATTTAGGATACAGCTGGGGACCTTGGTATAACTTAAATTATAATACTTCTGCTACACAAGGAATATTATATATAGATATAATCGATTATAAAAAAAATGAGTTAGTTTGGCAAGGTATTGGAAAGGGTTACATTTCTGAAAATATTTCTAAAAAAGAAGAACAAATAAAATCTTTTGTAAATAAAATATTATTACAATACCCAACACAAAATTATGGGGCACTTAAAAATTTGGATCAGTAAAGTAAGTTTGTTATTAGTTTTTTACGTCTAACGCATCTCTTAATTTATTTCCTAATAGCATAAATGCCATTACCAGTGACATTATACATAATCCAGGAATCAAGGCTAACATAGGTTTTCCTAATATTATATAATTATAGTGATCTTTAATGATTGACCCCCAACTTGCCATTGGAGGCTGTGCACCTAAACCTAAAAAACTAAGTCCACTTTCAATTAATATAGAAGCAGCAAAATTAGCTGCAGAAATAATTATAAGTGGAGATACGATATTCGGCAAAATATGTCTCGTTAAAATTCTAAAATCACTAAACCCCAAAACTCTAGCGGCAGTAACATACTGTCTTTCTTTTATTATCATTACTTGACCTCTAACGACTCTAGCAACATCAACCCACATGGTTAATCCAACAGCAATAAATACTTGCCAAAGTCCTTTACCAAGAGCAAGAGTTATTGCTATCACTAGTAATAAAGTAGGAATAGACCAGGTCACATTTATTATCCACATTATGACTCTATCAATATTACCAGAGTAATAACCAGACAGTCCACCCAGAAGCAAACCAATAACAAGAGAAATTAAAACAGAAATAAACCCAATAAAAAAAGATATCCTAGCTCCTATCACTAGTCTACTGAGAACATCTCTACCAAATTTATCAGTGCCTAACCAAAAAGTTCTATTAATTATACTCTTATTTTCAAATTGACGAAGATTATCAACATGAATGCTATTATTAAAAGTATCAGAAAAATTTCCATATTCATTATAATAAAAAATATCATCAATAAACACATAGTTCTGCAACGGGATTTCTGATGGTGGGTTTTTATCTCCAAAGAATAGTTTTTCAAATAAATTTTGCTTGTAATTAGTAGTATTATCAATCATCAATATATCAACCTTAAAACCTGGGGATTCAGAATGAATTGACAAATGCATTTGATTTGCATTACTTGATTTGTCAGGTATAAAAATGTAAGCAAATATTGACAAAAAAGCTACCAACAATATATATGCTATGCTTATGTTTTTAATCAAGAAGTATTGTATTTATTAATCTATATAATAAATCATATAGAGTTAAATATTATTATTACTTATTTTTAGATCGCTTAATACGTTTAAAGCTTCATCTATATAAAGATCTTTTGCAAGATTTTTATGCCATCTAGTTCGCTTTAACTTTAATGTAGAATCCTTTTCAAATAACATAACTTCATAAGGAAGAGATTTAAACTCTAAATTTGTTTTAAAATCTTTTAATTTATCGAAACTTTTTGAAGTTAATTCATCCGCTTTAATCTTGTCGGTATAGTTGAAATAATTCAAGCTAAACTCTTCAGTATCTCTAATAGATTTTATCCACTTAGCATTGTCGTCTATTAACTTAAGGTACTCATTGGATTTTATTCTCAATTTACTTTTTTGAATTGCACTAGAATAATCAAAATTACTACTCCAAGGAGTGAACTCTACTGGGGTTATTTCATCCCATTCAAGAGGGTTATCTTGTTCTTTTTCACCAAAATCAATATAGCTATATCTGTTTGGTATAACTATATCACTCTTTACTCCTTCTAATTGAACTGAGCCACCATTAATTCTATAATATTTCTGTATTGTAAACTTAAATGCTCCCATGTCACCGTTAGTATTACTTCTTATCATTCTATTTAAATCTAATACATTTTGAACAGTACCTTTTCCATAAGTTTGCTTACTCCCAATTATAATAGCTCGTTTGTAATCTTGCATTGCAGCTGCAAGTATTTCAGATGATGAAGCGGAAAGCTCATTTACCAAAATAACTAACGGCCCATCCCAAACTATAGATCTATCTCTATCTTTAAGAATTTGTTTCTTTTTTTCAAATGACTGTACTTGAACAATTGGCCCCTCTTCAATAAAAAGACCAGCCATATCAACAGCTGGTTTTAATCCGCCGCCACCGTTATTTCTCAAGTCTAAGATTAAACCTTCGATACCTTCTTCTTTTAGTCTAATAATCTCTTTTTTAATATCACTAGCTGCATTTCTTTCAGAGTAGTCATCAAAGTCGAAGTAAAATTTAGGCAAATTGATTAGTCCATATTTTGAGTCTAATCGCTCAACAATAGAAGATTTTGCATAAGTCTCTTCCATTTGAACAATATCTCTAGGGATTTTTAAATCTACGATTTGACCATCGACTTTTTTAATTGTTAGTATCACACTACTTTCAATTGGGCCTTTAATTAACTTTACCGCATCTTTAATTCTCATCCCAACTATACTGACTGAGTTCTCTTCATCTTCTTGTCTCACTTTTAGTAAAATATCTCCCACTTCTAACTTGTTTTGTCTCCAAGCAGGACCCCCAGAAATAAGTTCAACTACAGATATCTTATCCATTTTCTGTTGAAGCCTTGCTCCTATACCAGCATAATTTCCACTCATATCAACATCAAAATCTTCTTTTTCATCAGCATTAAAATAGAATGTATGTGGGTCAAATTGGTAAACTATTGCGTTAACATAGTCACTAAACCATTCTTGTCTAGAACGATCTGAATAATATTGATAAATTTCATTACAGAATTCAAGAGATGAATTTCTCGATTTCTCTTCGTATTCTTTTATTACAACGTTAAAATTTATATTGTTGATTACTAAAGATTTTACTGAATCATTCTCAGTCAACAAGTCATTTAGGTTATTTAGAGTGTAATACTTAAAAGTTTTTCTCCAGCGATCTTTCAATTCTTCCCTAGTTGATACAAAACTCTCATCTGAACTAACAATTAAAACTTCATCAACTTCATAATTAAATGGAGAGCTAAAAAGTTCAGTATAAATCTCTTTTGACTCCTTGATTCTTTTTAAAAGAGTTTCATGTGTTAGATTAAAAAATGTTAAATCAGAATTTTTAAACTGGTCGTCAATTAAATATTCATATTCTTTAAATTTATTAATATCAGAATTATAAAAATATCTTTTATATGGGTCTATCATATCAATATACGTATCAAAGGCTTTAGTTGAAAAATCATCATCTAGATCTTTTTCAACATAATGCCCTTCATCAAGGATATATGAAACCAGTTGCAATAACAGTTGATCTTTATCAGATTCATTAAAGGAATTTGATGTAAAGCTACAGGATGCTAAAGCAAAAATTGTAGTCAATAATATTATAAAATATTTATTTTTCATTGTGTCTATTAAACTTTACACAAAATAAATAAAAAAAGCCCCGTAATATAATTACTTTGTACTAAAATTTTGTTAAAGAATATATATCATAAATTTATGATGAAAATAATTACTTTTGTTAATAAATATAAATAATGAAAAAGAAGCCTTTAATATTAATAACTAATGATGACGGCATAACAGCTCCTGGGTTAAGATCATTAATTAAAGTGATGAATCAAATAGGTGAAGTTGTAGTAGTAGCACCTGATAGCCCTCAAAGTGCAATGGGACATGCTATTACTATAAATAATACTTTATTCTGTAAAAAAGAAAAAATTGATGATGGCCCACAAGTAGAATATAGCACTTCTGGAACACCTGCTGACTGTGTAAAACTGGCCGTAAATGAAATACTCGACAGAAAGCCAGACATATGTGTTTCAGGAATCAACCATGGTTCAAATGCATCTATAAATGTTATTTATTCTGGCACTATGAGTGCGGCAATTGAGGCTGGTATAGAAGGAATTCCAGCCGTTGGGTTTTCTTTATTAGATTACAATTGGGATGCTGACTTTAGCCCATGTAATGATCATATTAAAAATATTGTTGAAAATGTACTGGTCAATGGATTGAAAAAAGGGGTTGTTTTGAATGTAAATTTTCCAAAACTATCTAATGACAAAATTAAAGGAGTAAAGATTTGCAGACAAGCAAAGTCGTATTGGGAAGAAGAATTTGATAAGAGAGTAAGTCCACTAGGTAAAAATTACTATTGGCTTACTGGAAATTTTGTAAATTTAGATGAAGGGGATGATACGGATCACTGGGCTTTAGAAAATGACTATATTTCTATAGTACCTATTCAGTTTGATCTAACCGCTCATGACTATGTAAATGATCTAAAATTATGGAATTTTGAAAAATAGAAAAGAAATTCTTATAGGAATACTATTTGGAATTATATCCAGCTTTACAGGATTAATATTGGCCATATTAATGCTGTCTGAAAATAATTCAATTATAGAAAGTATAAAAAATGCATATTTTGAGAGTTTTCTAGGAAAATTAATCAGTCTTGGCGCAATACTAAATGTTTTTGTATTCTTTATTTTTATAAAAAAAAATCAAGATCAAAGAGCTAAGGGAATTCTGTTATTAACAATATTTTTAGCAATATTTACACTAATTTTAAATTAATAATAAATTGAAATATTATATAATTGCAGGTGAAGCTTCAGGTGATTTACATGGGTCAAATTTAATTAAAGAATTAAAAAAGAATAACCCCAAAGCAAATTTCAGATGTTGGGGAGGAGACTTAATGAAGAGCCAATGCAATGATTTAGTGATGCATTACGAAGAATTTTCTTACATGGGTTTTTTCGAAGTGATTATAAACATTAATAAAATTCTGGATTTTATTTCTATTTGCAAAAAAGATATTGAAAACTACAAACCAGATATAATAATATATATTGATTACCCAGGTTTTAATATGAGAATAGCAAAATGGGCAAAAAATAAAAATTTTACTAATCATTTTTATATTTCTCCAAAGGTGTGGGTTTGGAAAGAAAAGAGAGTAAAACTCATCAAAAAGGTTATTGATAAAATGTATGTAATCCTCCCTTTTGAAGAAGGTTATTATAGAAATAAACATAACTACAAAGTAGATTTTGTAGGACATCCTCTTTTAGATGCTATTGAAAATGAAAAAACATTCAACAAGAAAGAGTTTATTGATAATAATAATCTTTCAACAAAACCCATCATTGCGCTGCTTCCAGGAAGCAGGGATCAAGAAATTAACAAACTACTACCCGTAATGCTTGAAGCAGTTTCTAATTTAAGAAACTATCAAATAGTAATTGCAGGTGCACCTAGTAAGAGTATCGAATATTATAATAAAGTAATCCGATCTAATGACTCCAGTGGTAATTTAGTGAAAGTCATTTGCAATGAAACTTATAATATTTTAAGAGTTTCTACAGCCGCAATTGTAACTTCAGGAACAGCTACTTTAGAAACAGCACTCTTTAAGGTTCCTCAAGTGGTGTGCTATAAGACTAGTTGGCTATCTTATCTAATAGGGAGGTTGCTTATACCTGACTTAAAATACATTTCTTTAGTAAACATAATTCTAGATAAAGAGGTTGTAACAGAACTGATTCAAGGAGACTGTAATAAAACAAATTTAGTAATAGAACTTCAGAAGATCTTAAATAAAAAAAACATGTCTTCTATGTTTAATAATTATGATCTTCTTCACAAAATGTTAGGAGGAAAAGGTGCAAGTAAAAAAACTGCTGATCTTATAGAAAAGTACATGAAAAATTAGAATTCTGGAACAAAAGACTTTTGGAAATTATTGAAATCATCCTGACTTTTTATATTTTTATGTTCTTCGTCTTTGAATAATTTAAGCCAAATTTCAATTTGAGCAGGAGTGTTATAACCTCTAAGCTTATATATAATATTAGATTCAGTGTCTAAAAAAACTATTGTTGGGTAAGCGCTTACACCTAAGTATCTTGTAAGTTGATGATTTCCGTTTCTCCTGTTAGCTAACGCTGGTTTATAATTAGGGTTTAAAAACTCTCTATCATCAAAATTTATCACTTCATTTCCTTCTGCATTAAACTTTACTGCATAATAATTTTGATTAATAAAATCTGCTACTTTTTTGTTTTGAAAAGTATTTTTATCCAATAGTTTACATGGTCCACACCAATTAGTATAAACATCTATAATGATATTTTTAGGATTTTTATTTTGCATTTCTAGTGCTTCTTCTAAACCCATCCAATTAATATTTTGCGCACAAATATTAACAGAAAATAATAATGATATAATAATAAATAAATGTTTCATAAGACTATTTAATACCGTGCATTAGTTTTTTAATTACTGGATATAATAAAGCTGACAAGATACCAAGACTAAAAGCAATGGCGGTAAGAAGCCAGAAAAAATAACTTAAACCTTCATTATTAGCAATACTTTCAGAGGCTTCTCCAAAAACACCTGCTAATTTCATACCTATAGCAACTGCTAGATACCAAATACCAAACATCATAGCAATCATGCGGCCAGGTACCAACTTACTTACATAAGATAAGGCAACTGGAGAAATGCATAATTCTCCCATAGTATGAAAGAAATAAACTAAAACAAGCCATATCATACTAACTGAAGCTGTTTTAGCTCCTGCTGGAATGTCAGATGCCCCAATTGCTACACACGCCATCCCAAGCCCCAACAAAATCATACCTATGGCATATTTCATATTTGCATTGGGATTATACTTACTCTCCCACCACTTAGAGAACAAAGGAGCAAATACAATAATAAATAATGAATTTAGCACACCAAACCATGATGCTGGAACTTCTGTGACATCTTTTTGAAACTCTACGCTTAACATCCAAATCGCAATACCCCAAATTATAACAAAACTAGTTGCTAAGAAAATATTGGATTTTGAAATCATAGAAAATGTTCTCTTGAAAAGTAACCAGAGAACCCATGTTATAATTCCTAAAGGAATTACTGTCATTAAAGCATTAACTACTTTAAAAATGAAAGCTGAATTACCTTCTAAAATACGCTGGGTATAATCACGTGCAAATATTGTCAAGGAGCCGGGTGCTTGTTCAAAAAGAGCCCAAAAGAATATCGTAATAAAAGCAAAGAAGATCACTGCTAGCATTCGATCTCGAGTTATTTTATCATATCTCGGAATTCTAATAACTAATAATGATACAAATAATGCCAATGCACTAATTATGGCAAAATTAGATCCCTCCATTCCAAAAACACTAAAGTTAAAAAGATTATAACTACCCTCTGATATTTTAGAAATTGGGTCATTAATAATCCAAGATAATCCGAGGGTTCCAGAAATAGCAATCAAAACTAATTGAAGGTTTGTGAAAGGATTCAACTTTGGTTCATCAGTACTAATATTAGAAACTTTAACATCAGTAATAACAGGCTTAATTCCAATATTTCCAAAAATTTCTTGTGCAAACCAAAACTGCAATAAACCAAATAACATAAAAATTCCGGCTAAACCAAAACCCCATCGCCAACCTACTTGTTCACCAATATATCCACAAAGTAGAATTCCTAGAAATGCACCTGCATTAACACCCATATAAAAAATAGTATAGGCTCCATCTTTTTTCTCATCTTTCCCTTTGTACATTTCTGATATTATTGAGGTCATATTTGGCTTAAAAAAACCACTCCCAAAAACTAATAAAGTCAAACCTAAATATATAAAGAAAGGGGTTTCGATTGCCATCGAACCGTGACCTAAAGTCATCAAAAGAGCACCTATTAAAACCGCATACCTGTATCCAATAACTTTATCAGCCATATACCCTCCAAGTAGTGTTGATATATATACTAAAGATGTGTATGTGCCAAATATTGCATAGGCATACTCCCTTGGCCATCCCCAACCTCCGTCAATTAGAGCCGCAGTAAAAAACATAACCAATAAAGCGCGCATACCATAGTATGAAAATCGTTCCCACATTTCTGTAAAAAACAATACAAATAAAGCAGAAGGATGTCCTAAAACTGTAGATTCAAAAAAATGATCAGTAGTCGTGTTATTCATATTATTAATTATCATCTTCTGCACCATGGGTAAGATTTTCTAGCTTAGTTCTAAAAAGCAAAACTAAACACCCAAAAACAACACAAAAAATTGCAATACCTGTAAAAATAGTAAACTCGCCCATACTTTGTGATGCTTCCCCTAATACGCCTGCTAACTTATTACCAAAACCTGTCATTGCAAAGTATACTCCCATAGTTAGTGAAGCATATTTTAATGGGGCTAATTTTGTGATAAATGACAATGCTACCGGTGAAATACAGAGTTCTCCAATTGTATGGAATAAATAAGCTAAAACTAACCAATACATTGCTGAACTTCCTTCAGATTCAAATTGGGTAGCTGCAGCTGACATAAAGAAAAATCCAGTTCCCATTATTATTAATCCAATGATCATTTTAAATAACGAAGAGGATAGTTGATTTTTTAATTTTCTCTTAGCCCAGTACATTGCAACTGTTGTACCAAGAAATATAATAAACATAGCATTCAATGATTGAAACCAAGAAGCTGGAACTAGCCAACCCATTAAGATTCTATCTGTTTTTTCAGAAGCATATATATTCATTAAACCTCCTGCTTGCTCAAAAGCTCCCCAAAAAACTATAACAAGTATAAAAGATAAAAACAAAACAACTAACCTATCTTTTTCGATTAATGTTAATGGTTTTTTTAATACACCTTCTCCTTCAGAAGAATTTTTATCTCCAATAAAATTACCAACCTGACTTAAATATTTTTGACCATACATATATTGAATTAAACCTAATGTCATTCCAATACCAGCTAGACCAAAACCAAAATGCCAACCATAAGTTTCACCTACATAACCTACAATTAAACTAGATAAAAAAGCTCCAACATTAATTCCTATATAAAAAATTATAAATCCTTTATCTCTTCTAACATCTCCTTTAGCATACAAACCCCCTACCATTGATGAAATATTTGGTTTTAACATACCTACACCTGCAATAATAAGACCTAGTCCAGTATAAAAAGCCCACATTTGCTCAACAGCTAAAATCGTATGACCAAAAACTAATAGAACACCTCCATATAAGACTGATTTTTTTTGCCCCAATATATTATCTGCAATCCAACCACCCGGGATAGATGCTACGTATACTAACATAGTATATGTGCCATATAAAGCTAATGCTTCACCTGTTTCCCAATTTAATCCTGGATTAATTGCATCCGCAGTAGACTCAGCAACTAAGTATAATACTAAAATGGCTCTCATTCCATAATAAGAAAATCGCTCCCACATTTCAGTAAAAAATAGAACATACAGTCCGACTGGATGTCCCCATAATTGCTTTTGTGATGATAATGAATCTGAATTAGTCATATGTTTAGTTTAAAAATTTCACGACCTAAAATAGCATAATTAATATAATTAACCATAACAAATTGAAATTATATTATTAGTTACTTAATTTAGAATAGAATAGTATCTTTGAATTAAAAAAAATTTATGATAAAACCAATTTCTGGTTTCTCAAAACTCAACAAGTTAGAAAAGATTGAATGGCTAATTAAAAACTCATTCTCTTCAAACAATAATGTAAAAAATATTCTTCAACAGTATAGTAATGATGATGCGAAATTACAGAAACTCCATGATGAATTTGCTGAAAACACATTGACAAATTTCTATCTACCTTTTGCTGTAGCTCCAAATTTTTTAATTAACAACAAACAATACACTATACCAATGGTAACTGAAGAAAGTTCAGTGATTGCAGCGGCAAGTAAAGCTGCTAAATTTTGGTTAGACAAAGGAGGATTCAAGGCTAAGGTTATTTCAACTACAAAAATTGGTCAAGTACATTTTATCTACAAAGGTGATTTTCAAACATTAAATGAATATTTTGAAATTATCAAACCTAAATTATTTTCTGACGTAATTTCTTTAACCACTAATATGAGTAAAAGAGGTGGTGGAGTTAAGGACATTCAATTAGTGAACTTAAATGATCAAATAGAAAATTATTTTCAACTTAAGGCAACTTTTGATACCCAAGATGCAATGGGTGCGAATTTCATTAACTCATGCTTAGAGCAATTCAGTAAAACTCTAAAGGGTAATTATGAAGATAGCTCTCGAATTGAAATAATAATGTCTATTCTTTCAAACTATGTTCCTGATTGTATTGTAAAAGCAGAAGTGTCTTGTAATATTGAAGAATTAAAAGACAGAAGCATAATAAACCCCATGGTTTTTGCTGAAAATTTTGTTAGAGCTGTAAATATAGCTCAAGTTGATAAATACAGAGCCGTTACGCATAACAAAGGGATTATGAACGGAATAGACGCTGTAGTAATAGCTACAGGAAATGATTTTAGAGCTGTAGAGTCAGGCGCGCACGCTTACGCTTCTAAAAGCGGCTCTTACAGGAGTTTAACAAGAGCATATGTAAAAAATAATATATTTAACTTTTCAATTGAAGTACCTCTTGCACTTGGCACAGTAGGTGGTTTAACCAAGTTACATCCGCTAGCTAATCTTGCGTTGGAAATGTTAGAAAATCCAAATGCAAGAGATTTAATGAAAATTACAGCTGTAGCTGGTTTAGCTCAAAATTTTGCTGCAATAAAGTCATTAATCACAACAGGGATACAACACGGGCACATGAAAATGCACTTGATTAACATGCTTAATAAACTTGAAGCATCTGATAAAGAAAAAGAAAAAGCAATAAATCACTTTAAGACAAATACAGTAAGTCATTTAAATGTTGATGTATTCATTAATAAATTAAGAACTAATGACTGACTTTAATAGTAATGGCAAAATATTATTAACTTCAGAATATGTTGTTTTAGAAGGTGTTGAATGCATAGCATTACCTACAAAATTTGGCCAATCACTATCGGTATTGAAAAATAATTCAAAATACATAAATTGGACTAGTTACGATTATAATAATAAAATATGGTTCAAAGAAAAATATCTCATAGATTCAGAAAACAAAATTAAATACTCAGGTGATAAAAACAATATTTCAGATACCTTACTAAAGGTCTTTAACTCTGTTATTAAATTAAGTAATACGAAAATTAATAATATTGTGGGATATGATTTTGTTTCAAAATTATCATTCTCAAAAGATTGGGGACTTGGAACATCTTCAACACTTATTAATAACCTAGCTAATTGGGCAAAGATTGATTCATATGAACTACTAAAACAAACATTTGAAGGTAGTGGTTATGACATTGCTTGTGCTAGATCTGAAAACCCCATACAATTCAATAATTACAATAGTAGAATAACTATCAAAAAATCAAAATTTAGTCCAACTTTTAAAGAAAATATATTCTTTATTTACTTAGGAAATAAACAAAATAGCAGAGATGGGATCAAAGATTACATGTCTAAAAAAAACGTCTTGAATGAAGAAATTAAGAATCAGTTTAAGTTAATTAATCAAACTATAGCAACAACTAACAATCTAAATGAGTTTGAAGAATGCATAATCAGACATGAATTATTAATTTCAAAACTAATAGATATTGCTCCTATAAAAAACAGACTGTTTAAAGACTATAATAAAGGTGTAGTTAAAAGCTTAGGAGCATGGGGCGGTGACTTTATACTAGCAACTGGTTCAAAAGTTGATATGCAATATTTCTTAGAAAAAGGTTATAAAACTATTTTTGAATATTCCCAATTAATAAAATAAAACTCTTTTGTCTTCAATATCTGAGACCTCTTTAAGTGCCTCATAAATCTTCGTATTAAGATTGTTTAATTTTGCTGCACTCATATTATTAGAAAACGTAAGATAATTTGGTAGATCTTCAGCTATATTCAATTTTTCTAAATATATATAAAACACTCCATTATTACCTAAAATAGCTTTAGAAGTTTGACCTATTTCAAGACCAAAAGAATTACCTATAACTTCTGGCTCATTACCTACACCAGACAATGTTGGGCTAGAAATGTTAACAGCTAATGCAGTTTGAATAGTTTGGTTTTGGTTTTCGGAAATCTTTGAAAGAGTTTTAGCGTTTATCTTTTTTAAGATTAATTCAGCTTTCTTTTTATTCTTAACTATCGGCAAAGCAGTTATAGAAGCTTTTTCATTAGACATTAAACCGGCTTTATTAATCGAAGTTAACATTGCAACAACATATCCGCCATTTTGTAAATTGAATCGTTTAAAATCTCCAACATCTGTACCTCCTTCATACAACCATCTAACTATACTTCTTTGAGCACCAAGTCCAGGTATATTTTCATCTAAATCTCTGACTTTATTAATTGGTCTTAACGAATAGTTATTTTCTTTTGCTACTGATCTAAAATCAGATTTAGAAGCTAATACTTCAAACTTAGAAGCTGAATTAAATATACTATCAATAGTTCTTTCAGAGGATTCAATTCTAAGTGCTAAATTAGCTACTTTTAAAGCTTTTCTTTTTTTAGTTTGAGATAGTATTTCGATTATGTGAAAACCAAATCCAGATTCAACAACAGAAATATTACCTACATTATTTTCAAAAGAAAAGTTTTTAAATTCTGGGGCAAATCCATCAGTATATGCAAATTCAATTTCACCACCATTTTCATTACTCACTTTATCAGAAGACAAAGTTAATAGTTTTTTAAAATTATTTCGATTTCTTCTTACTAGTCTATAGATACTATCTGCTGTTTTTTTAGATTGATCAACAGTTCTTAATTCTCCAGCTTCAGCTCTTGTAGCTCCAGCATAAGGAATTAATATATGTCTAACTTTAACAGAGTCAGATATTTTTTTTACATCTAAAAGCTTAGTTACCTTCATATAACCACCCTCTTTATAAGGACCATAAAACTCTCCTTTATTTAATTTATAAATATTTGGAGATATGTCTTCTGAAAAAGAATTTTCAAAAACATATGAATCATATAATTTTATATCAGAATATCGATTTAAAAAAGATTCAGGGTCCTTAGTGTTTTGTAAACCTAGTACTTTTTCAGTAGTATTACTCTCTGCATCATACTCTTCCCTATCTAAAATTAAACTAGATAACTTATCAGTAATCTCATTTTCATCCTCAACTGATGGAGTTTCATCAAACTTGACATAAACTAAATCTCTAGACCTTTTAATGGCATATTTTTTTGGATTATCATTAATAAATGATCTTAATTCAGCTTTAGAAACAGAAATTAGAGAATCCGAAATCGAATTATATGGGAAATGTATAAATTTTATATCTGCATTGTCATTTTGAAAATGATAATTTGTTTTTCCATCATAAAGGGTAGACCTTAATCCTGAATTAATCAAATTAAAATAACTAGACTCTAATCCATTTTGAGCAATAGTACTTTCAAAATTAATCCAAGAATCATAATTAATGAGAGTACCCTGAAGTCCGGTTGTCTCTGGAGATATTTCTTTCAAATTAGCAATAAACTCATTTAATTTATTTTCATCAAACAATCCATCTGAATTCATGAACTCATCAAAAGAAATTAAATTATTTTGCAACAAAGCTCTCATTTGATCTCTTTCAACAGAAATACCAATTCTGTTAAATTGATTTTTAAGAACAACCCTTCTTAATTCTGTATCCCAAACCAAGTTCATAGATTGTATGTTAGATCTTGCGCCATTATTTTGTCTTTCAGTGCTTTCAACTTTATTCATAAAGTCATCTCGATCTATATCTATACCATTGACAGTCGCTACTATGTTTTGCTCTGTAGTTGAAAAACCATCACTGTTTTTAAAAAGATCAGCTAATACAAATGAAAATAATGCCATTGCTATAACTAGTATCAAAATTAATGATCTCTGTCTTATCTTGTTTAATATTGCCATTGTTGCTTAATTTATATATAGTCGCCAAAAGTACCATTTTCTTCTTAATAATAAAAACAAAATTATTTCTTGATTATCAATGAAACTATATTGATTTTTGTGTTTGAAACATCAATGATTTTAAAAAGATAATTATTGATTAACACCTCTTCTCCTAACTCTGGTATTTCTTCAGTGAAATTAACAATTAGACCACCTAAAGTTCCATAATCTTCACTTTTTGGTAAATTTAAGTGATAGTGTTCATTTATATAATCCACTTCTAATCTAGCAGAAAAATTATAATGATTGTTTTTAAATTTTGTCTCTATTAAATCATTAACATCAAACTCATCGTCTATTTCACCAAATAACTCCTCCACTATATCTTCAACAGTTATCATTCCAGAAGTTCCACCATATTCATCTAAAACAATTGCTATGCTCTTTCTCTTTTTAGTCAAAGTGCTTAACAAATCTATAATTAATATAGATTCTGGAACAAATTCTACTGGCAATAACATTGATTTAATAGATTTTGGATTTTTAAATAAATCGTGAGAATGTACATAACCAATTATATCGTCAATTGTATTTGTGTAAATTAATATTTTTGTAAAACCTGTAGAAATAAGTGTCTCTTTTAGTTTTGATATATAATCATGAATTTCTAAAGCACATAACTCAATTCTAGGGACCATAATATCTCTAGCTTTGGAAGCTGAAAAATCTAATGCATTTTGAAAAATCTGAACTTCACTATCTATAGGCTGGTCTTCAGAATATGCGTCTATTTGCTCGTCTACATAATTTTCTAGCTCAACCTTACTAAAGAGCAGTTGAATCTTATCTCCTTGTGTTTTAAAGAACACTTTAAGAATAAGATTTGTAATCCACAGTACAAAATCAGAGATATAATAAAAACATAAATAGAAAAAATATGCTGGTAGTGAAAAGAATTTAAGAAACTGAAAAGAATAAATTTGAAATAAGACTTTAGGTAGAAATTCAGCAGTTATTAATATAACCACCGTAGATATAATCGTTTTAGTTAACAGATTAAATTCTGTAATTAATTTACTTAAAAACGAGTAATCAAATATTAATAAATAATCAAATAAATTGATTAATATATCACCCATATAGAAACCGTAAATCACTAATGCTAGATTGTTTCCAATAAGCATTGAAGCTATAAATTTTGAGGGCTTTAAGGTTAATCTAGATAAAATAGATGATGTGAAATTCTTTTCTTTCTTTTCAATTTCTATTGAAATTTTATTTGAAGAAATGTATGCGATTTCCATCCCTGAAAAGAAAGCTGAAAATAACAAAGAAATTATAACTATAACGTAATCAATGTACATCTTAGTTATTTATTTCTTGAATTAAATCGATTTTGAAATTTCTTTCTAAAAAAGAAAATAAATATTGCGAATAGGCATAATAACAAAGAAATAATAGACTTAGTTATGTTTACACCAAAGTTTGAGATGAATTCAACAAAAAAAAGAATTGCAAAAACAAGATAAGCGTATTTAAAAAAACTTAATTTTCTCATAGTATTGTATAGTAAAATAAATATAGTAATTATTCCTCTAATAAGACGTAACCATTAACATCAAGGAAATTAATTTTTGTAAAATTAATATTTGAATCAAATCCAACTCCTCTAATGTCTTTGTCAAATGACTTGTATCTAAATGGATGATTTGTAAACAACCACTCTTGACCTTTATCATAATACAACTGATCGGTATATAATGTATCATTAGAACTGGTTATAATTATTACATTACTTCGCAAATCAACAAGATCAGTTTTATTGTAAGAAATAACATAATCCGCAGTAATTATACTCTCGTTTTTGTGTTCATCATAAAAAATTATCTCAACGGATTCAGGAAATTCAAAATAAGGAAAATCCATGTTAGAAAAATTATACATTTTAGGACTAATTAATTTTGAAGAAACTATACCTGAATCAGTATATATTGAATTAATATTTTTAGCAACTGTTACAGGAGAATTATTGAAATCTAAAGTTCTTATGTCAGAAAGTTCGTTTTTACATGAAAAAAATAATATCAACAGAACTATGAGATACAAATGTTTCATTATAGATTTGGAACCTTAACACTAGAGCTTATCCAGCAACCAATACTTATCAATTCGCCTTCCCTGCCAGATGAAAATATTTCGCTTTTTTGTGGAGCTTTTGCAAGATAATTTTTTGAAGAACTATTTGCACTTTTTTTAAGATTATTATCAACCTTAGCTGCTTTTAGAGCCTCACTAGAAGCTAACCAATAGACAGCTCTTTGAGTAAAGTTATCAGACCCACAGTTTTTTGCGCTTGATGCATACATCTGCGAAATAGCTATATAACATTTACCCATTGACTGGTTATATCTCAAGGCTTTTCTATAGTATGACCTTGCCTTAGAAAATGAACCGCTTTTTTTGAATTTTGTAGCTATCTTAAATAAAATTTTAGCTTTTTCATAACCATCAGTCTCTAAATCAATAGCTTGGGTGTAATATGCAAATGCTTCATCACTTTTACCTTCTTTATCTTTGATAATACCAAGGTAATAGGAAGTATCTGGGTTGGGTTCTAAATTATTTTTTTGCTGTAAAATAGTGACAAACAATTCAGTATCTATACAGTCTTTATTAGCTAATCTGTTCATAGCTCTTTGCAACCATATACCTTCATTTTTGTTAGCCTCATAATTCTTATCATACATTTTGATTAAATTCTCACAATTACCCCTCTCTCCTAAATCTATATCCATTCCTTTTGAAATTTGTGTGTAGGCTTTTAAAAAACTAGTATAGGATTTAAATTGGCTTTTTTGTTTTTTTGAAAGAACTTGCTGTTGATCTTCGTTTTCAGGTATAAATTGATTTAACTTATTTGTAAAATTTTTAATTTCTAGCTCTATTTTTTCTGAAACCTCATCATACTTTGTGAATAGTTCTTCAACAGCTTTCTCTCCTGAATCATATAATTCTACAGTTAATTTAAAATATGTATAGAGATTTTTTGGATTGTTAAATGTTTTTAAATCAGATTTGTAAGCAATATCAAATGAATTATACAATTCAATATTTGGTATATTTAATATACTTCTATTATCATATTGAAGTTGTGCCGTCTTCGCTAGCGTAGCCCCAAGAGGAGCTTTTTTAGAAAAATTCTCACGTTTTTCTGA
This sequence comes from uncultured Flavobacteriaceae bacterium, assembly GCA_905182835.1. GTDB lineage: Bacteria > Bacteroidota > Bacteroidia > Flavobacteriales > Flavobacteriaceae > SGZJ01. The sequence continues at coordinate 28,680 of CAJJDI010000026.1, read as the reverse complement.
CCAGAGTAGTACTAAATCATTTATGAACTGTACTTTTTCTTCAGCTGTTGAGTTTTTAATTTTGTATTTTAAAATTCTTTCTCCGTAAGTATATATAGCTGAATTAAATTTCGGGTTTCTCTTTCTCAACTCCATCCAAGGAGTGTATGCCGCATCATAATTTTTTGCTTTGGCATATTCACTAAAAATTGAAAGTGAATTAATATCGTCTTCATTTTGCTGTGAAAATGAAAAAGTAATAAAAATTGAAATAAATAGTAAACTAAATAATTTTTTCATAATTAATTATATTTTCTTTTAACAAACCATCTATCGTTTAAAGATAGGCTCATTTTTAAGTTTGCAAATTTTTCCTCTACTAAGTTTGCATCAGTTGTGCCACGTTTACCAACTTCTAATGCCAAGTTTAAATTAGAAAACATATTACCCACTGGAATACCTACTCCAAAAGTCATACCAACTTCTGATATAGATTGATCGTTAATTATTAATCCTGTTTTTTCAAAATAAATTCCAGATCTATAAACTATTCTTTTTAACAAATTATTAAATGAAGAAAATTCAGGTATAAAATATCCGCCAAAAGAAATTGTCGAACCATCTTCATAACTACTATTATCAATATTTATTAAATCCGACTTAAATACACTGGTATTTACAAAAGTATATTCCGTACCAATAAACCATTTTTTAATTTTTCCAATCCCGAGACCTATTGATGTTTTAGATGGCATTGACAAGTTTGTTTCTTTTAAACCTAGTGATTCTAAATCAACATTTATTTCATTGATTGGGTATTCTTCACCAGAATTAGAATTAATTACAATAGATGAAAATGTTCTACTATTATCCGAATTTAAGTTGTAGTCTGGAGAGTAGGTAAATGCAGAATGTAATTGAATTAAATCTGTTAACATCGGTTTAAAAGTAATTCCTAAGTTATAACTAAAGCCACTTAAATCAGATCTATTTGCTTCTCTACTATGATAATCTAATGGCTCTGAATTATCATCGTATAAAAATTCAACACCATTGTTTTGAATATTACCAAAGTTATAATCAAAATTCATCCCTAAAGCTAAGCTTTCAGAGAATTGATAAGCAAGCCCAAGTAAAACTTTATTAAGGCCACCTTTTCCTGAATATTTATATTTAATTAAATCAGCATCATCCAAAGATTCAAGTTTATAACCAACTGACGAGTGTGGTATTAGGCCAAAACCCATTCCAAATTTCCCCATAGGAACTGACATTCCTAAATAATCAAACGAAGTTGTTGTTGATTTTGCAGAAGCATTCTGTGTTTTAAAATTGATATCAGAGTTCCCTACACTAACAGTAAATTTAACTAACCTACCTTCATTATTAAAAGCTTTTAAATCATTACCTGTAAAAGAAGCAGGATTTCTAAAGTTCATGTGTATACTATCTGTTACCATACTCAATCGACCCATTGCTCTGTTTTCGGTTGTTCCGTTAAAGTTTAAGCTTCCAATACCATAAAATGAATATGGAGATGCGCTGCCTTGTGAAAAAGAGTTGATAGAAATTAAAGATAAAATTATGTAAAATAGATTTTTTTTCAACTTGAGATATTTAGTTTTATTAAATGATTTAATCCTTCTAACAAGAAATTTTCATTCGCAAAGATGCTAATTTTTAATCGGTTAGACAAGAAATCTGAGTTTCCACCTGTTAAAATAACTGTTAAATTATCGTATCTAGATGAATATTGTGATATAAATCCTTCAATTTCAAAAATCATCCCATTCAAAACACCAATATTTATAGATTCCAATGTATCAGTCCCAATTTCAAAATCTGTAAAAGCAGGGCTTATTAATGGTAATTTTGAAGTATAATTATTCAATGATTTAAATCTCATATTAATTCCTGGAGATATAGCCCCACCTAAATATTGGTTTTTATCATTAATAAAATCATAAGTAATACAACTACCTGCATCAATAATTAATACGTTTTTATTAGGGTAATTAATTGATGCTGATGAAACCAAAGCAATACGATCATTACCAAGAGAGTGTTTTGAAGAATATAAGTTTAGAAAAGGAATATTTGATTTTTCTGAAACAAAATGAACATTACTAAAATTATACTGATCAAAATTTAAATTAACATCAGTTACAGAGCAAACAATAAGATTATGAATTGAAGGGTGTAATTTTAGAAAATCATCGATATGATCGTAAATTAATTCAACCTTAAATGATTTTAATAAAACTAAAGTCTTATCAAAAGCTGCTAATTTAGCGTATGTATTACCTATATCTAAAGTTAAATTCATGTTATTATATTATTACAAATTTACAAAAAGGAATTTTACGAATTTCTTTTGGGGAATAATAAAAATGAATCTATATTTGCACACCTTATAAGGTACCTTAGCTCAGTTGGTAGAGCAATGGACTGAAAATCCATGTGTCCCTGGTTCGATTCCTGGAGGTACCACATTTTAACCCTGCAAGTCTATGACTTACAGGGTTTTCTGTTTTTATACATTTCTTAATTGATTCTAATTCTGATTTTTATCTCTCTTTTTATTTATTTATAAAAAAAATTACGAAATCGATTTCGTATTTTTTAAAAAAGAAATACTTTTACAAAAAAATACTAAATAAAAATAATGGGTTCAATAAAAAACTATGATGATGAAGTTTCAATAGAAACAGAAAATAGAAAATTAACCATAGAGTTTATAAATATAGTTCATGATTTGTGGTATGACAAATCTATTGAACTAGTTCTCTTCAAAAACTCTTTAATAGACAAAAGAGCGAGTGAGGTTCTGAATCTAATCTCATACGCTAAAGGATTTATTAACAAACCTATATCTATTATTGATATCTTATCGATATCTAAATCTATACATGAATTAGACCTTCAGCCATCAAAATTAGATATCGGTAAATTGGTATATGAGTTCCACTTAAATACAAATAAACATTTATACAAAACAGAATTTGTCAAGCATCAGCTAAAAGAAATTAAAGAAAGTAAAAAGCAATTACCTAAAGACGTCATTTTATATGGTTTTGGAAGAATTGGGAGGTTGTTAACAAGAGAGTTAATGGTTCAAATTGGCAGAGGATCACAATTACGCTTAAGAGCAATAGTTACAAGGGGTGAAATAGACCAATCTGTACTAGAAAAACGAGCTTCACTTTTAAGAACAGACTCTGTGCATGGGGATTTTTTAGGAACTGTAGAAATAGATTTAGAAAACAATGCATTAATAATTAACGGCACAACAGTTTATATGATTTCTGCATCTAAACCAGAAAATATTGACTACAATAAGTATCAAATTACTGATGCATTAGTAATAGATAATACAGGAGCGTTTAGAGATTTCAAAGAGCTAAGTAGGCATTTAGCATCTAAAGGAGCAAGTAAAGTTTTATTAACAGCACCTGCTGAAGGGATTCCAAATATTGTCTACGGAGTTAATCATAAAAAACACAATCCAGAATTAGAATCAATATACTCTGCAGCTTCATGTACAACTAATGCCATTACTCCAATATTAAAAGTTATAGAAGAAAATTATGGTATTAAAAAAGGACACATAGAGACAGTACACGCTTATACAAATGATCAAAATTTAGTAGACAATATGCATTCTAAGCATCGAAGAGGTAGAGCAGCCGCATTAAATATGGTTATCACTGAAACTGGCGCTGCAAGTGCGGCAACTAAAGCATTACCAAAACTTAAGGGAAAATTAACATCAAATGCAGTTAGAGTTCCTGTACCTAATGGTTCTTTAGCCATTTTAAATTTACAATTAAAAACATCAGCTAATAAAGATAGTTTAAATGCCATCATGAAACAGAACGCTCTTGACGGCGAATTAGTTGAACAAATTAAATACTCTATAAACAAGGAATTAGTTTCGACAGATATTATAGGGACTACTGCACCATGTATTTTTGATAGCGAAGCAACAATTACTAATGATGAAACCGTGGTTTTATATGTTTGGTATGACAATGAGTATGGATACACCCACCAAGTAATTCGATTAGCAAAGTATATTTCTGAAGTCAGAAGATTCACTTATTATTAGATTATAATTAGTTTAGCTTTATTGAAGACTAAAGCTTCAGGGTAATTAATAAATAACTACATGCTACGTAGATTATTATTTTTATAATTATATTAGATTTAATAATTATTAAAATCTTATGGATACACCATTTGCAATAGAATTTCTTTCTGAGGAATGGATTAGAAATATATCAATCACTATGTTTTTGGCTTCTCTCTATTTTTACTTGTCTTATAGAGTTAAAAATCAAAACATGCAAATATTTTTAAAAAGCAGTTCTTTAATTATTATTGGCATGACCTTCGCATATCATATAATATTAGGCTCAAGTGGGGCTTGGACATTAAAAGAAGACCTGCCCTTGCATTTATGCAGTGTTTCTGCAATTATTTGTAGTGTTATTTTCTTTGTTAAGAAAAAACAGTTTTTATTTGAATTTTTATTTTACTGTGGAATTATTGGTGGTCTTGTGTCAATTTTAACTCCACAGATTACATTATATAATGACAACTATTTCTTTTATATAATGTTTTACTTTAAACATGCTTCAATTATAACAATACCCTTAGTTATAATGTATAGAATGAAGATGAAATTAGGCAAGTACTCGTGGCTGAAAACATTTGGTGGCATAAATATACTGCTAGCCATAGTTATGCCGGTTAACTCTGTTCTTGGCTCAAACTATTTATATGTAGCTAAACCACCTATCGTAAAAAACTTTTTAATTTTAGGTACAGGCGAGAAAACTATTTTAGGTTTGCCGGATTATGTGTTTGGTTTTGAAATAGAATTATTAATTCTATTATTAATGTTTTATTTGATATTTAAACCAAAAAAATGAAAAAATACATAGTATTTATACTTTTACTTCAAGCTTGTAATAATTCAATTAATAATAAAACTAAATTAGACTTGAGTGATAAAGAAGGTTATAATATTAACATGGAATCTAAGATAGTTATCTACGAATTAAGCCCTGAAGCTAAAAATATAACTCAACAGTGGTCTAGCTTACAAGAATTACAAAATATTATAGCGAATCTAGTCAAGGGAGATTATTCGACTTTTAAAGAAAAAGACAACTATCTAAAAGAATCAATAGGTGAATTAAGAAAAACTTTACCCGAAAAATTAAACATTAACTCAATAACATCAAGACTTCTTGTCTTAGAAACAAATATTCTACAGCTAGAATCCGTATTGTCCGAATCTGGTTTAGAATCAAAAAATAAAGTTGTAATCAGTAATAAATCAATTGAATCTTATTATAATTTTATTTATCAAATAAATAAAATTATAGAAAAAGAATTACAAATTATTGAATAATTTTTTGAGACAATAAGGCCTCTTTACTGATTTTTGCTAAGTTAAAATTTGGGGCAATTACCAATGCCTCATCCATAATTTCAATTGCTGCATCAATATTTAAAGATTTATTTTCCTTGAACCTGACTAGAGCTTTTAAATATATAAAAGCAGCCTTCATAGGGACTTGATATTGACTTTGTGATTCATAAAAAGTTCTCATGACATCACTTTTAGAATTAGCAATACCGAAGGTTATATGCTTAGTAGCACCTAACAGATCATCTAATTGAATTTTTAAATCTGCTAACTCGTATGCTACAAGTGAATTTGGGTTTCTTCTATAAAGCTCTTCATAATGCTCAACAGATCTATCAATTTGATTTACCATTTGTAATGATCTAGCCTTAACCTCAACAGCCATGTCCGAATCATTTTCTTTTTGAGCAATACCTATAGTGTTTAAAGCCTGAATATGTTTCCCTTCGTTCATGTATAAAACTGCTAAAGTATCTTTCCTTGCTTGATCTGGAGATAATATACTCAAATGAGTTAAAGCATTGATTACACCTTGGACATCTCCTTGAGTCTTCATTTGTTTATAATATTCCTTATAATGGTTTAATAAAGATGCATTAGATTGTGAGTATATAATTGATGATACGAAAAAAGATAAGACAAATAAATATTGCTTCATAATAATAGAATTTTAGTAAACGAAACTAGTGATAATTTTAAAACTAACAAAAAATGAAATTTAATAATAATACAATTCATACCGATTAACAAACTTGCCAGCTAGACTAAAATCAGTTATAAACTTAAGACCAATTTTAATTAAAACCTTATTTGAATTCATATAGAATCCAATGAATAATTAAAAAAAAATATCTAATATAAAAGGCTTATTTTTGTATAAACTCACGAAAGTCATGCAATTTCAAAGTAAAATAGAAGGTTTGTTTTCAATCATTTTTTCAGAAAATGTTTTAAAAAGATTTGAGAAATACATTTTGTACTTAGCATTTTTTGGATTTATAATTCATCTGTCAATTATTTTATTAAGCAACTATAAATTAATTGGTGTTTCTATAATTGAAACTAATTTATTTTCTGATCCTATAGCTGCATTATACACTCCTTTTTCATTTATTCTAGTTTATGAAGCTTTTTTATTAATCTATTATATTCCAAGATCATTTACAACTGCAGTTGGAAAACAGTATGAAATAATTTCATTGATAGTTATTAGAAAAATATTTAAGGATATTCCTTTAATAGACTTAAATTCAAATTGGATAGAAAACCCCTATAACCTTCAACTCATTTATGATTTAGTTGGGATACTTGTAATATTCTTTTTAATTTATTTATTTAAGCGTACAAAACAAAATCTTCCTATTAAATCAGTTTCAGAAAAATTAAATCAATTTATTTCTTCAAAAAAACTAGTCAGTATTGTTCTGATTCCAATATTAATTGGAATTTGTGTAATTAGTTTTTTAACTTGGTTCAATGGTGTGATTATTAATCAATCCTTTGAAGGAAATATTAATTATTTGTTTTTTAATGATTTTTTCACTTTACTAATTTTAGTCGATGTGTTTATTTTACTTCTTTCTTTTGCCTATACGGATAGATATAGTCAGCTAATAAGAAATACTGGATTTATAATTTCAACTATTTTACTAAGGCTTTCGTTTTCTGCTTCAGGAATAACTGGCATTCTTTTAATAATCTCTGGGATAGTTTTTGGATTATTAATTTTATTAATTTATAATGCTATTGAAAAAGAATAAAATTAAATATGATTTAATAACTCTGAAACATACATTTTAGCCTCCGGAAGTGATTTCATTGGCATATTGTAAAAATATTAGTTTACAGTTGAATTAGATTCTAAAAATAAAAAGCAGTTCACAGTCACTAGCTTTAAGCTCCCTTAAATAAAGTTTTTAAGCTTAAATCATAGTATTAGCGAACTATAATTTTCCAGCTATAATTTTTATTATTTAATACATAAATTCCAGGATTCAGATAATCGTGGGATAAAGTAGTGGAATTGGATGATGGATTGTGAATTTCTTCAATATTAATCCTTTGTCCAATTAAGTTGAATAATTCAAAATTATCAATTACTGAAGTATTTAAAATCTCAATATTTTGGTTAGAATTAATTGGATTATATTTTAATATAAGACGGTTTTTCTCAAAAGAAGGAATTGCTAAATTATTAGAAAAATAACTTGCTCCAAACTCAAAGCTTTCATTACCAATTGTGTTGCCTATTATTCTTCCTGGAATATCATCTATATAAGGATGTATACCACCCCAGATTCTAGACAAACTACATTGATCAGCAGCATCTCTATAAGTAGCCCACTGAAGCTCAACATTTTCACTTGGACCTTGTTCAAATACTAAAAATTCATCTTTAGGAGCAAAAAACCTTCCTATACCAGCTGGGAAATATGAACTGCCAGTGAACATTGTTAAAACTTCTGCAGCAGCTCTTGAAAATGTTGAATGTCCAGAAACGTACCCTGCAAAATTTGGGGTTACAAATGTCGGTCTTTGATAAGGCCACCAATCTTCAGCCAAAATCCAACCAACACTAGCTTGATCTAAGTCAACATCATCAATATAATCATGTCCACGCCAGGTAAACAGTTTGATTTTGCCAATATTTTCATTGTTATCACCTTGTAAAAAATCTCCTTCTTCAACAGCCTCTATAAAACCTTCTACAATAGGTAGGCCCTGAGGATGATAGTTGTCTGATGATGGATTAGTGCTTTGTCCTAAACCAGATAAATATCGAATAATTGAAATCGGTCTTACATAATCATACCATCCTTTAATCCCCCAAACTGATACAGCTGCATCATGCATAGTTCCTCCTAAAATAAAATAAGATTTAATATCCCACTCTAGATTAGATAAAAGCTCTCCAGCACCTTGAAATTTCTTAACTAATAAAGGATCATCGTTGACTTTATTTAACAGTACAAACCAGTGTCCGGGAGGAGTTTCAGACTCTGGTCCATCAGCCCAAAATTCAGCTAAAACTCTTGCATAATCACCTCTTAAGGCATACTGAGGCTCATAAGGAAGGTTTGTGTATGGATTTAAATCATGTCCATTACTAGTATCTCCACCTAAATAGTAGTTATAAAAGTTATTATAGTCTGAAACTTCTTCAGGTAGATTATCTAGAGGGAAATTACCAATTGAGTTCGGGGATATATCCCAAGAAACATTATTTTCAGAAGAAAGGTGTGATCCCCAAATAGAGACCATTGAAAATGCATTTATGAAATCTAAAGATTCTTGATCAGAATTATTTAAAAGAGGAGGTGCTCCAGGGTCTTGGTAAACTTTATATACATTGTCGTCTCTTGAAAATATACTTAAATCATCTTGATTTAATCCAAAAGGATGAACATTACCCCATTCGGCACCAAGGAAAGGCGGAGTATTTTCACCAGTTACCTGACCACTTTGATCAATAAAAACATTTAAAGTTAAGGGCTGCCACCTATTTGGATCAATAATATTTTCATTCCCACTTAATAGTGGTAACAAAGGGTCATTTACAGGAAGATAATACTGGTTTTCATAATTTAATTCTTCCATTGAACCATCCTCTAACCCATACAGTATGTAATTTTCAGCAATATAATTCCCTAAATGAACTGGGTCTTGGGTGTTATTTAAAGTGTCGTAATTTTCAATATCATAATCAAATAGACTCATGTAAAAATTAGCCAAGTTAATTATGTATTCTGAATTAGGTGATTGAGAGAAACGATGAGAAATTAACCTGTAAGCACAGTAACTAATTGCTGTTATCATATTTTCTTCTTCAGTTAAATCATTGCTGAAAGATCCATAATCAACATTGAAATCATTTACGCTTTGTCCAATTAAATAAGTAGAGCCTTGTTCTTTAATAATTGCCCATGCATCATACATTGCAGCACTAACATGAAAAAGATTTCTAGCATGTACAGTTGGCCTCGCATAATCGTTTCTTATTGCCTCTAACAATATTTCGTTCCAAAATCTTGCAATAGAAATATTGTTAGTATCCCAATCAATTTCAGATAAATCAATATTCATTTCTAATAACTCTATTTCAGTTGAGCAGACATCATTAAATGCACTCACTGACAGGTTTCCTTCAGTAGTAACATCCCATATAACATAAACACTGGATGTTCCTTGTCCACTAAGTATAGTTCCATTCACTACACTCCATAAGTAATTAGTTGAGTCAGTTGATTCAAAGGAATAATAATAAGGAACTAATGGTTCAATATTGGTTTCACCTTCTAGATCTCCAGCTGTTAAAAACTGACATGACCCATCATCTACGGTTGCATCAGGATTATAGTTACAAGAAGAAATGTTTGTACAGCCTTCAATTTTTACAGAAGTATTATTGTCGCTTACTGTTACTCCTTCATTTTCAATAATAGTAATTGAGGAATTTATGCTAATATCTTGATACGTCTGTCTTCCTGTATTTGGCCAAGTAACTATCAGGCTATCTATAGATGTAGCATTCTCTAGACCAAAATGAACTGACTGTATAGACTGGTTTTGATATGAAGATCCGTGATATAATCTTGATTGATCTATATCATTGTTAGGGTATATCTCAACAACTGACCCAAGGGCGTCATTATTTGAGACTGTACCTTTTAAGCTAACTTTAACCCAACTCCCTTGATTAATTTCAGTGAAGTAGGAGTCAATTGCTTTATTTTCATATAAAATAAGGCTTGAATCAAAATTAGATATCAATAAATCTAAATCCCCATCATTATCATAGTCAAATGATGCTAATGATCTACTTTTAGTTAATTCAACTTGATTTACAAGAGGATTCGTCGCAGAAAATTTTCTTGACTGGACAGATTGAGATCCTGTACTCACATTAAAAAAAAATTCGTTCTCTTCATGAACTGAAAATCCATTTGCAATAAATAAATCTTCAAACCCGTCATGATTATAGTCTGAAAAAATTGCTCCCCATGCCCAATTTGTATCATATATATTTACATTTTCTGAGTAATTTACATATTGGCTATCCATAAACTGATCTACATAAAAGCTGTTTTCTTTGATATTTGTTACTAAAATTTCAAAGTTGTTGTTATTATCATAATCACTAGTCGCCAATCCCATTCCATCATATGGATCTAGCAAATTGTAAGACTCTGCTTCATTAACAAACCCCTGACCTTGTTGATTTATTAATAACACATTATTTTGATCATGATCATTAGTAATGTATATATCTGGGTAATTATCATCGTTTGCGTAAATAACTATAGATGAAAAACTATTCATTGGGTCGATCATTTCACCTAAGTCTACATTTTCAAACATTCCAGACCCTAGATTTTTATATAGTTTATTATTAGAGCTAGAATGGTAATCTGTAATAAACAGATCAAGTAATCCATCAATATTATAATCTAACCATAAACCACTAGTAACAAAACAAGTGTCACAATCTATAGCTAAACCAGATTGATTTGTAATATTAGTAAATGAACCATCCGTATTATTTTGATATAATTGACTTTGATTAGAATTTCCTAAAAAAAGATCGGGGAAAGAATCATTATTAAAATCGCCCCATGAAGCTGAAAGTCTATCTCCAAAATCTTGTTGTAAGTCTAAAAAACCAATATCATTTAAAATAATATCATGATTTAAATTTTGCTCAATACCAGTGTTAACTGTTACATCAATAAAATTACCGCTATTTGTGTTTTGTAGTAGCCTACTCCAAGTTTGTGAATTGTTTTCTTCCGAGAAACTTCCAACAATAAAAATATCTAGATCTCCATCTTGATCATAATCAGCGATAGCAATACCATTATTATCTTCATAAATATTGACATCTGCATAATTAGAAGCATCTCTAAATTGTTGAGAAAAAATAGAGTTAATTATAAAGAAAAATATGTAAAAAAAATATTTATTTTTAGATAATGTAGATTCGTACATACTATAAATTTACACAAAATTACCAGTAGACAACCTAATTATTAGTATACTACAAATAAAAAAAAGTTAATTACAATCTAATCTGGCAAACTAATTCAGCAATAGTAGTCTCATTACCATAAAAATATTTTACTGAAGATACACCTGCTTGAATTTTTAAATTATTATCATCAAAATATTTTGAAATACCAAAGCTCATATTTTCAAAATCTTGGAGAATTGAGTTTTCATAAGCACTATTAATTTCATTAGAAAATTCAGGGTTAGAAAATTCATATCTAAAATCAATTCCAATATTATTTTTAAATACATAGCCTAACTGAAAGTTATAACTGCTTCCTAAAATCAAATATTCACTAATTTCTTTTGGTATTAATAAATTGGCTGCTGACTGATCTAAATAAGTTTCATTTAAACCACTAGCCGCAGCATCCGCATACTCAGCTAAAATTGAAAATCCTTTATATTTTAATAATAAATCAACAAATACTTTTTCGTAATCCGGTAAATTATTATTACCATTTCCATCATAAAACATAATTTCTCCATGACCATCACCAGTACTATGACTAGTTCCAACATTTTTACTATAAGCAAAACCTAATTCCATGATTATCTTTTCTTCTCCTACTAAATCCATTGACCCTTCATTTCCCTCTGAAAAATTTCCAAAAGGATATAAGTCTAATCTTGTACCAAATTTAATACCTCCTAAATCACTGTCTCTAGAATCCGTTCCAAAAGAATTTCTCCCATCTCCAGAAGTAATTGCAAATTTAGGTGATAAAATAAAGTTATCACCAAAACTAGTTTCTAAAAACAATCCAAATTCTTCACCGGCTGAACTTGTATGGTTTTGACTAAGCAAACTTCTATCAGTAAATTGAAGAACATCTTCGTTAAAAAGCATTTCTCTGTTATTTAAAAATGTGTTTCTTTGACCAAAATATATATCAACACTTTTACTAGGGTGATATCCGACCCAAGCTTCTAATAATGGGTTACTAAGACTATAGTCCATCATTATAGTGAAGCTAACTTTTTCCTTTTTAGCATTTCCTGATATCTCTAACACAGAATTCTTTGATTTGAATTGTCGATTTAGCTCATCTATTGAACCGCCGTCAACAATGGTAGTCATGTTATTATAAACATATGTAGGTTTGATAAAGCCTTTAATATTAAAATTATAATCTCCTTCATCAAATGATAAAGAAACTCCGTTACCAAAATCAAAATCTGAGTTGTTTTGACTTAATTCTTGAGCTGTAATAAATGTTGTAATAAATATTATTATTAAAAATGATATCTTTTTCATGACTATGTTTTTTTAATTTATTAATCTGTATATAGGTAATATTTGGTTTATCTCTGTTTTTAAAATTCCAAAACTGACAAAGCTATTTGGAGCTTCTGGCTCCAATAATTCTGTCAAAATGTTGGAAGTTCTTTGGTTTGTCAAAATTAAATAAGTCCCTTGTTTTATCGTAATTTCATCTTCAACAAGCGAAGCTTTTACGGACTGTAAATTCATTTTTTCATATTTATCAAAATTATCGTTGTAATCTGTAATTTTGAATTTCTCGACTTTCATAATAGTATCGTTTTCAACGATATTAACTTCAAGTCCTAAAATTCTTAATTTATTGATTAACTCAACCTTTTCTTCTAATATTAAATAACCTGAAGGTCGTTTTCTAACTAATGTTGGATTGGATCTTAGAGCATCTCTTATTGTAACCTCGTAATCAATAATTTTATTTGAATTCAAATCAATAGTTTGAATTATTTCCTTTTCTACAGTTCTGGAACTGGTAACTACAATATCGCTTGAATTATAGTTTAATGATTTTTTTAATTCTGATTTAATAAAATCACTATTTTCAACAGTTGTTTTTAAATATGAAAGTGCTATAGAAAAAGCTGAATTTACCCTTCTTTTAAAAGAAGTTTTTCCAATCCCTACTCCTCTAATTTCAATCAGTGTAGATATCGTGTTATTTAAGGCATATGAAGTAGCACTCGATCTAGCATTTGTTGACCCTTGATTAAATTGAATCTCTCCTAAATGTTTAGTAGTAGATATATAATCATGATGTTTTAACTCATAGTTATCCAAAATAGATCTTGCATTTTTAACAAATAAAGTATCCGTGATTACTCTAATATTTTCTGGTACATTTAAATTTCCTGAATATAAAAACATCACATCATAAAGAGAAGTTATCCCAAAATCACTCATCCTTGCAAAATCTTTTCTATAGGGTCTATACTCATGAAAATCAACAGCAATATCAGGATTGAAATTTGTATATGCTTGTTTAATATTAATAGATTCTAAAGCCATTAATTTAGTCTGATCTCTATTTAAATCCAGTCCATTTGATGCGTATCTGTTTTGCTTTATATAGCCATCAATATTTGCCATTGGTAAAATAGCAATATTTGTATTATCCGAAAGATGTTTTAAGCTACTGTCATTCAGTAATCTATCTAAAAGATACAATAAACCTTCTGTTCCAGCAGGCTCATTGCCATGTAGTCCACCTTTAAACCAAACCTTTAAATTATTTTTATTTTCTGAATTAAGAAATATAATTGGTATTTCATATCCTTTTTGTGACTCTCCTATAAATTTAATTTCCATTTTATCTGGAAATTTATTTTTCAAATTATTAAGAAAAGTCATCAATTCTTGATAATTAGTAAACCCTTTTTTCTTTTTAAGTGCTGGTGTTATTTCTAATAACTCATGATAGTCTGGAAAAAAATTACTTGTTATTTTCTTACTTTGGGGGTTAGGCTGACTACTAGCAAATAATGTACTTAGTAAAAAAATTAGTATGTATAAATATTTAACCATATTTCTTTCTAAAAAGATATTGTTGTAATTAATCTAAAAAGTAGCTCATCTTTAAAAACAGGAGCAGTAACAGTATCATTATCATGATTTACACCCAAACTGCCATCTACAAAAGTTATTGAACCTTGAATCTTAGCACCATAATTTCTTCCAAGAAGTTTACCAATACCTAAAGTATAGTAATTGGGCCTATTATAAAAAGTAGCATTGTTTAAAAAAGAGTTTTTATCTGCCTTTAAACGGGTATATCTAGAGTCAATTGTAATACCAGATTTAAACAAGTATCCCATTTGAATATTATAAGCCTCACCAAGCATCATCCTACCATTAACATATCCTTCAACGTCTTGAATATTATTGACTAAAAATGATGAAGATGTAGATCCATCATTTCTTACTCTTTCAATAATATTTGCTGGAACAGTTGAACTTGATTTGACATACTCTCCAAGGGCAGAGAAGCCATTATATTTAAATAAGAAATCAATTCCGTACTTAGTATAGTCGGGTAAACTTTGTTGACCAAATTCATCTAAATAAAGTATTGACCCACTATCTCTTCCTCTTCTACTGCTTATGCCTGAATTATGACTATAATTAACCCCGATTACAAATTTTGGTGTTAACTCTCTCATGACATCAATTTGTCTAAACTGTCCTTTATTAGTGAATAGACCGAAAGGTAAAAAATCAATTCTTCCTCCAATTTTAAGTCCACCTAAATCTTTATCAAAATTATTTATTCCATCTCCATTTGTTAAAACAAAATAGGGACGTAAATAAGAACCTTTGCCATTTAATCTAAAATTTCCACTTAAAAACAAACCAAATTCTCGAATTGATGAGAATGCAGAAGTAAGCCTGCTCCTTTCTACTAGTTGCAAGGAGTTAGAATTCATAAATAACTCTCTGTTGTCTGTGTAAGTTGACCTTTGACCAAATATAACTTTTATTCTATTTGTAATATCATAACTTAAATATGCATCTAATAAAAAATCAGCTGTAGCCTCTCCTGTTTCTGAAGACCCACTTAAATCAACCTGGAATCTATATGCGAATTTTGGATTGGAAGCTTTTCCGTCAAATCTTAATCTTAACCTTCTTAATCTAAATCTAGTAGAAGAAGAGTTTTCATCTAAATCATTATAATTCTTTATTTCAACGTGCGGTTGAGCGTAACCACTTAATTTAATCTTACTTCCATTATCCGCTGTGAAGCTAATTCCTTCTCCAAAAGAATAACTATCTAATGTAGATTGAGAATTAATATTAAGGGATATTAACAGAAGAAATAAAGAAGTAATTTTTATAATTTTCATATTAATTTTTTAGAATTTAAAAATCTGTACCATCTAATTTATGACCTGGTGTGAACAAAGCTCCGTTTGCTGTAGCAATGCTAGAGTGTTGTTCAAAAGTTTCCCCAGTTATATCTGGACTACGGGTATAAGATTCGTCTGGGTTGTTAGACAATGGTTCTATATCAAAAGTTAAAAATGTATTACCTGAGGGATCACTAATAGTCATTAAATCTCCTGCATTATTCATGTTTAAGGTCCCTTCAGAAGCAGTTTGTATTATGGAAGTTCCAAAATCACCTGATGGATTACCTCCACCAAATAAAACAAGAACTCTATTAGAAGGAATTATAGATCCAGAAGGAAAAGTGTGTCTTAGTTGACTTGTATCAGAAACAGTGTAGCCAGACATGTCAATTTCTAAACCAGAATTGTAAAATTCAATAAACCCATCTTCATGTGGATGTCTTGTTCCGTCTCCATTAGCATCACCGGCAATTCCAGCTGGTGGATCATATAAAACTTCATTGATAATAAAGCCTAACCATGGACATCCATTGTTTTCTATAACACCAGTAACAAGGGGACAGTTATCCTCTGAATCTGGGGTACCATCACCATCAGTATCAGTATCATCATCCAGCAAGGTTAATACTAACTGAGAATTACTTGACAAAAGATAATCACTATTTGCAATTAAATCAATAAGGATCTCTTCTGGACTTTCAATTTCATTATCTTGAATAGCAGAAATAGTTACTGAACCAGTTGTACTTCCACTATTTATTGAAATATTATTAGAACTAACTGAATAGTCAGAATTTATATCAGCAATACCAGAAAATTGCAACGGAATAGTTATATCGGTAGATACAGACCCATTTAAAGTAGCAGTTACAACAACTAAGCCATTATCTTCAGAAATAGTTTCGCTTTCTAACTCTACAGAGACACCAGGCAAGACATCTTCAGTATCACAAGACTGAATTCCTAACAATAGAAACATCAAAATAATAATATTTTTCATAAACCTATTTTTTTTTAAATTTTTCTCTAAAATAAAGAAAAATCCTTCTATATTTAACAAAATTTTACTATTAATTATGCAGATTAACAAATTTCTATTTTTTCTATTTTTATTACTTTTCAATTGTCAAGACCAAGAGACTACATTTACACCAAATGAACCAATTGACAATAATAATAATGTAACATTAGAAGATTTAGGTCGCGGTTTGTTTTATCAAACTTTTAATGAAAAAATCATTCCTATCTATTACTACATTCCTAACAATGTTAGTTCAAATACTCCAGTAGTATTTAATATTCATGGAGGAGGAAGAGGTGGGGAATCAACAAGAAACATGATGGAGAGTAAAGCAGATCAATATGGATTTATAATTATTGCACCTGAATTTAGTAATTTTAATTTTTCTGGTGGAGATGGTTTTAATTTAGGAAATGTATATATAGATGGGGACAATCCAACACCAGAATCACTTAATGATGTAAGCGAATGGGCATTTTCAATAATTGAACCAATTTTTGATGTGTTTCTAGCCAATACTAACACAAACGTTGATAAATATCATTTATTTGGACATTCAGCTGGAGCTCAATTTGTACACCGATTTATGCTTTTTAATCCAAATGCTAGGTATGATAAAATCCTAACCTCTGCAGCCGGCTGGTTTACTGTTTTAGATAATAACATTCAGTTTCCTTACGGATTAAATAATAGTATATTAACACAAGAGCCTCCTTTATCTAATAATAGCTTCCTTATAGATATTTTAAATAAAAACCATATAATTCAAGTTGGAACTTTGGATAATGATCCTGATTTTCCAGGATTAAGACATAATGAGTTTGCAGATGCTCAGGGTCTACATAGGGTAGATAGAGCAATTCATTTTTATAATCAAGCTCAAGATTTTGCACAAACGAATTCTTTATCCTTTAATTGGACTCTTAATATCATAAATGGGTTGTCACATGATACAAGTGATTCTATAGAATCCGGGTGTGACTTAATATTTAATTAAGATGAAAATATCCGTAAGTAAAATAGGATTTGTTTTAGGGCCTCTTTCTTTTATTTTAATAATGGTGTTTTTCAATCCTGATGATTTAGAATTTCAAGGGAAAGCTATTTTAGCATGTGCATCCTGGATAGCTATATGGTGGGTAACAGAACCTATTCCGATTGCTGCCACCTCATTGTTACCAATAATAATTTTTCCTCTTTCAGGAGGGTTAGATATTAAAACCACAACGGCTGCTTTTGGGCACAAATACGTTTTCTTATTTATTGGGAGTTTTATTTTAGCTATAGCTATTCAAAAGTGGAAACTGCATAAAAGAATTGCTCTAAACATCATTAGTAAGGTTGGAGTAAATAAAAGTAATATAATTTTAGGGTTCATGATTGCTACAGCATTTTTATCGATGTGGATAAGTAATACTGCAACATCAGTGATGATTTTACCCGTTGGTTTAGCAATTATTTCGCAACTTAAAGATGATCCTAACACCCCTGAAAATGAAAACTCTTTATTTGGGAAAGCTTTAATGCTAGCTATAGCATATAGTGCTTCGATTGGTGGAATGGCTACTATTATAGGAACTCCACCTAACATGATATTTGCTGGTGTGATTAAGGAAAGTTATAATATTGAGATTTCTTTCTTTGATTGGTTTAAATTTGGACTACCCTTAAGTATATTTTTTCTGTTTATCTGTTGGTTTTATTTAACCAAAATAGCTTTCAAGTTTAAACAAAAAGAATTCTCGGCTGGAAAAGAAGAAGTAGTGTCTCAACTGAAAGGATTAGGAAAAATATCTTATGAAGAAAAAACTATTTTAATAGTATTTATTTTAACTGCATTAGCTTGGATAACAAGAAACGTTCAAATTGACGGTGTTCAATACGGATTAACAAAAATAATTCCAAATTTAGATGATACAATTATAGCTATTATATCTGCTCTAGTACTTTTTATTTTACCTTCTAAAAAATCTACAATTAAAAATAAATTAACCAAAATTATTGATTGGGAAGATGCTATGAAACTTCCTTGGGGAATACTATTATTATTTGGAGCTGGTATGGCTCTTGCTCAAGGGTTTGACAGTAGTGGATTAGCTATATGGATTGGCAATCAACTAACATATTTAAGTGATGTCCCATTAGTAATATTACTACTAATATTAATTGCTAGCGTTAATTTTTTAACGGAGGTAACATCTAATATGGCAACTACCGCTATGTTATTACCTATTCTAGTTTCCTTAGCTGTTGTTCTTGATTTACATCCTTATTATTTGTTAGTTAGTGCAACTTTAGCAGCATCCTGCGCATTTATGTTACCTGTTGCGACACCTCCGAATACTGTTGTTTTTGGTTCAGGACTATTAAAAATTGAAGATATGTTTAAAAAAGGATTATGGCTTAATTTAATCTCTATTATTACTTTGACTTTTACAATATATTATGTACTTCCTTATTTTTGGGACTTAGTCACACCACTATAGATATTTATCCAATAACTTCGCTTGCTCAGCTAAAGATTCTTTAAATTCAATCTTGATATTACTAACTAACTCTTTTACAGACAAAGTGTCTTGAATATTGGTAACCCCCTGACCTGCAGACCAAATTGTACTCCAAGCTTTTGCTTCTGCTTTTGCAAGATCTAATTCCTTTGCAAAACTAAATTTTGATGTTAGTACTTTAAAATACATTTTTAGCTTTTGACTAAATGTTGGAGAACCACCCCACATTTTTTCACTAATTCCCATTTTTTCTAAACTTGGTCGTAAAAAACTAGCTGGTACTCCTGAAACCACTGCAGTGTATACAATATCCCCTGCACCACTATTAATTATCATATTTTTATAATCATCCGAAGCTTTACTTTCGTGAGTATTTATAAACCTTGTTCCCATATAGGCGATATCAGCTCCCATTTGCATGGCAGAAGCTACATCTCTTCCGTTACTTATACAACCTGAAAGAATAATAGTTTTATCAAAAAACCTTTTTATTTCAGCAACAAGTGGCATTGGATTTAAAGTTCCTGCATGTCCTCCAGCACCTGCAGCAACAAGTATAAGCCCATCAACTCCAGCTTCGGCTGCCTTCTCAGCATGACGTTTTTTAATAATATCATGAAAAACCAAACCACCATAACTATGAACAGCATCAACTAAAGTAGATACTGCACCCAAAGATGTTATAATTAAAGGCACTTTATGTTTTACACATATAGCTAAATCTGCTTGAACTCTAGGATTAGAGTGGTGTACAATTAAGTTCACTCCAAAAGGAGCAGGTTTTTTTCCTGTTTCATTTTCAAAGGTTTGTAATTCTGATTTAATTTGTATTACCCATTCTTCAAATCCTTCAGTTGTCCTTTGATTTAATGCTGGGAAAGTTCCAACAATTCCATTTTTACAGCACTCAATAACTAATTTTGGACCAGATATTAAAAAAAGTGGAGCCGCAATAACAGGTATACTTAATTCACTAATAAATGATGGTTTATTCATGTTTATTTATAATTTTAAAATTAATTTACCTCTTTTATTTCCATTAAATAATTTTAAGAAAATTTCATGGAAATTCTCGATACCTTCAAAAATACTCTCATTACTTTTTAACAAACCTTTATCAAACCATTCTCTTATTTGATTCTCGGCATTCAAGTAATCTTTTTGATAATCAAAAACAACCATACCTTTCATAGTAGCTCTGTTGACTAATAAAGAAAGGTAATTTGACGGCCCTTTGATTTTAGACTTATTGTTATATTGTGAAATAGCACCACATATTACAATTCTCGCATGCATTCTTAGCTTTGCCAATGCTGCATCTAACATTTCTCCTCCTACATTATCAAAATACACATCGATACCATCTGGGCAGTATTTTTTTAAAGCAGAGTATATATTATCATTTTTATAATCAATCACTTCATCAAAACCTAGTTCATTTTTAACATAAAGACACTTCTCTTTGCCTCCAGCAATACCAATCACCTTACATCCTTTAATTTTAGCAATCTGCCCAACTAAGCTTCCAACAGCACCAGCAGCAGCAGAAACTAACACTACATCTCCATTCTTTATTTTTCCTTCATTAATTATACCAAAATAAGCAGTCATTCCTGGCATTCCAAGGGCGCCTAAATACCTATATATAGGTGAGTTTCTATCATTGATTGTTTTATATTTCTCCCCATTTGTCAATGTGTATTCTTGTACTCCTCCCCATCCAGAAACTAAGTCACCAATTTTGAAATTATTATTGTTGTTAACTTGAATTACTTCTCCAACTGTTCCAGCTCGCATTACTGCTCCGATTTCAACAGGGGGAATATAGGACTTTGTGTTATTCATCCAACCTCTCATTGCTGGGTCAAGTGAAATGTATTTTTGCTTTATTAGTATTTGGCCATGAGTAAGCTCAGGAATATTTTCTTCTTCTAAATTCCATGTAGATTCATCTGGAATTCCGATTGGCCTATTCACTAATATCATTTTTTTATTTATCATAACTTTTCTTTGATTAATTTCCTTGCCAATTTGGCTTTCTCTTTTCTTTAAATGCACTAAGTCCTTCTTTACCATCATTAGATTCTTGAGCTTTTTTTAGCATTTTAAATAAATATTCATGATCATTATTTGTATTACATAGATGATCATAAGCTTCTAACCCTAAACTAATTGCCTTTGGTGAATTTTCTTTTATTTCATCTATTAATTTATTAGTGACTGACTCTATTTGATCTTCATTAGTAATATGAGACAATAACCCTAAATTACTTGCCTCTTCTGCAGAAATACTACAACCTCTAACACACCAATCTAATACTTTTCTTTGTGGCATGATTTTAATCAAACTAGCCATAACTTGCATTGGGAATAGCCCTCGTTTAACCTCTGGTAACGAGAATTTTAGTTCTTTGTTTGCAACAACAAATAAACAGCCTGCTAAGATTAAAAAACCTCCGGCATATACATCTTTATTAACCACAGCGATTGTAGGCTTATAGATTGTATTAAAAAGCTGGCCAATTAAAATATCTTTTTCAGGATGAGGAATTGTAGAGTTATTAGGTTCAATTTGTCCCATCATAGCTTTTAAGTCTGCGCCTGAACAAAAGACCGTACCTTTAGCTTCAAATAACACAATCCAAATAGAGTTTTTAAAATGTGCATGGTGCATTGCAAAGGCAATCTCATTAATCATCTGAGGATGAAGAGCATTCTTTTTATCTGGTCTATTAAGTGTAATCTTAAAAACATTGTTGGTTTCTTCTACATTTATAAACGCAAAATGATACTTAGAAAGATCTTCTACTTGATTTTTTTTATAGTAATTCATTTTTCAAAATTATTCTATTTTTAATAAAAGATATCCTTTCTCACATTCTGATTTGTAGTAAGATGGTTTTATTTATTATTGTAATTTATTTTTAAACCTGTAAAACCCCCATATTAAATTGTTTCTCAATTGGTGCATGGTTTGCAGCTTCAATACCCATAGAAATCCAAGTTCTGGTATCAAGTGGATTAATTACAGCATCAGTCCAAATTCTTGCTGCTGAATAATAAGGAGAGATTTGCAGATCATAACGCGATTTTATTTGATCAAATAATTTAGCTTTTTTTTCTGGCGTAATTTTTTCTCCTCGTTTTTTTAGTGATGCAGTTTCTATTTGGAGCAAAACTTTAGCGGCAGAGTTTCCACTCATTACAGCCAATTCAGCACTTGGCCAGGCAACAATTAGCCTTGGGTCGTATGCTTTACCACACATGGCGTAATTACCTGCCCCGTATGAATTACCTATAATAACTGTAAATTTAGGAACAACTGAATTACTCACAGCATTTACCATTTTTGCCCCATCTTTTATAATCCCTCCATGTTCAGATTTACTACCAACCATAAATCCGGTTACATCTTGTAAGAAAACCAAGGGTATTTTTTTCTGATTACAATTAGCAATAAAGCGGGTTGCTTTGTCTGCGGAATCATTGTAAATAACCCCACCAAATTGCATTTCTCCTTTTTTTGTTTTTACTAATTTTCGCTGATTCGCAACAATACCAACAGCCCAGCCGTCTATTCTTGCATAACCTGTTAAGATGGTCTGTCCATAGCCTTCTTTATATTGATCAAATTCTGATTTATCTACCAAGCGATTGATAATCTCCAACATATCATATGGGGCGTTTCTTTCTTTGGGTAAAATTCCAAAAATATCCTCTTCATTTTCTTTTGGAGCTTCACCTTTAACTTTATTAAAACCTGCTTTTTCAAAATCACCGATTTTATCAACTATACGTTTTATTTTGTCTAATGCATCTTTGTCGTCAAGCGCTTTATAATCTGTAACACCTGAAATTTCACAATGAGTTGTTGCTCCTCCTAAAGTTTCATTATCAATACTTTCTCCAATAGCTGCTTTTACCAAATAACTTCCTGCTAAGAAAATACTAGCAGTCTTGTCTACAATAATAGCTTCATCACTCATAATTGGCAAATAAGCACCTCCCGCAACACAACTCCCCATTACTGCAGAAATTTGTGTAATTCCCATGCTGCTCATGATGGCATTGTTTCTGAAAATGCGACCAAAATGTTCCTTGTCAGGAAAAATTTCATCTTGCATTGGTAAATACACACCTGCTGAATCAACTAAATAAATTATTGGAATCTTATTTTCAATAGATATTTCTTGTGCTCGTAAATTCTTTTTTGCAGTAATTGGAAACCAAGCTCCTGCTTTTACCGTAGCATCATTAGCTACTACGATACATTGTTTGCCGTTTATATAACCAATTTTAACAATAACTCCTCCAGATGGGCAGCCTCCATGTTCTTTATACATCTCGTGACCTGCAAAGGCAGCTATTTCTATTGACTTTGTTTTATTGTCCAATAAATAATCTACTCTTTCACGTGCTGTCATTTTTCCCTTTTCACGTTGCTTGTCAATACGATTCTGGCCTCCACCCAATTTCACTTTAGCAAAACGTTTGCGTAGATCTGAAATTAAAAGTTTATTAAAATCTTCGTTTTTATTGAAGTTAACATCCATAGGGATTTATTTTTAAGCAAGTTAATAAATAATATATACTTTAATTAAGAGTTAGAGACAAACCGAATTAATTTCATAAATTTATTATAGCTTGTTAATTACAAAAAAAAATTATCGTTTTTATAAACTGATATTTTTGCTGATATTGATAAAAAAAGATACCTTTTCCATACTTTAGCAGTAAAGCAAGGCATTCACAAGTCTCAGTCAAACAACAAAACTAATTTATTATGAGCAACGAAACTAAATTTGATTTTAAATTTTACCATTGGGAAAAAACATTCAAGAATAAAACTTTTCTAAGGCAGCCTTTTGGTGAAAATTGGGAGGAATATACATGGGGTGAAGCTGGTCAACTTGCAAGAAAATTAGCTACAGGCCTTAAAAGTCTTGGACTTCCTGAAAAAAGTCACATAGGGTTAATGTCAAAAAACTGTAGAGAATGGATAATAGCTGACCTGGCAATAGTTATGGCAGGATATGTTTCTGTACCATTTTTTCCAAATTTAAATTCTTCTGAAACTAAAACACTTCTTAATCAGGGTGATGTAGCGGCATTGTTTATGGGGAAAATTGAGGATTGGGATGAGATTAAAAAAGGAATTCCTGATAATATTCCAATGATAACTTTCCCTCACTACGAAGGGTTTTCTCAAATCAACGAAGGCTTTCAATGGTTTGATTTCATAAATAAGTTTGAACCTCAAACTGAGGATTATTCCCCAAATATGAATGACATTTGGACTATTATTTTTACTTCTGGAACAACTGGCTCTCCCAAAGGAGTAGTACTAGATTTTGAGGTAATACAAGGCACGTGGGATTTATTCAATAAAGAACATAATCCCCTAGAAATAAACTTTTCAGGGAAAAATAGCTGGTTTTCATTCTTGCCTCTAAATCATATTGCTGAAAGAGTTGGAGTTGAATACACATGTTTCAGGCATGGGGGTGTAATTTCATTTACGGAATCTTTAGAAAGATTTGGTGATAATCTAAAATCAGTGCAACCTTCAATATTTATAGGTGTTCCTAGATTATATACTAAATTTCAGATGGGTATAATTTCTAAATTCACACAAAAAAAATTAGATCTTTTAACTAGTATTCCTATTATTTCATATGTTATCAAAAAAATGATTAAGAAAGCTCTAGGTCTAAGCAACGCGAAATCAATAATTTCCGGTGCAGCTCCTATGATGGAAGTCCAAAAGCAGTGGTACAAAAAATTAGGTATAAATATTACTAATATTTACGGAATGACAGAAAATTGTGCTATCTGTACTCAAATTCCAGCAACAACAACTAATAAAAAAAACTCTGTTGGATTGCCTCAAGCAGGGGTGAAAATTAAAATAAATCCTGAAAATGGAGAAATTATGATGAGTGGGCCTTTTGTAATGAAAGGGTATTATAAAGATAAGGAAAGAACCGATGAGACTATCAAAGATGGTTGGTTATGTACAGGTGACCAAGGAAGGATAGACGAAGATGGTTATCTTTATATTACTGGACGAGTTAAAGATACCTTCAAAACAAGTAAAGGCGAGTTCATTGAGCCCCTAGGCTTAGAGAAGTTATTTGGTGATATTATTGAATTTGAACAAACTTGTATAGTTGGCCTTGGCAACCCTCAACCAATGTTATTAGTTGTATTGTCTGAAATTGGTCAATCTAAAAATAAAGAATCCTTAAAATCAACACTTGAAGAGAAATTAGTTTTAATAAATAAAGACCTTATTAATTATAAGAGAATATCTACGGTTATAATTGTAAAAGATGATTGGAATCCGGAAAATGAAATACTAACTCCGACATTAAAAATTAAAAGAGGTAAAGTAAATGACAAATATACTTCACAATTTAGTGATTGGCATGATAGTGTGGAAACTGTGATTTGGGAATAAATATAATCTCTACGATAACAATTTTTAGCTTTATAAAAACATTACTCATTTAAAACCAATGAATGAAAATTTAAAAAACAAGGTAGTCGTTATAACTGGAGCTGCATCAGGAATCGGAAAAGCTACTGCTATACTTTTAGCAAAATACGGAGCAAAAGTAATGGTTACTGATATCAATAAAAAAGAAGGACTATTAACAACTAAAATTATAAATGATTCTGGTGGTTTTGCATCTTTTTATAATTTAGATACATCTTCAAAAGAAGAAACAGTAATTGTTTTAGAAAGTATTTATAAAGAACATGGAGCAATTGATCTGGCGGTTAATAATGCTGGTATAGGTGGTATGGTTGGACCACTTCATACAATTGAATCTTCAATATGGGAAAAAATGATAGCTGTTTGCTTATCAGGAGTTTTTTATTCTATGCAAGAAGAAATAAAATATATGCTTATTCAAGGTAATGGTCGAATTGTAAATATTTCATCACTGGCTGGTTTAAATGGAGTATTGGCTGGGAGTCATTATTCAGCTGCAAAACATGGGGTCATTGGAATTACAAAATCTGCAGCACTAGAATATGGTAAATATAACATCAGAGTTAATTCTGTGTGCCCTGGCTTTGTTCAAACTGCCATTATAGATGATGTACCAGAAAAAGTCTTAAATTATACCAAAAACACAAGAATTCCTATGAAAAGAATTGGTACTACTGAGGAAGTAGCTGAGAGCATTTTATGGCTATTAAGTGACCGGTCAAGTTATATAAATGGAGAGAGCTTAGCAGTTGATGGGGGCTTTCAGGCAGGGTGAAGAATAATGATTTGAATAAATAAATTCAATCAACAGCACTTACTAAACTTGTTCGTTATATATCAAATAGCGTTAAGTTTTATTCATTTAACTTATCTTCTTACATTTGCATAACATTTAAAATATGTAATTGAATTAGAACAAATAATAAAGTGAATTTACACTTAAATATTAATTTATATATCAAAAAAAATAAATGAAGAAATACCTTACTGAAGAGCACGATTTATTTAGGGAGAGCTTAAGTGAATTTTTGGGGAGAGAAGTACGACCAAATATAGAAAAATGGGAGAAAGATGGAAGAATTCCAAAGTCAATTTGGAAAAAAATGGGAGACATGGGTTTTCTTGGATTATCTTACCCTGAGAAATATGGAGGTAGTGGTCTAGATTTCTTTTTTGAAATTGTTTTCAACGAAGAGCTTGGTAAATTAAATAGTGGTGGATTTGTGGTAAGTCAACAGGTAGTTCAATACATGTCATCTCCATATATACTCAAATACGGAAGTGATAAGTTAAAAGATAAATACTTGCCTGGTATAATTTCTGGAGATCTTGTAGGTTGTATTGGAATTACTGAGCCAGATGCAGGTTCTGACACTCAAAACATACAAACAAAAGCAATAAAAAAAGATGGACATTATATAATAAATGGATCTAAGACTTTTATCACTAATGCAGTTTATGGAGACTTTGTAGTTCTAGTAGTTAAAACAGATTCAAAAGTTGGATCCAAAGGAATTAGTTTAATATGCGTAGACTTAGATCAAGCTGGAATAACTAAAAATAAAATCAATAAATTAGGATGGCATTCTTCTGATACAGCTGAATTAAGTTTTGATAATGTTAAAGTCCCTTTAGATAGTTTAATTGGTGAGGAAGGTAAAGGTTTTTATTATTTAATGAATGGGCTTCAATTAGAGAGGTTAATTTTTCTTCCAAGCAGTATAGCTACGATGGAGTTTGCCTTATCAGAATCATTAAATTACATGTCACAAAGAAAAGCATTTGGAAGAACTATTGATCGGTTTCAAGTTTTAAGACATAGAATTGCTCAATTATCATCTGAAGTTGAAGCTTTAAAAGCTTTTAGTTACTATTGCTATGATTTATTTGACAATGATGTTTATGATGTTAAGCTTTGTTCAATGGGTAAACTTATTTGCACAGAACTTCACGAAAAGATATCTACTCAATGCTTACAATTTTTTGGAGGTAATGGGTATACTGAAGATTATCCAATGGCAAGAATGTACAGAGATAGTAGATTAGGAACCATTGGCGCAGGTACTTCCGAAATAATGAGAGATATTATTTCAAAAATGGTAATTGATGATGTTAAATATGAAAAAGCAAAATCAAATTTTAGCTCAAATAATAATTCAACAGACTCCATAAACACTTTTTCAAATGTAGAATCTTTATCATCTTTAAAAAAGTCAGATAACTATAATTTATCATTAGCGATAGAAACTTTAGAATTAGCTGAAAATACATTAGAAATTACAATAAAGTTTATTAATACAATAAACAATGATGGTGAAAAGCAAAGTGATTCTCAAGTCATTAGGCATCAAATAGCTCAACTTGCATCAGAAATTGAATGTTATAAACAATTTATTCAGACTACCTATAATAACCTAGCCAACAATAAGGATCTTGAAAAAGAAATAACAATGGCAAAGCTAATTTCTATACAATTAATGGATAAATTAGTTTCTCAATGTTACAAAATGTTTGGTAATTACGAAAGGTTAGATAATCATCCACTTGAAGAAATATTTCAAAAATCAAAAATGATTCAAATCTCAAATAATTGTATAGATTTACATGATAATATTTCAAAATTAGTAATTGATAAAAAGTAAATTATGGGAAAATTAGATGGGCAAGTAGTAATCGTTACGGGTGGAGCAAGAGGAATTGGAGAAGGGATTTGCAAAGTTTTTTGTAATGAAGGAGCTACAGTAGCTATATGGGATGTAATTGACGAAGGGATAAAAACTGCAGAATCAATAAAAAAAACTGGCGGAAAAATATTTTTTCAAAAAGTAGATGTTACAAATCAAGAATCCGTAAACGGTGCTGTTGAGGAAATAATTACAGATTATAAAAGAATAGATGTTTTAATTAATAATGCAGGAATAATTAGAGATAAGTCATTTTTGAAAATGACAAGAGATCATTGGGATCAAGTTGTTAATGTTAATATAAACTCATTGTATGTAACATGCCAGGCAGTGTTACCACATATGAAAGAAGCAGGCTATGGAAGAATTATATCTGCATC
>CAJJDI010000025.1 GCA_905182835.1 uncultured Flavobacteriaceae bacterium | reverse complement strand
TGGCATTACTTATCCTTTTGCTGAAAATTTATTTCGCCTTTATAATGCCTCTGATTTAGTTTTAGAATATAGTGTAGATTATTATAAAATAAGAGTTGTTGGTATTCCATTTACACTAATGACGATTGGTATATTTGGAATTTTTAGAGGTCTTCAAAATACTGTTATTCCAATGAGAATAGCAATTATTGGGACATTACTAAATGTTTTTTTAGATGTTATTTTTGTATATGGGGTTGATGGCTTTATTAATCCAATGCATATAAATGGCGCTGCTTATGCAAGTGTGATTGCTCAAATAGTAATGGCTTCTTTAGCTGTTTTTTTGCTATATAATAAAACTCAAATTACATTAAAGTTTAGTCTCCCATTTAATAAAAAAATAAAAGGATTCTTACTAATGTTTTCTAATTTGATTATTAGAACTGTCGCTTTAAATGTAGCCCTATATTTTGGAAGTTCTTTTGCTGCTAAGTATGGCAATGAGTATATTGCTGCATACACAATTGCGATAAACTTGTGGTTTCTTGGTGCCTTTGTAATTGACGGGTATTCGAGTGCTGGGACAATACTTTCAGGAAAATTGTTTGGAGAGAAATCCTATAAATCACTTGTTGACCTGGCGATTAAACTTACTGTAATAGGCTTTCTTTTAGGGTTAGTAATGCTAATTCTTGGTTTTATTTTTTATGATTATTTAGGGTTAATATTTACCCAGGAAAAAGTAGTTTTATTAGAGTTTTCTAATGTTTTATGGATGGTATTAATAATGCAACCATTATGTGCAATAGCATTTATATATGATGGAGTTTTTAAAGGCTTGGGATGGATGAAAGAACTAAGAAATGTTCTTTTATTGTCGACTTTTATGGTTTTTCTTCCGGCATTATTATTAGCAGATGGTTATGGGTATAAGTTAGAGGGTATTTTCTTTGCATTTACTCTGTGGATAATAGCGAGAGGGGTTCCTTTAATTATTAAATTTTATAAAACTTGTGTTCCCCTTGCACAAAAAATGTAAATTTGAATAAAATTATATAAATGTCTACTATTAGAATTACTAAGCAATTTTCGTTTGAAGCAGGACATGCTCTTTATGGCTATGACGGTAAATGTAAAAATGTACACGGACATAGTTATAAGCTATCTGTTACCGTTATTGGTCACCC
Source organism: uncultured Flavobacteriaceae bacterium (assembly GCA_905182835.1). Taxonomy (GTDB): domain Bacteria; phylum Bacteroidota; class Bacteroidia; order Flavobacteriales; family Flavobacteriaceae; genus SGZJ01. Next base: position 43,716 of record CAJJDI010000025.1, on the reverse strand, counting down.
AATAACTGATACATCAAATGTAAAATTAGGGATGGTGATTGACTTTAGCGATCTTAAAAGAATTGTAGGTGAAGAGATTGTAGATAAGTTTGATCATGCTACTATTTTTAACAAGAACACTCCTCATGTTAGACTAGCTAAAACCCTTAAAAATGAAGGTCATAATGTTATTTTAGTGGACTATCAACCAACAAGCGAGTGTATGGTTTCTGATTTTGCTGAAAAAATTTCAAAAAGACTACCTCAAGGAATTAGGCTGTTTTCTCTAAAATTACAAGAAACTGAAACTTCATATGCAGAATGGGTTTCTTCAGATAATTAATTAAACCTTTAGTATTGATAAGTTTAGAAAAAAATAAAAAAATATATTTTGCCTCAGATAACCACCTAGGGAATCCAGATTTTCAAGGGACTATTGAAAGGGAGAGAAAATTTGTTTCTTGGCTTGATGAAATAAAATCTGATGCTGGTGTTCTTTTTTTACTTGGAGATTTATTTGACTTCTGGTTTGAATATAAATCAGTAATTCCAAAAGGTTTTACAAGAACTTTTGGTAAGCTAGCCGAAATATCAGATATGGGTATTCCAATTCATTTTTTTGTCGGTAATCATGATCTTTGGATAAATGACTATTTTAAAAAAGAATTAAACATAGAAGTTCATTATAAGCCAAAGGAATTTATTATTAATAATCAAAAGTTTTTTATTGGCCATGGAGATGGATTAGGTCCTAAAGACAGGTCTTTCAAGAGATTAAAAAAAGTGTTTGTAAATCCCCTTTCTCAATTCTTATTTAAATGGGTTCACCCAGATATTGGAATTCCTTTTGGTCAATATTTGTCTCAAAAAAATAAAAAAAAATCTGTTAAAGATGATTTAATGTTTAATGGGAATGATGAGGAGTGGCTTACGAAGTATTGTAAACTAAAGCTGGAGACAAGTCATTACGATTATTTTGTGTTTGGTCACAGGCATTTACCTCTAGAAATTAAGCTGAACAACACTTCTACTTATTTTAATTTAGGAGATTGGATAACTCATTTCACTTATTGTTCTTTTGACAGCAAAGGAATGAAGTTGTCAAAATACTAATTCAGTTTTTCCTCTTCTGTAAGGTCTAATTTTCTAAAGCTTGGAGATATAAATGCCGTTGAAAGAGCTGTTAGCACTGTAATGGTTCCTCCAAAAACTACTGCAGTCACTGTGCCCATAAGTTTTGCTGTCACCCCACTTTCAAATGCGCCCAATTCATTTGATGAGCCAACAAAAATAGAGTTTACTGAAGCAACTCTTCCCCGTAAATGATCTGGTGTTTTTAACTGTAAAATAGTTTGCCTAATTACCATAGAAATTCCATCAGTTACTCCATAAATAAATAACGATAAAACAGATATCCAAAATATAGAAGAAAGACCAAATGAAATTATAGATATTCCAAATCCAAATATTGCCATTAGTAGCTTTATTCCTGCTTTTCTAGTGATAGGAATATAAGCTGCTATAAACATGGTTATAAGTGATCCGACAGCAGGAGTAGCTCTTAGCACGCCAAACACTTCTGATGGCTCCATTCCAGGTGGAATTTGAATAACCTCTGTTGCGTAAATTGGCAGTAATGCGATTGCTCCACCAAATAACACCGCTACCATGTCTAGAGTAATTACTCCAAGAATTGCTTTTGAATTGTAAACAAAAGAGATGCCTTCTTTTAAACTGGTGAAAATATTTTCACCAATCTTAGGGTTTAATACTGGTTTTCTTTTAATAAAAGCTAAAATAATTAACGAAATCAAAACACCTATTAAAACTACTCCCATGGAATTATTAACACCAATCCAATGAATTGAAAACCCAGCAAATGCAGGGCCTAAAACAACTCCCATTTGCCAAACAGAGCTACTCCACGTCGCTGCGTTAGCATATGTCTTTTTAGGCACTATTAAAGCTACTAAGGAAAAAATTGTTGGTCCGAAAAAAGCCCTTATGAAACCTCCGATAAAAACTAAAAAATAAATTATATAAAGAATAGTTTGCGTTGTAAACAAAGATTTTGACTCTGAACCTGTTACTAAGTAAAATCCAATACTCACAAATAAAAAGGCAATGATACAGTATATTAATAAATTTCTTTTTTCTTTTTGATCAACAATATGTCCTGCAAAAAGAGCCATCGAAACCGCTGGAACAACTTCCATTAACCCAATTAAGCCAAGGGATAGTGGGTCCTCTGTAATCTCCCAGACCAACCATTCAACAATTATAAATTGCATTGACCACGAAAAAACAAGTATAAACCTTACAATTAAAAAAATATTAAACTCTCGAAATCTAAGAGCTGAGTATGGATCGGGTTTAATGTTATTATCAGTCATTATTCTTTATATCTAATAATTTCAATTGTATAGACTTAATTCCGTTCCAATTGTTCTCATCAATATTAAATACCGCTTTGAATTGGGTTTTATTTTCTATCAAAGATAGCTTATCTCCTAATCCAAACCCAATGGATTTAAATACCTCAGAGTTAGCTTGTGATAAAGATAGCTTTAAATGTTTATCATCTTCTCCAACTGTTTTACAGTAGCCGGTATCCAGTAAATTATCAGAATAAAATACTGGCTGCTTATTCGCGGGGCCAAATGGAGCAAACTGTTTTAAAATCCTATAAAATTTTGGAGTTATGTCTGTTAATTTAATTTTTTCATTCACATTAATTATTGGAGTTAATAATTTTTTGTCAATGGTTGTTTTTACATATTCTTCAAAAGATTGTTTAAAAGCAAAATAGCTTTCGGGCTTTAGAGTTAAGCCAGCAGCGTATTTATGTCCTCCAAATTGAATTAAATGCTCTTTACATGACTCTATAGCATTATACACGTCGAAGCCTTTTACTGATCTTGCTGACGCCGCTAGAACATCATTACTCTTTGTAAAAACCAATGTTGGTCTATAGTATTTTTCGATTAACCTAGATGCAACGATTCCAATCACACCTTTATGCCAGTCCTCTTTAAAAACGACAGTTGTAAAATCCCTTTGTTCTTCGTTCTCTTCTATTTGTTCTAATGCCTCGTTGGTTATAAGCTTGTCTAAACCTCTTCTTTGTATATTAAATTCATCAATTTCTTTTGAAAAAGATATTGCATTATCAAAATTATCTTCCAATAGTAATTCAACCGCATTATTACCATGCTTAATTCTTCCTGCAGAATTAATTCTGGGAGCTATATAAAAGGACACTTCACCTAAAGTTATCTCTGGTTTATTAACACCTCTAATTATTGCTTTTAACCCTGTTGTTGGTGAGCTATTTATAATCTTTAATCCAAAGTGACAAAGTGTTCGGTTTTCACCAACTAACGGAACCATATCTGCGCCAATTGCAACAGCGACTAAATCTAAATAGTTTTCAACGTTTGATTCCCATTGTTCTTGACGAGCACTTAATGCTTGAATTAATTTAAACCCTATCCCACACCCACATAAAAACTTAAAGGGGTAATTACAATCCTCTCTTAAGGGGTTAAGAACTGCTACTGCAGCCGGAATAGTTTCTGCTGGTTTATGGTGATCACAAATGATGTAATCAATATTGTTTTTATTAGCATAATCTACTTTATCGATAGCTTTAATACCACAGTCTAGAGCTATGATTAAAGTGAAGTCGTTATCTAAAGCGTAGTCGATTGACTTAAATGAAATCCCATAACCTTCGTCATATCTATCAGGAATGTATGTGCCAATTTGGTTTTTTGTATTAGTTCTTAAAAACTTACAAACTAAAGCAACAGATGTGGTTCCGTCAACATCATAGTCTCCGTAGATTAAAATTTTTTCCTCTTTTTTTACAGCATCTAAAATTCTTATTACTGCTTTATCCATGTCTTTCATTAGGAATGGATCATGAAGGTCATCTAAAGAAGGTCTAAAAAAAGTTTTAGCGCCTTCGAAAGTTTTGATTCCTCTGGAGACAAGTAACGAGGCCGTTGTATTACTTACCTTTAACCTCTCTGAGAGGTCTCTAATTTCTTTAGTCGAATCAATATTTTCAACTTCCCAGTTCATTAATTCTGTTTATGAAAGTGGGTTGATGTATTGATTTCTGCAAATCTTCTAAACATTTCCATTACACCGCAATATTTAGTCACAGAGAGTTCTACCGCCCTATTGATTTTTTCTTCATCTAAGTTGGGCCCATAAAAATGGTATTCAAGATCAACTTTTTTATAATACCTCGGATGATCCTCAGTTAACTCTGCAGATGTGTTCATTGTAAAATCGGTTAATGTAATTTTCATCTTATCAAGTATTGAAATTACATCTAAACCTGAACATCCCGCTAAGGAGGAGAGCATTAAAACCTTAGGTCCAGAAATGTTATCTTCTTTGTTCTCTCCAGAGCCAAGTGTTAAAGTAGAGTTATTTGGATTTAAAGTTTCAAATATTAAATCCCCTTTCCATGATGTGGTTATTTTATCAGCCATAGTTTTATTTGTGTCTTTGAATTATTATTACTATTTCTCCTTTAGGTTTCTTTATGTTAAAGTGAGCTTCTAGTTCTTTTGAGGTTCCTCTTAGGGTTTCTTCATATAATTTAGAAATTTCTCTTGAAATGGACAGTTGAGTTTCTTCACCCATGTATAAGGAGATGTCTCTTAATGTTTTTAATAATTTGTGAGGCGATTCATATACTATTATTGTTCTTGTTTCTTCAGCTAGTAATTTAAATCTTGTTTGTCTGCCTTTTTTGACTGGAAGAAATCCTTCAAAAACAAACTTGTCATTTGGAAACCCTGAATTAACTAGCGCTGGAATTAATGCAGTAGCTCCAGGCAGACAATCAATTTCTATTTTATTTTCAACACAAGCTCTAACCAGCAGAAATCCCGGATCGGAAATTGCGGGAGTTCCAGCATCACTAATTAATGCGATATTGATACCGGTAGTTAATTTATCTATAATATCGTCTAAAATTCGATGTTCGTTATGCATATGATAAGAAATCATAGGCGTTTTAATTTCATAGTGATTCAGTAATTTAATCGATGTTCTAGTGTCTTCTGCAAGAATTAAATCAACATGATTAAGTGTTTCGATTGCTCTAAAAGTAATATCTTTTAAGTTGCCTATAGGAGTTGGAACAATATATAGTTTATTCATACTTTATATTTATTTAAAACTTTTTAAGATATTATTAAATTGATGATTGATTTTTGATAAATTTACTTTCTCTATCGTTTTTAATTGATAGCTTAACTAATAATAAAATTACAAAATGTTTCTCGAAAATACTTTGAAATATAATAAACAATTTGGTTGGATTGAAGTTATCTGTGGGTCAATGTTTTCTGGGAAAACTGAAGAGCTAATTAGACGCTTAAAAAGAGCAAAGTATGCAAACCTTAAAGTTGAAATTTTCAAACCAAATGTAGATGTCAGATTTGATGTCGAAAAAGTTGTTTCGCATGATGAAAATGAAATAAGGTGTACTCCCGTTCCTGCAGCAGCAAATATTCCAATATTAGCGGATGGTTGTGATGTTATCGGAATAGATGAAGCTCAGTTTTTTGATAACGAAATTGTTAATGTTTGTAATTTTTTAGCCAACAAAGGGGTCAGGGTAATTGTCGCTGGCTTAGATATGGATTTTAAAGGGAATCCTTTTGGGCCGATGCCAAACTTAATGGCTACGGCAGAATTTGTAACCAAGGTTCATGCAATTTGCACTAGGACTGGAGGCTTAGCTCATTACAGTTATAGAAAGGCTGAAAATGATGACTTAGTGTTATTAGGTGAAACAAATGAGTATGAGCCCCTAAGTAGAGAGGCTTATTTTAAAATACGTCAATCAAAAGTAAATGATATAATGGTTAACGATCCTGTACAAATTACAAGCAAAAATGATGTCTAATAATCAAGGAACTTTTATTGAGATAAATTTAAAATCATTAGAAAATAATTTTAATTATATAAAATCAATAATATCAAAAAACACGAAAATTCTTGCTGTTGTTAAGGCGTGTGCCTATGGAAGTGATCTTGTAAGAATATCTAAATTTCTAGAAAAACTAAATGTTGATTATTTTGCTGTAGCTTATATCTCTGAGGCTATTAAAATCAGGGAGGCAGGAGTTAAAAAACCAATATTAATTTTTCATCCTCAGCCCAATAACTTTGCAGACATAATTAAATATAATCTAACACCTACGTTATATTCTTTCAGAATATTGAATTTATTTAAAGATTCTTTAAGGGAAAAGCGAGTTAAAAAATACCCTATTCATTTAAAAATAAATACAGGATTAAATAGAGTTGGATTTGATTCGAATGAAATTTCAAAGCTAATTACTTCGATTAATAATGATGATTTTATTAAGGTAGAAGGTGTTTTTTCTCACCTTTCTGCAAGTGAAGATCATCTTGAAACAGAGTTTAGTTTAAAACAAATCAGTCTCTTTAAACAATCGTTTAGTAAAATAATTGACAACATTAAAGACGAGCCACTTATACATATTTGCAATACTTCTGGAATCATCAATTTCCCGGATGCACATTTTGATATGGTTAGATCTGGGATAGGCATATATGGATTTTCCAACAAATTAAATGAAAGCAATAGCTTGATCCCTGTGGTTAGTTTAAAATCTGCTATTTCACAAATTCATGATATAAGAAAAAACGATAGTGTTGGTTATAATAGAGCTTATGTCGCTCCAAAAGACCAAAGGGCTGCAACTATACCTTTAGGTCATGCTGATGGAATTTCAAGAGCTTACGGAAACGGGAAAGGCTTCGTATATATTGATAATAAAAAGGCGGCTATTATTGGGAATGTCTGTATGGATATGTTGATGGTCGATGTCTCAGATATTGATTGTGAAGAAGGAGATGAAGTAATAGTTTTTAATGAAAAATATACAGCAGAACAATTAGCAGAATCTGCTGGCGCTATTTCTTACGAGCTCTTAGCGGGGTTGTCTCAAAGAATTGAAAGAAAATTTATAAATTAAGTAAATGAAAATAGCGGTAGTTGGTGCAACAGGATTAGTAGGTTCGGTTCTTTTATCTATAATGGAAGAAAGAAATTTTCCTGTATCTAAATTAATTTTAGTTGCTTCGGAAAAGAGTGTTGGGAAGAAAATAATTTTTAAGGGTGAAGATCATGAAATTATAGATATCCAAAGTGCTGTGAACTTAAAGCCTGAAATAACACTTTTTTCAGCGGGAGGAAAAGTCTCTTTAGAGTGGGCTCCAAAGTTTGCTTCAATGGGAAGTTTTGTAATTGACAACTCTTCTGCCTGGAGAATGGATCCTGCAAAAAAATTAATTGTGCCTGAAATTAATGCCAATTCATTAACTAAAAAAGACAAAATAATTGCAAACCCAAATTGTTCTACAATACAATTAGTAATGGCGTTACACCCTTTACAAAACAAATATGGTATCAAGAGATTAGTTATTTCTACCTACCAATCTATTACTGGAACAGGTGCTAAAGCAGTTAAACAACTAGAAAATGAAGTTAATGAGATTGAGGGCGAGATGGCGTATCCACATAAAATACATGAAAATGCTATTCCTCAATGTGATGATTTTTTAAGTAATGGGTATACCAAAGAGGAGATGAAGCTTGTTAATGAAACTAAAAAAATATTAAATGACTACTCTCTATCTATTACTTCTACAGCTGTTAGAATTCCAGTATTAGCAGGTCATAGTGAATCTGTAAACATAGAGTTCAATCAAGATTATGACTTGTCAGAATTAAGAGAAGTGCTGTCAAACACAAAAGGGGTGAATGTTTATGATAATCCTAATAAGAATCACTACCCAATGCCTTTATCTTGTAGCGGGTTAGATGATGTTTTTGTAGGGCGAATCCGAAGAGATGAATCAAGAATTAATTCTTTGAATATGTGGGTAGTTAGTGATAATTTGAGAAAAGGAGCTGCTTTAAATGCTATTCAAATAGCTGAATATCTAATTGACAAAAAACTTCTTACAGACATGAGTTAATGTTTCTTAAGGCCTTAGTAGATATGAGTTTTGTATATTAGTTCTGTTGTTGTTTAAATAAAGTAAGCTTCTTGGGCTTTCAAGAAGTAAAAAGATTGACTTTAGCCTACAGTATGAAAAAAAAATATCTCATAATAATTTTAATAATTCTAGGGTTTCAGTCCAATATTCGTTCACAGGAAAACAACGAAACATTTACAATATATTTAGTTAGGCACTCAGAAAAAGATTTATTTTCTGATAATTCAACAGACCCTCCTCTAACTAAATGTGGCAAGCAGAGATCAGAGAACTTAAGTGAGTTTTTAAAAGATATAGATCTAGATGTAGTATATAGTACTGACTATAATAGAACTAGAAATACTGCCTTGCCTACAGCTATTTCTAAAGGCCTGGAAATTAAAGATTATGATGCTAGTGAACTTAAAGGCTTTTCAAAATTATTAGTAGATAGCAAACAAAATGCACTAGTTGTTGGGCATAGCAATACAACGGGAGTTTTAGCTGGGCTTATGATTGGTAAAGAAATAGGCGCTTTTGATTTAAATATTTATAATCGTATATATCAGGTAGTGATTTATAATAAGCAAGGGCGGCTTCATTTATTAAATACAGTTTCAGATTGTGTTGATTAGATCACAAATAAAACATTTGTATATTTAACTTTGAATAATAACTTAAACAAAGACTTTATAATGACTAAAAGATTTTTTTTATCTCTTCTTTGTTTAACATCTTTTCATTTTTTTTCTTTTGCTCAAAATGTAGAAATTGACAATTACTCTGTAAATAACTTAGGTCAAGTTCAGCTGTCAATTCAAGCTGAAGCCGGTAAATATTATGTGCTTCATGCTCAGCACAGTCCTACATTTAACTGGGCGACATCAATTACAATTGGTGTTGACGGCACAATGGTAATCTCTGAGCCAGCAGGGGCATATCCCTTAGAAAATTATACTATTACAGAACATGATATAGCAAATCCTGATGACTATGATGGAGATGGTATAGATGATATTACTGAATTTAATAATATGCCTACTGATGGGCCTCTTAACTTCGCAGAAGCAATTGATTTTATTGATGGCGCTACTTCAATACCTGATGCTGAAACATTTATGAGTTTAGCTACGGTTAATAATGTTGGCTGGGCTCCTTTTCTCGATGATCAATTGTATGTTAAGTTTGGAATATTGAACAGAGACACTTCCGAGCCAAAGGTTTATTTCATTAATAGTAATACATATACTATACATGCAAGCTTTTGGAATGGAATTAATGCCACTGTTACAGGAGACGATAGTTCTGGAGAAATAGTTTTTAACCCAAACGACATCCTTCCAAGTGGAATTATAGGCACCTACTCATTCAATTTTTCTTTTGGAGATGCTTATAATTTTGAAGACACTCAAAGAACCTATGAATTATTAGCGGCCAGTATGCCTTTTTTACAAAATAATATGAATCATTTTATTGGACAATCTAGTGAAAATAACCATCTCAACAATTACGCTGAAGATTTTGTAGACTCTAGGATAGATGTAGTTTTAGAAACTGATGTTTTTGCTGAAATTAATTATATTCCTTTTCATGAGGCTGAAGGTTATGGATTCTTTAGACATATGCAAGATCTTAATGAAACACCAGGAAGTAGGGATATAGTTCTCTACGACGCATTACCTAATTCATTACCTAGAGTTGGAGGAATAATTACTTCTGTTATACAAACTCCATTGTCACACGTTAACCTAAGGGCTATTCAAGACAATGTACCAAACGCATATATCGCAGATCCTTTGTCAAATGACGCAATATCAAGTCTATTAGAAAATTATATTTATTACAAAGTAGAAAGCGAACAGTTCGAAATAAGAGAGGCTACATTATCAGAAGTCAATGAATGGTACGAAGATCTTAGACCTACAGAGCCTCAAGTTCCAATTCGGGATTTAAGTGTTACTGAAATAGTTCCTTTAGATGATATTGAATTTGAGATGTCTACTGCATTTGGTGCAAAGTGCTCTAATGTTGCAACCATGAGAGATTTTGGATTTCCGGAAGGAACAATCCCTGATGGTTTTGGTATTCCATTTTACTACTACGATGAATTCATGCAATTCAATAATTTTTATGAAGAGGCACAGGTAATCATGGAGAACCCTGTTTTCCATAATGATATAAACTTTAGAGTTGAACGTTTAAAGCTTTTCAGAGAAGATATTAAAGCTGCTCCTATGCCACAATGGATGCTAGATGATTTACAAGCCATGCATGATGATTTTCCTGAAGGAACTGCAGTTAGGGTTAGATCAAGTACTAATAATGAAGATTTACCTGGGTTTAGTGGCGCAGGACTATACACTTCTAAAACTCAATATCCTGATGAAGGTCATATATCTAAATCTATCAAACAGGTTTATGCTAGTATGTGGAATTTTAGAGCGTATGAGGAAAGAGATTTTTATCGTGTTGATCATTTTATGGCAGCAATGGGTGTTTTATGTCATCCTAGCTTTCAAAATGAGCAATCAAATGGCGTAGGAATTAGTATTGATCCAATTTACGATACAGAAGGCACCTTTTATTTAAATACTCAAGTCGGAGAATCGTTGATTACAAATCCAGAAGCAAACTCAGTTCCAGAAGAGATTTTACTATATGAAGACCCTGATCAAGGAGGGGGCTACCTAGTTTTAAGACTTTCTAACTTAGTTAACCCTGGAGAGCTGGTAATGGATCAAGTTTATCTAGATCAAATGAGAGAATATCTTTCTGTAATTCATGATGAATTTGCAATTCTTTATGATGTTGTTGGAGCAGAAGGTTTTGCGATGGATATTGAATATAAGGTGACTGCAGAAGGCCAATTAATCATAAAACAAGCTAGACCATGGGTTTCGTTTTGGGCAGATATTACATCTGATAAGGATTTGGGTGTTTCCGCAATTACTAACCCGCAATCTTCTTCAAGTCTTGGGACTGAAGAATTAGTAACAACAACTATTTCAAATAATGGCTTAAACGATATGAGTGATTTTAATATCGAACTATTAGTAGACGGGCAATCGATGGAGACTATCTCGATCTCTGATACAATTGAGCCTTTTACTGAAGCTGATTATCAGTTTTCAGTACCTCAAGACTTTTCAACTATTGGAGACTATAATCTAACATCAATTGTTAGTCATGTTGATGATGAGTACGATAGTAATGATAGTTTAAGTATTGTTTTACGCAAGGTTCATCTTTTAAATGGAGAAATTTCTATAGGTGAATTAGAAGTTGTTTGTGATGATGTCGTTGAAGTAGAGGCTGTAGTTTCTAACCTAGGTGAAGAAACTATAACTGAACTAGAAATTGAAGTAGTGGTAAATGATTTAGCAATAGAGATTATTGAAGCAGAGGTAAATATACCATTCCAGCAGCAGGGTGTGGTAACAATCTCAATTTATGAAAACCTTCAGCAAGACAATAACATTACTCTGAACTTATTAGATATTAACAGCCAGCAAGATGAGGATCTAACCAATAATTTAGCTACTACAAACGCAAATCTAGATTCAAATTATGATATTATTACACTAGTGATTAATGCGGACGACTACCCAGAAGAAACCTCATGGAAGCTTTTAGATGAAACTAATCAAATCATTGCCACTGGCGCTTTGGATAATGACACAGAGGTGTTTACTGAAGATGTTTGTGTTGACTATAGTTCTTGCTTCTCTCTTTATGTTTATGACTCTTATGGGGATGGGATTTGCTGTGGTTATGGTCTTGGAAATTTTCTAATCTTGGATTCATCTGATAATGTTATTCTTACCAATAATGGTGAGTTTGACAACTTGGTACAGGAAGTGTTTTGTCTTGATGAGTCGGGTTGTGAGATTACAGTCGACTTTAATATATCTCCTGCAAACTCTACATCTGTTAATGATGGCACAATTACAATTAATACAAATTCTGGCTTGAGTCCATTTCAATATAGTATTGATAATGGCCAAACATTTTTTGATTCTAATACTTTTAGCAATTTAGCTCCTGGAGATTATGATGTGTTTGTCATGGGGGCTACGGGACTTTGTACATTTGAACAAACCGTTTCTGTTGAGGTTTGTGACTTTACTTCAGTTAACATACAGGCAACTACAGCATCTTCCGTGGTTTCTACAGATGGATCAATTGTCATCACACCAACATCCGGTGAAGGTCCGTATTTGTATAGTATTGATGGTGGGCAAAGCTTTGTTACAAACAATGTCTTCTCTGGATTAGCTATAGGGACATACAATATCGTTGTTCAGGACTCGGCACAAATATGTTTATATGAAGAGAGTGTTCCTCTTAGACTTGAAACGATGGTAATTAATGAAATTAATTATCGATCAATTGATTCGTTTAACCCAGATGACTGGATTGAGCTATACAATCCAGAGTCAACAGTAAAGGATATTTCAAATTGGAAAATTAAAGATGACAATGATTCCCATGTTTTTGTAATACCAGAAGGAACTCAAGTTGAAGCAAATGGATATTTAATTATCGTTAAAGATGAGGCTGATTTTACAAACGCATTCCCTGGTATTCCCTACATTGGTGAACTTGGTTTTGGGTTTGGCGGATCTGACGAAGTTCGATTGTATACCTCTGATGACAAACTAGTTGATGAGGTAAAGTATGAATCTGAGTCTCCTTGGCCGACTTGTGCATATGAAACTGGAAATACATTAGAATTAATTACTCCAGATTTAGATAACTCCTTGCCAGAAAGTTGGAGTTGTATTAATGAAAATGGAAGCCCTAATGCTGTCAATAGCAGTGGCCTGTTCGTAGAAAATATGGCTTACAGCTTAATAAAGATATTTCCAAATCCTGTAAAAAACATACTCTATATTTCAGGGGATTCAAGCAACTATAACATTAAAGTTTATTCTCTTCTCGGTCAGCTCGTAATAGCTGCTTCTAATGTGAATGAAGTTGATGTCAGTTCATTTACTAAAGGAGTTTACTTAATAAAAATAAGTGACGAGAACTCAACAACAACAAAACGATTTATCAAGTTTTAATACAAAACTTGATTCATGTATTTAGAAATAGTTTAATGAAGGTTTGCTAATTCAATCCCGACAGTAGTTCCTATTGCAATACCCATTCCTCCTAGTCTTACTCCGCAAAAAACATTGTTTGATATTTGCTTTGTAATAGCTGTTTTTTTGTTTCCAACTCCCATTATTCCGCTCCAGCTTTGATCAATTTCAAAATGTGTATGCGGCAAAATAACATCTTTTAATAATTGTTCTAATTTAGATTGTATGACTTCAGTTAACCCAAAGTCTTTTGTACTCTCATTTTGAAAATCTAAATTTCTTCCTCCTCCAAGTAAAATTCTATTATCTATATTTCTAAAATAATAATACCCTTGATCTAGATGAAATGTGCCTGCTATTGAAAGGTTTTTAATTGGCTTAGTAATAAGCACTTGTGCCCTTGCTGGTATTACATTTTCATTAATTATAGAATCTGAAAATCCATTTGTTGCTATAAATAACTTGCTGCAGCTAATCGTGAATTGGTTTGTTTTAACCTTGACAGATGAGTTAGTGTCTTCGTAATTTTCTACGAATACATTATTAATAATTTTAATTCCAGAACTAGAAACTTTTTTCAATAATGAATCCATCATTTCTCCAACATCAATTTGACCTTCATATTTGTTAAAAATTAATTTATTTAAAGTGTTCTTAAATTTGAATTCGTTTTTCTTTACATGAAAAACCTCATCGTCAAATAAAGGTTTGATAAGTTTATTAATCTCTTTTACTTTATAAATGGTTTTGTTGAATACTTCAGAATCTTTTTTAAGAAAAATTTCGTTTCCCCCGAGTTGTTGATATTTAATTGCTTCATCACCCAGTAGCTCTCTTAGTTTATTTAAACCAAAAACTCTTTTCTTAATTAATTCAAAAACCTCTTGGGCGCTATGGGACTGTAAATCACTTACAATTTCTGTTGTACTTCCAAAACATGCAAAACCCGCATTTCTAGTGCTTGCCCCATAAGGCAGCATTCCTTTTTCTAAAATAACTATTTTTGATTTTGGATGCTTTGATCTTAATTCTAAAGCGCAGTTTAAACCAACTATTCCGCTTCCAATAATAACAAAGTCTATGTTAGAGAGCCAGGTTTTATTTTCCCAATAAGAAAATTTCATATGTAATCTATATTAGAAATTATCCATTATATTAATTAGATTCTATTTCAAAATCTTCCATAAATTTGGTTGTGTAATTACCTTTAATATATTTTGGATTATCCATTAACTGTCTGTGAAAAGGAATTGTTGTTTTAACTCCTTCAATGATAAATTCATTTAACGCTCTTTTCATTTTACTAATAGCTTCTTCTCTTGTTTGAGCAGTAGTAATTAGCTTCGCTATCATAGAATCGTAATTTGACGGAATAGTATAACCTGCGTAAACATGAGTGTCTAGCCTAACTCCGTGACCTCCTGGGAGGTGTAAATTTGTTATTTTTCCTGGTGAAGGTCTAAAGTTATTAAAAGGGTCTTCCGCATTTATTCGACACTCTATTGAATGTAATTGAGGAAAGTAATTTTTTCCACTAATTTTAACTCCTGCAGCTACTAATATTTGTTCTCTAATTAGATCAAAGTTAATTACTTGTTCTGTTATAGGATGCTCTACTTGAATTCTTGTATTCATTTCCATAAAATAGAAATTTCTATTTTTATCCACTAAAAACTCTACCGTTCCAGCTCCTTCATATTTTATAAATTCTGAAGCTTTTACAGCTGCTTCACCCATTTTTTCTCTTAGTTCGTCTGTCATAAAAGGGGATGGAACTTCTTCAGTTAGCTTTTGATGTCTTCGTTGGATAGAGCAATCTCTTTCTGACAAATGGCAAGCTTTACCATTAGAGTCTCCTATAATTTGTATTTCAATATGTCTAGGCTCTTGAATTAGCTTTTCCATGTACATGTCATCATTTCCAAATGCCGCTTTAGATTCGTGTCTAGCAGCGTCCCAGGCATCCTTAAGCTCTGACTCGTTCCAAACTGCACGCATTCCTTTCCCACCGCCTCCAGCAGTTGCCTTCAGCATTACGGGGTATCCAGTGCTCTTTGCAGTTTTTTTACATTCCTCAAAGTCTTTAATAATTCCATCACTTCCTGGAACACATGGTACTCCTGCGGCTTTCATGGTTAGTTTTGCTGTTGCTTTATCTCCCATTTTTGAAATCATATCTGATGAAGCTCCAATAAATTTAATATCGTGCTCCTCGCAAATTTTTGAAAATTTTGCATTTTCTGATAAAAAACCATAACCTGGATGAATTGCATCTGCGTTGGTGATTTCAGCTGCTGCAATTATATTTGATATTTTGAGATAAGATTCACTACTAGGGGCGGGGCCTATACAAACAGCTTCGTCTGCAAATTTAACATGAATACTCTCAGCATCTGTTACAGAGTAAACAGCTACAGTTTTAATACCCATTTCCTTACAGGTTCTAATAATTCTAAGAGCAATTTCACCCCTATTTGCAATTAATATTTTTTTGAACATAATTGTTTTTTTTATTGATCTATATTAACTGACTAAGATGGGTCTACTAAAAATAATGGTTGATCAAACTCTACAGGTGAAGAGTCGTCAATTAATATTTTAACGATTTTTCCTGTTACTTCAGATTCAATTTCATTGAAAAGCTTCATAGCTTCTACAACACATAATACATCTCCTTCTGAAATAGAGGATCCGACTTCCACAAAGTTTGATTTATCAGGAGATGGTTTTCTGTAAAAAGTTCCAATAATTGGAGATTTTATAGTGATGTATTTTGAGTCTTCGTCTGCGTCGGGAAAAGAATCTTCATTTATAGCCACTGGAGCTGATTGTTCAATAATCGGTGTTTGAACCATAGGCTGGTGATGAACTGGATGAGCTTGAACAATTGTTTGTGTTTCATTCTTGCCTGTTTTGATAGTGATTTTAACATCACCCATTTCTAATTTTACCTCATTTGCTCCAGATTTTGCAACAAATTTTATTAAGTTTTGAATGTCTTTAATGTCCATAATATATTATTTAAAAAATTATTAATTGTTATTATAACTCCATTTGAAATAAATAGATCCCCAAGAAAACCCTCCACCAAAAGCAGCAAAAATAATATTATCTCCTTTTTTTAATTTAGATTCATAATCATATAAAAGCAAAGGAATGGTGGCCGATGTTGTATTGCCATATTTTTCAATATTCACCATAACTTGGTCAGATGTTAATTCTATTCTTTTTGCAGTGGCATCAATAATTCGTTGGTTGGCTTGATGTGCGGCTAGCCAGTTAACTTCTTCTTTTTTGAGATTGTTTCGCTTTAATAATTTAGTTGAAACATCTGCCATATTGAAGACAGCATTTTTAAAAACTGTTTTACCATCTTGCTTAATAAATTGTTCCTTGTTTTTTATAGCATTTTCATCTGTCGGATGACATGATCCACCGGATTTTACTCTAAGAAAATCTCTACCCGTACCATCTGTTTTTAACAGTTCATCTTGCATGCCTAAGCCTTCGTTATTTGGCTCAAACAAAACAGCCCCTGCACCATCTCCAAATATTATACATGTTGTTCTGTCTGTGTAATCAATCATCGAAGAGTTTTTATCTGCTCCTATAAGCAATACTTTTTTATATGCACCCGATTCAATATATCTTGCCGCAACGGACATACCAAAAAGAAAACTAGAGCATGCTGCGTCCATGTCGAAAGCAAACGCGTTTGTTGCTCCAATTTGAGTTGCTGTATAGGAAGCTGTTGAGGCTCCTTGCATGTCAGGTGTTGCTGTTGCAATAATTACCAGGTCAATTGTCTTTGGGTCAATGTTTTTCTTATCTATTAGATCTTTTGCTGCATTTATTGCCAAAAATGAAGAACCAAGCCCTTTTCCTTTTAATATTCTTCTTTCTTTAATTCCTGTTCTTGATATTATCCATTCTTCATTGGTATCTACCATTGTTTCTAACATTTTATTAGAAAGAATATGTTCAGGCACATATCCTCCAACAGCAGTTATCGTAGCGTTAAGTTTAGTCATAGAAAAAAATGTTAAACAAAAGTGAATAAAAAAAATATAAAAACAAGTGAAAAAGATCAAAAATTCTCAATAAACGCCAATAAATGGACAAAAAAGAGTCAAAAAGAGTCAAAAAGAGTCAAAAAGTGATAATTGTAGAATAAATTAAAACAAAAAAAGACACTCAATAAATTGAGTGTCTTTTTGTTAATAAAATAAAGTTACCTATTAAGCTTCAGCTTCTTCTACAGCGTTGTCGATTAAAACATTACCTCTGTAATATAATTTACCCTCAAACCAATGAGCTCTGTGATATAGGTGATGCTCACCAGTTGTTGGACAGGTTGCGATTTGAGCTTCTGTAGCTTTGTAATGGGTTCTTCTCTTATCTCTTCTTGTTTTTGAGATTTTTCTTTTAGGATGAGCCATAATTATTTTTATTTATCTGTTACTATTTTTTTTAATTTTTCCCAACGAGGGTCTATTTCTCCTTTATTTGCTGAAACGTTTTCTTTTGGACTTAGTTCATTTAACTTGTCCAATATATCTGATTCTAAAGACCCATCAAGTACACCTGGATGAATTCTTTTTTGAGGGATAGAAAGAGTTACAAGCTCATATATAAGCTGTTCTATATTAAGTTTATGCTCTGAGTGAGGTAAAATTAATATCTCTTCATTCTCATTATTAAATTCTTGTCCAAAATTTACAACTAAATCGAAACTATTATTAACGCTCTGATTAAACAGTTCGTTAGTAATATCACAATTAAGTTCTACGCTACCTTTAGATTCTAAATTTAATTCTAATAAAGTAGTTTTCTTAACAAGCTTAACCTTAACAACGACATTTATGCTGTTAAAATCAATAAAATCAATATCTTGAAAGAACGTATTTTCAATCTTATACTCAAAATCATGAAGACCTAACTTTAATCCTACAAATTCAATATCGAAATCTTTATTAGGCTTCATTTTTATTTATTTCGAGGGTGCAAATATATAAAATTTCTTTTTATCAGTTAAACTTGCTGATCTTTTTATTTTTAGGTAACCTAAAAACTTTTAAAGCGTTTGTAGAAAGTTCCTTTTCTTGACTCCTAGTATTAAAAATTTTGATTGCTTCAAACATTGCTTTTTTAAAGGACGCTTCATCTGCAACACCTTTACCTGCAATTTCAAATGCGGTGCCGTGATCGGGAGATGTTCTAACTATTTCCAATCCTGAAGTGTAATTTACTCCACAACCAAATGATAGCGTTTTAAATGGAATCAGACCCTGATCGTGATAAGCGGCTATAACAGCATCAAAATTTTTATAGTTATCTGAGCCAAAAAAACTATCTGCAGCATAAGGTCCGTAAATTAATTTTCCGTTTTCTTTAGATTTTTCTAATGCTGGCTTTAAAATTGTATCATCTTCATTTCCAATAACACCGTTGTCTCCAGAATGTGGATTAATTCCTAGTACTGCTATTTTTGGTTTAGTTATGCCAAAATCTTTTAAAAGAGATTCGTAAATTCCATTAATTTTTTTAATTACCAATTCTTCATTTATTAATTCATTAATTGCGCTTAGAGGAACATGCTCTGTTAAAAGACCAACTTTTAGTCCGTCTGTAATCATAAACATAAGGCTGCTTCCCTCAAACTGACTATCTAAGTAATCCGTGTGACCTTTGAAGTTAAACGCTTCTGATTGAATAGCTTCTTTGTTAATTGGAGCTGTAACTAAAACATCAATTAAGTTGTTTTTAATATCTATTGTAGCTTTCTCTAAAGATTTAACCGCTAGAGCTCCAACTTTTGAATCACATGTGCCAAAATTAACTTCTTGTAAATAGTCCCAAGGTTGAATTATATTTAAACAATTAGATATTGCCTGTATTGGAGATTTAATAAGGTTAGTTTTTATTTCAAAAGAGAAATGGGTCTTGAAGAAATTCATGTTCTTTAAAGAGCAATAAATAATCGGAGTGCAAAACTCAAAAATTCTGTTATCATTGAAAGTTTTTAGGACAATTTCAGGCCCTATCCCATTCATATCCCCAATTGAAATGCCTACTTTAGGTTTTTTATTATTTTCCATCAAAATTCTGATAAATCGTTTAATAATATTCAGTAAATTTAATCAAATAAACCTACATAATAATGTTTACAGGAATAATTGAAAGTAGAGGTGTTGTAAAATCTATAAATTCTAATAAATCAAATATTGATTTAACAATAGTTAGTGATTTGGTCGATGAGTTAAAGGTGGATCAAAGTATTTCACATAACGGAGTTTGTTTAACTGTAGTTAGCATTGACAAAGACGCTTACACGGTAACGGCTATTAAGGAGACCTTAGAAAAAACTAACCTCGAAGAGCTTAAGTTGGGTGATCAAGTAAACCTCGAAAGATGTTTGAAGGTGGGTGATAGATTAGACGGACATTTTGTCCAAGGTCATGTTGATCAAATAGCTACCTGTACTAATGTTGTTAACGAAAATGGAAGCTGGGTTTTTACTTTTGAATACAGCCCTCTTAATAATAATATTACTATTGAAAAGGGGTCAATAACTGTTAACGGAGTAAGTCTTACGGTAATAAACTCCAAAGAATCTAAGTTTAGTGTTGCAATAATACCTTATACTTTTGCGAACACTAATTTTAACACATTTAAGCCTGGAACATTGGTTAATATAGAATTTGATGTGTTTGGTAAATATATCACAAAATTACATTCAAAAAAGTGATTTTTAAATTTAGAAAAAATGATCAAAAAATGAATAAAATGATCAAAAAATGAATAAAATGAGCAAAAATGATCAAAAAATGATCAAAATGATCAAAAATAAAACATTATTGTTTTATGTCTTTTGTTCTTTATTTATTGCCTCTTTAAGCTGTCTTAACGCCAATAATCAAAACAAAAAAATGGATTCAACAAAAGTTGTATTAATGGGGAATTCAATTACCGAAGGCTGGCAAAAAGACCGTCCTGATTTTTTTGAATCAAACAACTGTTTAATTAACAAGGGAGTTAGCGGTCAAACTACGGTTGAAATGTTGGTTAGATTTAAAAAAGACGTTGTTGACCTAAGGCCAAATATTGTTATTATACTTGCTGGCATAAATGACATTGCACAAAATTCTGGATATATTTCACTTGATGATATTGCTAAGAACATTACCAAAATGGGCCTTATTGCAAAGGCTAGTAATATAAAAGTGGTGGTTTGCTCTGTTTTGCCAGTAACGTCTATTGAGTGGAATTCAAAAATAAAAAACTCCAATCAAAAAGTTATCGATTTAAATTCAAAACTTTTAAAGTCTACAAAGACACACGGGTTTCTGTATTTAGACTACTATAGCTCTATGAAAGATGAATTGACCGAGCTTACTTATGATGGTCTTCACCCTAATAAGAGTGGGTATTTGAAAATGGAGCCAATATTAACTAGAGCAATACAAAGCTTATTGACAGATCCTAATTAAATTTTAAATATCTTTGAAAAAAAATAAAAATTATGAAAATATTATTAAAAGTTCTTGGTATTTTACTTGCTGCGGTAATCTTGTTTTTTGCGTATGCAATAATGTTTCCTACTAGCCCATTACAAACAACAACATTTAGTTCTGACAATGTAACTTACGAGGTGGAGTATAGCAGTCCTTTCAAAAATGATCGTCTAATTTTTGGTAATGAAAGCGATGGCGCATTAGTGCCGTTTGGAAAGTACTGGAGAACTGGTGCAAATGCTGCAACCACATTTTATACAGACTCAGATATAAGTTTTGGCGGAGAATCTTTGCCGGCTGGAAAATATAGTCTTTACACAATTCCAGGAAAAGAAACTTGGGTTGTTGCACTGAACTCAGTTAATGATACGTTTTTTGCTATCGCAGAAGCAGATCAAGCAGATGATGTGTTAAGGATTAAGTTAAATAGTTTTGAAAACACAAAAATTGTAGAGCAATTTACTATTGATTTTAGTGCTGATTCTTTAAACACTTTTGTGAATTTAAAATGGGACAAAACATTACTATCTATACCTTTAAAATAAAATTTATATGCTAACATGGCCAACCTTTAAGAACTTTTTAAAAGTATTATTATTCGTCATTTCCACTACAGCTGTTGTTTATTTTTCAGTTGATTTAATTCAAGAAAAAAACAATTTGATGGATATAGAGGAGTATAATCCAACTTCATCATTAGTGGTTGGGCAAAATCCTAAAGACCGTTCTAAATTCCCTTTTGTTGACGTTCATAGTCATCAATGGAAAATGCCTGTTATGGATCTAAGTGATCTGGTAGCGGACATGGACAGTCTTAATATGGGCTATATGATTAACCTTAGCGGTTCTGGTTTTGGGACTTTTGCAGGGAATCAAGACTTGATGGATATCTCACTAACAAAATCAATAGAGAACGTAGAGAGTCAAGGCCTCTCTAACAGGTTTGGGGTTTTCGTAAACGTTGACTTCAACAAAATTGATGATGAGGGTTTTGCAGAAAATAATGTAAGCATAATTAAAGATGCTGTTAAACAAGGGGCTATAGGATTGAAGGTTTACAAGAATCTTGGATTGAATTTAAAAGACAATAGCGGCGCAAGGGTTAAAGTAGATGATAAAAGGTTAAATTCTATTTGGGAAGTATGTGGAGAGCTTAAAATTCCTGTGTTAATTCATAGCGGAGAGCCTTCTCCATTTTTTGATCCAATTGACAAATACAATGAGAGATGGTTACACGCAAGACAAAAGCCCGCTAGCTTTAGAAGTCCTGATGAATACCCTTCTTTTGAGGTTGTTATGCAAGAGCAATACAATATGTTTGAAAATAATCCAAACACCACTTTTATCAATGCACACCTTGGTTGGTACGGAAATGATTTAGACAAATTGAGCGAGCAGCTCGATAACCTTCCGAATGTTTATACTGAAATTGGTGCTGTAATTGCAGAACTTGGACGCCAACCTATAAGAGCTAAGAGATTTTTTGTAGAACATCAGGACAGGGTTTTGTTTGGCAAGGATACTTACAGAAAAAGCGAATACAATGTTTACTTTAGAATACTTGAAACTAGTGATGAGTATTTTGATTATTACAGAAAAAGACATGCTCACTGGAAGATGTATGGATTGAACCTTCCAGACTCAATTTTAAAGAAATTGTATTATAAAAATGCATTAAAATTATTTCCAAGCATTCCAGCAGATTTGTTTGAAATTAAAAATTAAATGAAAAATAGATTTGTAGTGTTAGCTGGATTGATTGTTTGCTTAAATGCAAATTCTCAAAACTTTCAAGATATTGAAAATCTTTTGCTTGCTTCTCAAGAAGATCAAACCCTGCTATTTCAACAATATTTCAACCCTTTAGTGAAAAGTGTTAATTACGGGATGGCTAGTGGTTGGTCGCATACTGCAAAAACTCATAAAAAGCTGGGTTTTGATATTACTTTTTCACTAAACTCCTCTTTTATCCCTTCCTCTGCAGAAGTATATTCCACCTCTGGGTTTAATAGTATTACAACATCTTCTGATTTCTTGCCAACGGTTCTAGGTAGTAAAACAGATGAAACCATTTCAATTACTTTGTTTGGCCAAGGCTCTATCCCAGAGCTAACAACCTCTTTTACGGCTCCTTCTGGAATCAAGGAAGATTTGCCTTTAAGCATGGTGGCTACACCGAGCATTCAGTTAGGCATTGGGTTGCCTTCTAAAACAGATTTAATAATTAGATACGTTCCTACAAGAACAAATAAAAACACTTCAATTGGGCTAAAAGGAATTGGGCTAAAGCATGATTTACTACAACACTTTGGTCCGGCTGACAAGATCCCTGTAATTGATTTGTCATTGTTAGTTGCGTACAGTAAATATTCTGTTAATTACAACATTCAGAAAACCTCAAATTTAACAGGTGAGAATCAACAAGCATTAATGAACATTAATAACTATGTGGTTCGGCTTATTTCTTCTTTAGACATCAAGGTATTAGTTTTTTATGCGAGTATAGGGTATACGAAAGGTGTTTCGGACTTGAGGCTTCTTGGGACTTATAACTTACCTTATAATGTTGCTGATACTTCAGAGCAAGTTATGGTTAACGTGACGGATCCTTTAGAAGTAAACTGGAACAATAAATCTACTAGCGCAAACGTTGGAATTAGCTTTAAACTTCCTGGGTTAAGGCTTTTTGCCGACTATACTCTTCGGGAATATAATTCTGTTTCCCTTGGCGTGTCTTTAAGTCTTAGATAGTTTATTTAGATTTGCTTATTTCCTTTTTTAGCTCTTTAATTCTATTTATTCTCATTGATGTTTTAAGGTCGGGGTTGTGTCCCTCATTTTTAAAATCTCTACTAACTCTTTTTTGAAGTTGGTGTAACTTATGTGCTAATTTTCCTTTTAAAGTCATGCTGAAAGGGTTATAGTTATATAATAATAACTATAAGTTCAGCTTAAATATTGCCCTTTAATTTAAATAAGCTTGACAATAATATAATTGGCTCCCAATTCTTTGTTGAAGAAGAGTAGAATATGTGTCTTGTGCTTTTAGGGGTGAGTAGACTTTTAGTTTCTCCGTGTTTAACAATTTGTTCTTTGGTTATTTTTTCTTCATAATCAGTCTTAATTTGATCTGAACTATAGTCTAAAAGTGTAACAGGAATTTGTTTATATCCTAATTTTTTTAATGCAAAATACCTGTGGTGGCCATCAATAATAACAAATGATTTGCTGCAACATAAAATCGATGAGATAATAATGTCATCGTTGTTAAAGGACTCAATATACTTTATAAGCTTATCTGCTTTTTGTTCAATAATTTGCTCGTGAGGAACCATTTTTTCAACATTGATTAAGTTAACGTCTGTAATAATTGTTTTATCAAACCCTATAGAGTGCATTATTTTTCGTTTTATTAATTATAGCGAAAGCAAATCTAATTCTTTATCCGGAATTCTCAAATAACTTTTTTCTTTAAGTTTTTCCATTTGAGTAAGCTGTTTTTTTCCAAACTCTACTTTATTTCCACTAAATATTACCCGCCATATTTTTCCGTTTTTAGATTCTGAAATATATAATGATCCGTCTGGTCCTTCAGCAAGACCCATAGGTCTGTATTTAGAGTCTGCCATTTGTTTTACAACTTCAGTTCCTGTAAATCCATCTGCAAAGACCTCCCAATTACCTTTTGGCTGTCCATTTTCAAAGGGAATAAAAGCTACGATATAACCTGCTTGTGGATATGGAGATCTGTTGGTTGAGCCGTGAAATGCAATAAACGCTCCGTTTTTATATCTCTCCGGAAATTGATTTCCTGTGTAAAACATCAAATCATTAGGTGCCCAATGCGCGGGAAGCCCCATAATAGGGTCCACATAACCTTTAGCCTCTTCATTCCCTTTGCCACCATATTCTGGCGCCAACATTCTTTTATTTTTAAAATGGTCGTAATATGTGTATGGCCAACCAAAATCATCTCCTTCTTTTATAACCATAAACTCTTCGGATGGCAAAGTAGAGTTTTGCCATTTACTGTAATAATCTGGAGCGTGGCTATGAAGGTAATCTCTTCCGTGATTAACTGCATAAAGGTTGTCTTCTTCTTTATTCCAGGTAATTCCAACAACACTCCTAAGGCCAGTTGCGAACCTAACTCCGTCAGACTGTCTTTGATCTAATTTATTTTCATCAAACTTCCATATTCCCCCCAGTATATTTAACTGCGAACAAGGAAACTCTCCTTTTACAACAGCGTTTGGATCGCCTGTTGTAAGTCTTAAGTCTTCACATGAATTTGTTGGGGCGCTAAAAGTGACATACATCCCTCCTTTATTGTCAAAAGCTAAAGATTTTGCATTGTGCCATCGAATTGGATATTCGTCAACCATTATAATTTCTGGCTTTTCTGTTGGAATAAGCTTTTTAGGATTAATTTTTTGCCTATAAACTACAAGTTCTGAACTGTAGTATAAATATCCTTTGTGGATCTTCATTTCTGTTGCAAACCTTCCGTCATTTGGATAATCTCCAAACCTCTGATAAACATCTGCTTTGCCATCGCCATTAACATCTCTGAGAGCCATGTTTCCTTTGTCTCCAGTGTCAATTCTCAGTTTAATGTAAATGTCCCCGTTAGAGTTTACAGCAAGATGTCTTGCTGGGCCAACACTATCAGCAACTACCAAAGCGCCAAATCCGCTAGGAAGGATTAACCCGCCATTATCAAAGTCGGCATTTGGAACTTTTAGGCTAATAACTTCGCTAGAGCATGAAAATAGTAAGCTAATTGATATGATAATTAATCTAATGTTCATGGTTTAAAGATAGTATATATTGGCAATACTCTTTACTTTTGTAAAAATTAATCACATTGGTCAAAAGAAAAATATAACAATGTATTTCAGCTCATACAAATAGAGTTTAACCAATCTTAAATCTAGAATATTGAATTATTTAAATGTAGAAAACATTTCTAAATCTTATGGAGAAGTAACTCTCTTTGAAAACATTTCTTTTAGTATTCATAAAGGTCAAAAAATAGCTTTTATTGCTAAAAACGGCACCGGGAAAACATCTATTCTGAAAATTATTTCAGGAGAAGACTCGAGTGACTCTGGAGAAATTACTTATAGAAAAAATATTGTTATTTCTTTTCTTTCCCAGGACCCAAAATTAGATGATAGCTTAACAATTGAGGAGTCAATCTTTAATAGCGACAACCCTATTCTTAAGGTGATAGAGAATTATGAAAAAGCAATATTAAACTCTGAAGATGTGGAAAATTATCAGAAAGCTTTTGAAGAAATGGAACTTTTTCAGGCTTGGGATTTTGAAACACAATACAAACAAATTTTGTCAAAACTTAAGCTTGATAAAATAGACCAGAAGGTAAGTGAACTCTCCGGTGGTCAAAAGAAACGCCTGTCTTTAGCAAATGCTTTAATTAATAGGCCTGACTTGTTAATATTAGATGAACCTACTAATCATTTAGATTTAGAGATGATCGAATGGCTTGAGTCATTTTTTGCAAAAGAAAATATTACGCTGTTTATGGTTACCCATGACAGGTATTTTTTAGAGCGTGTGTGTAATGAAATTATTGAATTAGATCAAGGAGATTTGCATAGTTATAAAGGAAATTATTCTTACTACTTAGATAAACGAAATGACAGAATTGAAAGAGAGGCTATAGAGCAAGGGAAGGTAAAGCAATTGTTCAAAAAAGAACTTACATGGATGCGAAAGCAACCAAAAGCAAGGACAACAAAGTCTAAGTCTAGAATAGATGATTTTCAAGAAATAAAGCATCGTGCTCAGCAAAGAAGAAATGATCATGAAGTGCAGCTAGAGCTGAATATGGAAAGGCTTGGCACTAAGATTGTTGAATTTTTTAAAGTCTCCAAGTTCTATGAAGACAAGACTATTTTAGATAAATATAGTTACGTTTTTCAAAGAGGTGAAAGGGTGGGTGTAATTGGTAAAAATGGTACGGGGAAAAGTACTTTTTTAGATATTCTAACTGATAAGACAAAGCCTGATTCAGGAAAAATTATTATTGGTGAAACAATAAAATTTGGATACTACACGCAAAATGGTATTAAAGTAAAGAATGATCAAAAAGTAATTGATGTGGTCAGAGATTTTGGAGATTACATTCCGTTAAAAAAAGGAAAACAAATAAGTGCTCAACAGCTTCTTGAAAGATTTTTGTTTAGTCGACAAAAACAGTACGATTTTGTTGAAAAATTAAGTGGAGGGGAGCGCAAAAGACTCTATTTGTGTACGGTATTAATTCAAAATCCAAATTTTCTAATACTTGATGAGCCTACTAACGATTTAGATATTGTGACACTAAATGTATTGGAGAGCTTCTTGTTAGACTTCCCGGGCTGTGTGATTGTTGTGTCTCACGACAGGTATTTTATGGATAAAGTAATTGATCATTTATTAGTCTTTAAGGGCGAAGGGTTGATCGAAGATTTTCCTGGTAATTATTCAGATTATAGATCTTATGAGGACAGTAAGCCGCATGTTGCTAAAAAAGAAATTATTGAAAATAAGTCCTGGAAAGAACCTGCAAAGAACAAGTTAAGTTATAACGAAGAAAAAGAACTAAAGAATCTTGAAAGTAAGATTAAGTCTCTTGTTTATGACAAAAAAGAACTTGAAAAAGATTTTCTTAAGGAGGGGTTGGCTCAAGAAAAAATATTACTAATGTCTAACCAGCTTGAAAAAATTATTGAAACAATTAACAGTAAAGAAGAAAGGTGGTTTGAATTATCTTCGAAATTAGAATAAAAAAAACGCCCTAATAACGGGCGTTTTTTTGTTTAGTTATTTGCGTGTGACCCATCACAATACCCGTTAGGGTCTGCAGTGTTTCCACATCCGCATTTTGGTCTATCTGATTTATTTATTTTCATGGTTTATTTAAGTTTTAGTTCTGCTGTTAATTCAATTTCATTTAAAATTAATTTATCACCTAGATTCTCGAAAAAACTTCCTGAATTAAATCTTATATCATATTTAGATCTATCAAAAACTAAGCTTGCATTGTAAACATCTTGGTTTTTTATCAGTGTAAATTTAATAGGATGTGATATGTCTTTTATGGTAAGGGTTCCTGTGGCGTTGTTGTTGTCAACAGAGCTTATTGCAAGTGTTGCTGTGTTGAATTTTTCAACGGCAAAAAAATCATTAGACTTTAAATGACCTTCTAGGTTCGCTTTTCCTTGATCAGCAGTTAAATCATCACACGTTAGTGTCGTCATGTCAACTGTAAACACTCCACTTATAATATTACCATCTTCTATTTTAACTTGGCTATCAGAAAACGTTAAAGAGCCGTTGTGTCCACTTCCAGTAATCTTTTTACCTTCCCATTTAAGAGATGATTCTAAAATGTTTAATGTGTTTTGTGCCGCTAAGGACATGCTAAACATTAAGCTAAAGGCTAAAAATGCTGAGTTTAAATTTACTTTCATATTTTATTTTATTTATATTAGTTACTCAAAGTTACTAAAAGTTATTTTATTATCGCATAAGTAACTTTCTGGTAACCATAAAAACCTAGTAACCTATTGGTAACCAATAAAAAAAGAAAAATGGAAAAAACAAACGCCTGCCCTGTTTCTAGTTTTACAATAATGCTTGGCGGTAAATGGAAGCTTCCAATTATAAACACTATAAGAAAAACTAATAAAATTAGGTTTGGAAAATTACACGCTTCAATTCCTGTCATTTCTAGAAAAGTATTAACTGATCAATTAAAGGAATTAGCAAAAGACGGTTTGATTATTAGAACTCCTTATTCAGAAACTCCACCAAGAGTTGAATATTCCTTAACAGATGCCTCTAAAAACCTATGTTCTGTTTTTAATGAAATTGAATCGTGGTCGAACAACTTTATTAAAAAAAATTAACAAGTTTTATGTTTCAAAAAAAGAAAAAGAAATCAAGTAGCTCGTGGGTGTTCATTCTATTACTTTTCATTATTGGTTTGATTTATTATTACCTCTAACTATAACAATGTTGTTTTATGAAAAAAATTGATTCTATTAATCTTATGGAGAAGTTTTCTCTATTCACTAAAGAGTGGACTCCCAAAATTATTGGTGAGCTGAACGGCCAATATGTAAAAATATGCAAACTTAAAAATGATTTTGTGTGGCATAGTCATGAAAATGAAGATGAGTTATTTATGGTTTTTAAAGGAACCTTGCTGATGGATTTTAGAGATGGAAGAACTGTTAAGGTAAGTGAGGGGGATGTTTTGATTGTTCCTAAAGGCGTAGAGCACAGACCTCACACGAATGGTGAAATTGTGTTTAATCTTCTTTTTGAACCTAAGTCTACGCTGCATACTGGAGATGTAGAGACGTCATTAACCGTCAAAAAGTTAGATTGGATTTAAATAAAAAATTGAATTGATAATTAATCTTTCTTCGAGGCTGTTTTATTAGAATCTTGTCCATCCCGTTTTCATTTAGCACTGTATTATATGGTTAGTTTTAATGGCTATTACTTTTTTTGGGTTTTCAAAGACACATTCCTTCCAAAGTGTAGTTATCTTTGCTGAAAAATACTTTTATGTTAAAAGAGTTTTCAGATTTAGGTGTTAACGAAAAGCTGCAACAAAGCTTGGTTGGTTTGGAAATTTCCATCCCTACTGACATACAAAAAGAGGCTATTCCTGTTGTGCTTAATCAAAAGGATGATCTTGTTGTTTTGGCAAAAACTGGCACAGGAAAAACCGTAGCTTTTGGCCTTCCTTTATTGCAGATGGTTGATTTAGAAAACAATGCGGCTCAAACATTAATATTGGCCCCTACAAGGGAATTGGGACAGCAGATTTACAATAACCTAGTGGCCTTTGCTGCCGACAGTCCAGAAATAGTAATCACGTCGATCTGTGGAGGTACTCCAATAAAGCCTCAAATAGAGCTTTTAAAAAGCCCTACGCATATAGTGGTGGGAACTCCTGGGAGATTGGTTGACTTAATGAAGCGTGGTGCAATCTGCTTGAAAAATATAAAGCACTTAGTTTTAGATGAGGCAGATGAGATGGTTAGCGCTTTAAAAGAAGAGGTGGATATTATTATAAAAAAAATTCCCAAATCTAGAAGAACATTGCTTTTTACAGCAACTATGTCTGGCCCTATAAAACAATTAGTACAAAACTACATGTCAAAGCACGTTGTGCAGATAGAGGTTGATATGGCTACTGTGGGTCACCAAGGAATCGAACATCAGTACGTTGTCGTAGAGCCTATAGAAAAGTTAGATGTATTGCTCCATTTTTTAAACTCTAAAGAAGGTGAGCGTGGAATTATCTTTTGCAAAACAAAAGCGGCAGTTAACAAGCTAGCAAAAAAATTGGCAATAAATAAGTTTTCTTCTGGCGCCATTCATGGCAGCTTAACGCAAGGAATTCGTGATCGTATTATGGGGCAGTTTAGAGAGGGTCATATTAATATCTTAGTCGCTACTGATTTAGCTGCTCGTGGTATTGACGTTAAAGAAATATCTTATGTCGTTAACTATCACTTGCCGGACACTTATGAAAACTACGTTCATAGAAGCGGACGAACGGCAAGGGCTGGTGCAAAAGGGTTTTCGTTAACCATTTTACAAAAAGAAGAGGTTGTGGAAATTGCTGATTTTGAAAATGAATTAGGAATTAAATTTAATGAGTTTATAAAAGCAGACGCGCAAAGCATTGAAGAGAATAACGCGCTAATGTGGGCAAGAAAAATATTTAAAACAAAGCCAAATCGTGAAATATCTGAAGGTTTTAAAACAAAAGTTCAAACGATATTTCATCATTTAACAAAAGAGGAGCTAGTGGATAAATTAGTGACAAATCAATTAGCGCAATCTACTTTAATCTCTCTGAAATCAATTGTGACTAAAAAGCATAAAAAAAATTAATTACTATGGCAAATAGCATTAAAACTCAAGAGGATGTTTTAGCAAAATTAAATATTCATGCCTTAAACCCAATGCAAGAAGAGGCTGTTTCTGTAATTGAGACAACCACAAATACGGTAATATTATCTCCGACAGGAACAGGAAAAACATTGGCGTTTTCACTACCCTTATTGACAGTTTTAGACCCAGACTCTAAAGAAGTACAGGCCTTAATATTGGTGCCGTCAAGAGAGCTGGCTATTCAGATCGAACAGGTGATTCGTTCAATGGGATCTGGGTATAAGGTAAATGCGGTTTATGGAGGAAGACCAATGTCTAAGGACAAGATAGAAATTAAACATACTCCGACTATTTTAATAGGGACTCCTGGTCGAATTTTAGATCATTTTAATAGTAATCGTTTTTCTAAAACTGATATTAAAACACTGATACTTGATGAGTTTGACAAGTCTTTAGAGGATGGTTTTGAAGAAGAAATGAAAGGTATTATAAGTAAATTACCTGGAATTAACAAGCGTATTTTGACCTCTGCCACTCAAAGTCTTACCGTTCCTGGTTTTGTTAGATTAGACAAGCCGACGGTAATCAATTATTTAAAAGAAAAAACGGTTTCAAAACTGGCAATTAAAACAGTTATTTCTTCTAGTAAAAACAAACTAAAAACGCTACTAGATTTAATGCACCATATTGGCGGTGAGCCAGGGATTATATTCTGTAATTTAAGAGACAGCATAGGCCAGGTCAGTGAATTTTTAGACAAAAATAAAATTAGTCATGCTTGTTTTTCTGGTGGCATGGAGCAGAAAGACAGGGAAAGAGCTTTGATTAAATTCAGGAATGGAACTTGCCAGGTTTTAATTGCTACAGACTTAGCCGCGAGAGGCATAGACATCCCTGAGATGAATTATATTATTCACTATGAATTACCTCGACACGAAGAAGAATTTATTCATAGAAATGGCAGGACAGCTAGGGTTAATTCTAAAGGTACCGCTTACGTATTGAAGTGGGAGAATGAGTTGCTGCCCGAGTTTATTAAAAATGTCAGAGGCATAAACATCTCCAAAAAAGCACCTCATAAGCCGCAGTTCTGGGAAACGTTGTTTATTTCTGGTGGTCGAAAAGATAAGATTTCCAAAGGAGATATCGCGGGGTTATTTTTTAAACAAGGAGCAATTAATAAAGATCAATTAGGCGGTATAGAACTAAAGCAAGATTGTGCTTTTGTTGCTGTTCCCTTAACTATCGCTAAGGAGCTAGTGGGGAAATTAAATAATTCACGCTTAAAAAAGAAAAAAGTAAGGGTAATTATTTTGTAATTAAAACAAGAATAGTGAACTGTGGTAGTAATTACTTTGATATTAACATGTACATTCGCGCCTTAAAATAAAACTTGTTATGAAACGCATAAATGAATACAAGAAACTCTTTGGGGTTGAAAGTGAAATCGAATTAAAAGCTTTAAAAAAAAGTTACCGTAATTTGGTTAAAGAGTGGCATCCGGACAAGTTTCAAGATGGAGATGCTTTGCAGGAAGAAGCAGAGATAAAGAGTAGAAAGATTATTGATGGCTATCATTTTTTGGTAAGCATGGCCCCTGAAACAAAAGCATTAAATTTAGAAAACTACACAGAAACCATAACTAATTCTTCTATCGCCGACTATATACATAAAGGCATGTTACTTGAAATAACTTATACTGATGGCTCTGCTTATGAGTATTTTGGTGTCACTAAGCAAGTGTATGTTAAAATGAATAATAGTCCTAAGCTAAGTCGTTTCGCTAAGCGTTCTATTTACACAAAGTTTCCTTACAGAATGACCAAAAGAAAAGCTTAAAACTTAATAAAATAATTCCCTTTATACCTTCGTTATAATCTTAAGCCTGTTTATATTCTTTATACGGCTTAAAGAAAAAAACCATTTATTGCTTGCTTTTTTTTCTTTTCAATTAAACAATAATGAGGTTTTTTGGGTGTTAAAAATAATTATTTAACATATTTAACAATTGCCTTGAATTACACCCTGGCTTCTGTTAATTTAAAGTTAAAACTTAACTTTGTGTCTTAGTTTTAACAAAAACTTAGCAAAAAAATCTAACTATATATATTTTATTTGCACCAAATTAAAAACAAAAACTATTTTATGAAAAATGTATTAAAATTACCTAAATTATTATTTTTATTGCTTTTTAGCATTTCCATTATTTCATGTGACAATGATGATAATGATGATCAAACAGAACAGGTGGTATTAACAATCGTGCAAATAGCGGCACAGGAACCAGATCTAAGCATACTTGTTGAGGCTCTAACGGCTGCAGATGGAGATTTGCTAACTACTTTAAGTGGCGGAAACTTTACAGTACTAGCTCCTACAAATGATGCTTTTGCTGAGTTTCTTTCAGCGAATGGTTTTGCATCGTTAGAGGAAGTTCCTACAGATGTTTTGTCAAACATATTGTTAAATCATGTAATAACAGGAGAAGTTGTGTCGACAGATTTAACAACTGCAGGTTCTGGATATACTACTACTAACGCAACAAATTTGGATGGTGACAACTTAAGTTTATATTTTAGCACTACAGATGGAGTAGAGTTTAACGGACTGTCTGGGGTTGTTTTAGCTGATATTCCTGCTACTAATGGAATTATACATGTTGTTGATGCGGTTATTGGACTTCCAACAGTAGTAACGTTTGCAACTTCAAATCCAATGTTTGAAACGTTAGTTGCAGCACTAACAAGGGAAGATCTTACTACGGATTATGTATCTGTATTATCTTCAGTTGCTAGTCCGTCTCCGTTCACTGTCTTTGCTCCAACAAATGAAGCTTTCGGGTCATTATTAACAGAGGTCGGGATGGGTTCATTGAGTGAAATTCCTGTAGATTTATTAACGTCGACTTTAAACACGCATGTAGTAGCGTCGGCAAATGTAAGATCAGGAGATTTAACACAGGGAATGGCTGTGTCTACTTTAGGAGATGCTTTAACAGTTTCTTTAGATGCTGGCCCACAACTTATTGATTTAAATGATAGAGTTGCTAATATTATAGTGCTTGATGTACAGGCCTACAATGGCGTAGTGCATGTAATTGACAAAGTAGTGTTACCGCAATTATAATATTTATATTAAAATAAAAAAGCCATCTTAGAGATGGCTTTTTTTATACATTATTATTTAACGTGGTATTTCCATATAGTCCGCTACTAAATTCACCATTGCATCAACGCCTAACATAAAACCACTTTCGTCTAGAAAAAAGTCTGGAGTGTGGTGAGACGCAGATGTTTTTGGGTCTTGGCCTTTAGGTAAGCCTCCTATATAAAAGTAAAATCCAGGAACCTCATTTGCAAAAAAAGAAAAATCCTCTGCCCCTGTTTCTGCCGGCACTAATATGACGTTAGACTCTCCTGCTGTCTTTTTTAAGGATGGCAGCATTTTCGCAGTTAATTCTATATTGTTGAATGTAACTGGATAATGACTAGAGTAAGGAAGCTCTACAATTGCCTCAGCGCCATTTGCTTCAGCGGTTTTAGTGGCTATTTGTCTAATTCGTTCAAAAATCAGTTTTTCATCAGAATCACTTAAGGTTCTTACAGTGCCTAACATTTCCACCTCTTCAGGGATTATATTAGAACGATTCCCGCCATGTATTGAGCCAATAGTAACAACGGCTGCATTTCTTGTAATGTTTACGTTTCGACTAATTATAGTTTGAAGGTTGTTTATAATCTGAGCAGAGGTCACAATCGGATCAACCGAGGACCATGGTTCAGCACCGTGTGAAGACTTGCCTTTTACTGTGATCTTTAAATCACCTACTCCTGCAAACATGCCTCCTGGTCGGTAAGTAATCTTTCCCACCTCTACTTGTGCATTGATATGGAGTCCAAAGATAACGTCAACATTTGGGTTTTTTAACGCGCCCTCCTTAACCATAAGTTCAGCTCCGCCTTCTTCTCCTTTAGGGGCGCCTTCTTCAGCGGGCTGAAAAATAAATTTAACAGTTCCTTTTAAATCTTTTTGCATTCCAGACAAAACTTCTGCAACCCCCATTAGAATAGCTACGTGTGAATCGTGACCACAAGCATGCATAACGCTGGTTTCGCTCCCGTTATAAATAGTTTTTACTTTGGAGGCAAAAGGAACAGGGGTTCTCTCTAAAACAGGCAAAGCGTCCATGTCTGCTCGCAAAGCGACTACAGGTCCTGGCAGGTTGCCTTTAAGCACGCCGATAACGCCGGTTACTCCAACGTTTGTTTGTACGTCCATCCCTAGGGCCTTCAAGTGCTTTGTTACTAGAGCCGCTGTGCGAACTTCACGATTGCCTAGCTCAGGGTATTGATGTATATCTCTGCGCCAATCAATCACCTTTTGTTCAATCCCCTTTACAATCCTTTTGCTTTGAACAACGTTTGATTGAGCGTTCAATATTGGAAAGCTTAAAAATGCTATTAATAATAGAAGTATATATTTATTTTTCATTTCAACATGTTTTGTTCGTTTTAGTTAAATATACAAAAATATGAGTTGAGGTGTTAAAACGAACTAGATAAGATCAGGGGTGGCTTTAACTTATTTTTCTTAACTTATTTAAAAATTACAAGAAAGAAAAGCTGTAGAAATTTTATAAAAAGAAGTGTGGCAAGACATGTGGTTTTTATAAAAATATATGTTTTGAAATTAAACAGATAAATTACAAATTTAATTATTGCCTAAATTATCCATAACCTCTATTGTTCTTGGTTAGAAGCACCTGAGTTTACTTTCAGGCTTATAATTAATACTTTTTCAACTAATATTTAGGACAGCCAAAGCATTCCTTGTCATTAAGAAAATCATAAACAATAGAGAGTTCAGAAATACCTCCATTACCTCCAATTTTGCTTAAATTAAAATCATAAGAATATCCAAATTTAAAACCTTCCCAAGCCATGCCAATAATTGGGTTGATTGAAGTTATTAAATGGCTTTGGTCTGATGTTTGTAATGGGTTGGTTGTCGCGGTAAGAGCGAATGAAAATCTATCATAAACATGCTGAAACCCGAAATCAAATCTGTTGTATTTAGCCTGCTTAATGAAGTTTGTTATAAAAAACGTGTTGCTATCATCATTATATCTGAAAATTGGAAGCTCCAATGAAGCGTGAACAGACATAAAAATGTCTAGTGAAATATCCCCTTGAGCAACCATAGATACATTAGGTCTGTTTAAGTGTCTTAAAGTAATCCCAATCCAATGATTGTCATTGTTAAACAAGAAGGACGCGCCTAGGTCAACATATCTAGAGTTTTCACCTAAAGCAATAGGGTCATAAGTGTTTGAGTTTATAATGTTTTGGTAAATATTAATTTGATCTTCAAAAAGAAGATTATCAAAACCAAAATCTTTTGTTGCAAACCCGACGGTCAAACTAGGTCTAAAGTGCCAATCATAATTAAATTGCACATCATAAGCCCAGCTAATATTTAGTTGCTTTAATGCATAATTAGTAAAAGTTTCCTGATGATTCATAAGGCTGATTCCAATACCGCTATTTAATTTAGGATACCAATCATCTAAATAGAGGTACTGTGAATTTAAGTTGAAGTCAAAACCAGACCATTGTTGGTTTTTGTATAACAATCCTGCTTTTGTTGTTTGATAAATACCTGAAAAAGACGGGTTAATGCTTTCGGGGACCAAAAAGGATTGAGTAAAGGCTACATCCTGTGAGTGGATTTTCACAGAAAACAAAATAATTATTATTAATACAATTTTTTTTAGCATATTTTTATCTTAGTAATACAAATACTCCCCTTAAGGTGATTTCTTCATTATGGATTGTGGTTCCTTTAACAACTATAAGGTAATTTCCGTTTTCAGCGTTTTCACCATCTACCAAGGTGCCGTCCCAACCTTGGAGTTGTAAATTGTTTTCATAATATAATTTAGAACCAAATGTGTCATAAATACTCATCTCGATATTATTAACACACGCGTAAACTGGCCTAATTGTATCATTCACACCATCATTGTTGGGTGAAAATGCATTTGGCAAGACAATATCATAACCATCAGTAACATTAATTTCATAAGAATAGACCTCAGAACAGCCGTAACTATATTCTACGGTTTGAGTAACTACATATGCTCCAGAGTTTAAGTATTGATAAGTAACGGCTTCACCAATAGCTACAGAGCTTCCGTCTCCAAAGTCCCAAAGAATACTGATATAATCTCCGGATGACGTGTTGACAAATTCCAGTTCATTAAATACACTAATCCCACAATCTACATCTCCGGAACTATAATAATCAAAAGAGGCTTCTCCTAATTCTTCAAAATCAATAATAATTTCTGTGTTTACTTGACATCCATATTGGTCAGTAACCAAAACATTATAAGTTCCGTTTTCATATGCGGTCATAAAAGTATTGTCGTTAATACTTACAGATCCGCCTGACCAATTTACAGTATACGGACCAAGACCGCCAAAAATTGTTATTCTGTTTTCTTGAGTAACTAAATTATTTTCGCAAAAAGGAACTATTTCAGCATTCAGGTTGACTGTTAAATCTTCTTGTCTAAAAATTGTAAATGTTTCAGATAATGCAACACAGCCCTCACTGTCTGTAACATTAACCGTGTAATCTCCAGAGGTTACATTTGTTAAATCTTCATTATCTGAGTCATTACTCCACAAGAATTCATATGCACCTGAACCGCCTGAGACCGTAAGGTCAACACTTCCGCTATTTGAATTGTCGCAATCAAGCGCATCTGTGATTGTACCGCTTAGTTCTATTTCACTTAGAGCGCTGATTGTAAATGTTTGAGCAGCTCCAATACACACAACGCCATTGTTTTCATATGTTGGTGTTACAGAAATTAATGCAGTACCTGTTACCGATGATAAGTTATTTGCTGTAAATGAAGGAATGTCTCCATTACCCGACGATGACAAGCCGATAGAAGTATTGTCATTTATCCATGTGTATGTTGTATTTCCATCAGAATTAGAAGTTGTAAACTCAATGAGTGAAGCAATTTCATTATTACATAATACGATATCTTCTAAAGGGTCCATTGTTGGTGATGGATTAACCAGAATTGTAAAGGTTTCAGGATTTGCTTCACAAACTATTCCATTATTTTCATAGCTAGGTATCACAGAAATTGTAGCAAAAATTGCAGATTGGGTTGAGTTTAAAACTGTAAAGCTTGGAATACCTCCAGTTCCAGAATTTGCAAGACCTATAGCAACATTATCATTAGTCCATGTAAACGTTGTTATGCCATCTGTATTAGCTGTTGTAAATATGTAAACAGGCGTGAATTCACCATCACATAATACGGTGTTTTGAGAAGTTACGTCATTAACCTGAGCCAATGGGTTTACTGTTATAGTAAACTGCTCAGGATTTCCTGAACAAACTACGCCATTGTTTGTGTATATAGGGGTTACTGTAATTAAAGCTTGTTGGGCGCTAGTAGATGTGTTTATAACTTCAAAGGCACCAATGTCGCCAGTGCCAGTAGAGGAAAGACCAATTGATGTGTTTGAGTTTGTCCAAGTGTATTCACTAACTCCGTCTGAATTCGTTGTGTTAAACTGAACTGGCATTGATAAATCACCATTACACAGTAGCTGATTTTCAATCGAATTTACTTGAGCGCCAGGATTTACTGCCAAAATAAATGTGTACTCTGAGCCGATGCAATCTATCCCAGAGCTAGAATAGGTTGGCACTACAGTAATAGTTGCGGTTTCAGATTCACCAGAAGTGTTTAAAACTGTAAAACTTGAGATATCTCCTTCTCCGCTATCTGCTAGTCCAATATTGGTGTTGTCATTTGTCCAGGAGTATGTTGTAATGCCGTCTACGTTTGTAGTTGAAAAAGTGATAGGAGAAGTGATTTGACCTTCGCATAACTCTTGATTTAAAATTTCGTTAACCTGCGCAGAAGGATTAACCGTTATTGTAAATGTTTCCGAAAGACCTGTACAACTTATTCCATTATTTGTGTAACTGGGAGTAACAACAAATGTTGCTGTTTGAGACTGTGATGTGGTATTTATTACATTAAAACTTCCAATATTTCCAGAGCCGACAGCGACAGGAAGGCCTATTGTTGTATTATCATTAGTCCACGAATAGCTAGTTGTGCCGTCTATGTTTTCTGTAGTAAATATAATTTCTTCAGTAGATTCCTGGTTACATAAAACTTGATTTGGAATTGGCTCAACCTGTGCAGAAGGATTAACCGTTATTGTAAATGTTTCCGAAAGACCTGTACAACTTATTCCATTATTTGTGTAAGTTGGTGTAACAGTAATTGTTGATGAAATAGATGAAGCTGCAACATTAGCAGAAACAAACGATGAAATATTTCCGTCTCCAGCGGCGGCTATCCCAATTGCAACATTATCATTAGTCCAAGAATAGCTAGTTGTGCCGTCTATGTTTTCTGTAGTAAATATAATTTCTTCAGTAAATTCCTGGTTACATAAAACTTGGTTTGGAATTGGCTCAACCTGCGCAGAAGGATTAACCGTTATTGTAAATGTTTCCGAAAGACCTGTATTGCTAACCCCTGCATTTTCAAATGTTGGCGTTACAGTGATTGTTGCTAATTGACTTATTAGAGAAGTGTTTATTGCTGTAAAACCTGCAATTGATCCAGCACCACTAGAGCTTAGTCCTATTGATGTGTTATCGTTAGTCCAAGAATATGTTGTAACACCACCCGTGTTTTGTGTTGTAAATACAGTTGGGTCTAAAACCTCTTCATTACAAACTACAACATTATTAATCGGATCAACCTGTGCTGTTGGATTTACTGTGATGACAAAAGTATTTGCAGATCCAGAATTACTGTTTCCTCCGTTTTCAAAACCCGGAGTTACTACCACAGTAGTGACTATGGGGCTAGTTCCTGTATTAACAGCTGTGAATCCAATATCACTTGAGCCTGAATTTTCCAACCCTGTTGTTGGGTCCGTATTTGTCCATGTATAGGTAGAGGTTCCTCCTGTGTTAATTGTTTCAAATGGAATCACCAGGCTGTCGCCATTTGAAACAACCATGTCTTCTGTAGGGTTAACTTGAGCTGTTGGATTAATTGTAATTTCAAATGGAGTTTCTGGACCTACACAACTAACTCCATTGCTTGTGAAAGTAGGGGTTACAGATATAGATGCACTTACAGGAAAAGTGCCCGTATTAACGCCGGTGAAAACTGGAATATTGCCAGAGCCAGCTGATGCCAAGCCGATAGAGCTTAAATCATTAGTCCAATTATATGAAGTAGTGCCGTTACTGTTTTCTGTTGTAAATGTGATAGCGGTTGTATCAAAAGTATTAGATACTATTTGATTTAAAACACCATCTACTTGACCGCTAGGGTTAACTGTGATTGTAAAAGAAATTGATTCGCCAATATTAATATTCCCTTCATTTTCAAAACTAGGTGTGACAGTAATGTTTGAAGTTATAGGGGATGTGGTGGTGTTAGTAGATGTTATATCTATATTTCCCGTTCCCGAATTAGATAAACCAATCTCTGAATTATCATTTGTCCAGGCATATGTTGTTGCTCCGCCTGTAACAATAGATGAAAATTCAACAAATATAGTATCTTCATTACATACTAATTGGTCATCTGCTGGGTTTACCTGAGCCACAGGGTTTACCGTTACAGTATATAAAGTCTCTAACCCGGCACAGTCAAACCCTATATCGCCAGTTGCAATTGCTGAATAGACAACAACCTGAGGTAACGTGCTTGTATTTATCAGAGTTTCAGAAGGAATAGTGTCTGTCCCTACTAAAGTTGTTAATCCATCAACCGAATCAGGAACGGTTGCGCTCCAGGATATAGTAACTCCGGTTGTTGGGCTGGATAAGGTAATCGCAGTCGTTGTTTCTCCCGTAAGAATTGTCTGGTTTTCCTGTGAAAAACTCACTAAAGGAGATGGGTCTACTTTAATCCTAAAAGTATCGCTTTCGCCAATACAGCTAACTCCATTATTAACATATGTCGGCGTAACAGTAATAACGCCTTCAATTTGTTCGGTTGTTGCGTTATTAGCTGTAAAACTAAGAATATCACCGGTTCCATTAGAAGCTAAACCAATTGCAGGATTGTTGTTTGTCCAAGAATATATTGTTGACCCTGGTGATGATGTGTTTGAGCTATTAAAATTTATTCCTAAGGTTGAATCTCCATTACAAAGTGTTTGAGATGCTATTGACTGGACGTTGCCGGTGGGGTTCACAGTAATAAGTACCTCAAACGTATCTCCTGTGCACCCATTTATTTCTGGAGTAACAGTATAAGTTACAGTTATTGGTGAGTTAAAACTATTTATTAAGGTTTGACTGATATTTGGCTGATTAGACTGTGCGCTAGCTCCTGTGGTAGATGATCCTGGGGGTAAATTATCAAGTGCTGGAAACGGCCAGGAATAAGTTGTTCCTGCTGGAACAATTTCTATGGGATTTTCATCAAGAGGTTCAATAATAAAAGTATCTCCATTACAAATAGTCACTTCTTTATTTGCAATAATTGGAACTGGATTTACTGTTATAATGTATTCAAATGGGGGGCCAACACATCCGTTTAAAGTTGGGGTAATAGTATAAACTAAATCTTGAGCAGCGCTAGTGTTATTAGTTATAAACTGAGCTGGAATTGTAGCTTCGCTTCCTTCTAAAGCATACCCTGAAATATTTATGTTTTCAGTAGCTGTCCATGAAAATGATACGTCTTCAGCATTAGCAACTACTATAAATTCACTTGATGAGTTTTCATTACAAATTACTTGAGCAACTAAAGTATTGGTTATTTCTGGCGTCTGCTTTAGTGTTATAGTCAGTGAATCAGAAGCGGGAATTTCACAATTTGAGTCAGCTGATATAGATATGTTATATTCTCCATAAGAATTTAATTGAATTGTTGGCAGTGGATCTGAAGCTGTAGAATTCACAAAGGTATAATCATCAGCCGTAATCCCTACACCTGAAATTACCCAATTATATGAAGATGGGGCATAAAGTCCAGTTGAATAAACTGGTGTTAATTCAGTATTAAAATTAATCAATCTCGTTGATTCGGTAGAACAAAGTGTTTGGGATTCTGAAGGAAACTCAACAGTTGGGTCTCCAATTACAGAAAGCTCATCAGTAACTGTTGAAGTGCCGCACTCGGTTGTAATAAGTAAAGTAAAGGTATATTCTCCTGCGCTAGTAAATATAACTACTGGGGTTTCCGTTGAAAGACCCGAGGATGTCCATCCAACATTAGGTGATATTGACCATTGGAATGTCGGCGCTTCATTAGATGTAAGAGTATCTACACATGGAAAATCTGTTGTCGAAATATTGGAAGTGTTTGTTAAAGAAACTGGGGTGTTTACGCAAATTTCATCAACTTCTACCGCGTCTTGTAATAGATCAAATGTAGCTACTGGTAAAATCTCTACATTAATATAATTAACCGCAACGGACTCTAGTGTACAAGCCTCTGGGTTAGCCGCTGATAATTGAATTCCCCAACAACCAGGTTCATCAACATCTTCAGCTGGAATTAACAGATCTTGACCGTTGTTTGTTAACCAACTATTCCCTGAAAATATTGGAATAAATGATGAAGAACTAGGTTTCTTGTAAGACCAATAAAAAATCGGGTCCGCGTCACAATCTCCGTCTGCATTTGGAACAGTACCTGCTTCAGAAGTGTTTGTTGCTACAATTGGAAAGTCAGTAATACATATTTCTTCTAATAAATCAAAACTAGCTTGAGGCGATTCGCTTGTGGTTACTTGTCCGGCAGAACCAGAACCGTTTATTGAATATGCATCACAAGTAGCCTCGCCTGTAGATTGACTCATGCCCTTATTATACAAGTTCATAACTATATAAAACTCTTGATTTAATGCTAGACAGGATGGTTCGTTAAAAACGTGAGATACAGGGTTGTCATTTGTATATCTATTCATTATATCAGCATGAGTGTAGAGTTCAGGTGCTGTCCCGTCACCCCAATCAAATGAATAATAGGACGCCATTGAATTTGTTAGCAAACCCGTATTGGCAATATTTACACTAAAAATTACAGATTCACCAGTACATACAAGGTCTGATGAAGCGTTGCCAAAATTAGTAAGTCCAGAATGGAAAATAAAAGCAAAACTATAAAAAGAAGCATTTTCTAGACTGTCGGTCTCTTGAATTTCAAAATTATATGTGCCAATTGGCAGGTCGTCTGGGATTTCATAAATCAACCCAGAAATAGGCGTCATCGTAGTAACAGCACCTGAGCTAATATTAATTCTTTTCAGAACAATTGAATTTGTAGATAATGACGGGGTTACGGTGATGTATTTTGTAGACCCTAATGCGGTGGTGGAATTATAAGCCTCTTTTGGCATACCAATACTTGGGTTAATATTATTATCAGCAAGGCAATTGAAGGAGTTTGTGTTGCTTGGCATTGTTGAAGCGACAGATGGGACTAAAGATGTAATAGAGTTGTTTACACTAAAAAAATCAGTTGTTTGAGATATTTCGTCAGATTCTGAATTAGTAGTTGTAGAACGAATTCTTAATTTATATTGCCCGCTTAATATGTCTTCAGGTAAAACACCATTTATTAGAGAAGTATAAAAATCTGTGACAGTAGCTAAAACAACTGCGTTTGTAAAATCACCCCCTACTTCTGATAGTTCTAGATAAAAAGAATTTTCAATTGTGAAAACTCCCGTAGGATTCATATGAACTGACACGCCCGCGCCAGGAGTTAGGGTTTCAGATGAATTAAAACTAACAACATTAATACTCTGCGCAAGAGTAAGTTTAGTAAATAGTAGAAACAAAAAAATGGATGTAATTATCTTCCTCATGTCGTTAAACAAATGCTAAGTTAAAACTTGTAGTAATTAGTATATAAACCCAGTGATTAAAACGTGTATTTTTAACTGAATATATATTACATATATATCTGTCAAAATTAAACATTTCAGCATCCGATTTTGCTCTTGATCAAAACATAAACCAATTTGCAGTACGTTTGACGTATGTATTACATTTAATTAGATAAAGTTATATCTATTTTTTTTATAGTCAAGCAATAGTTATTGACAAAGGGTGTTCGTTCTTAACAAAAACATAATTGATTAAAC
>CAJJDI010000024.1 GCA_905182835.1 uncultured Flavobacteriaceae bacterium | reverse complement strand
TACCAATCTCACTATAGGCTTGTGTTATCGTTTCTCCTTCGAAAGCAGATATTTGGTCTAGAGATAATCCATTTGCATAAGAAAGAAAATAACTATCTATACTATTAGAGTTTAGTCCAGAAGTATGGAACTTATTAAAATTATTTTTAGTTTGTTCATAATTCAAACTAATAGACATTTTTTTCCATTTTGAATTTTCTTTAACATTGTTAAAAACTAAAACAGCACCTAATTGATTCATGTTGAAATTAGATTTTTTAGAAATGTTTGACTGCATAACATTGTTGTTAATGTTATTCTGTAAATCAGTGTCATTCTCCTTAACATTACTTGAAAATGATAAAGAAGCAACCCCTTTATTATAAATTGCTGATCCAGCAGGATTAATACTAATTGCAGATAGTTCTCCACCTAGTGCTCCAAATGCACCAGACATAGCTGAGAATCTAGCAGAACCTTCAACATCATCAGTTGAGTACCTTAGTGCGTCATTTATATTCTGTGATATAATTTGACCAGCTCCAAAAATAAAAATTAGAGAGAAAAAAACTTTATTCATATATTTTTAATTATAATTATTAATTACCCCCACCTTTTCCGCCTCTTGAAGAAGTTGAAGAACTAGAGTTTACACTTCTAGAAGAGCTTGATGAATTAAAGCTAGGTCTAGAGTTATTGCTTGGTTTTGAATTACTATTAGAGTTGTTGTAACTCGGCTTTGAATTGTTGTTAGAGTTATTGTAGCTAGGCTTTGAATTACTATTAGAATTAGATGGTCTCCAATTAGATGGTTTAGAATTAGAAGTGTTTAAACTGCTAGAAGGCTTGCTATAGTAACTTGGTTTAGTGACTAAAGTTTGATTTAATGTTTCTATTCTAGAGGTTCTATCCCTTAAATTAGAATTTATCATATTATCACTTATGCTTGATTGATTAGTGTAATTATTATTTGAAGCTCTACTACTAAAGTTAGATCTACTGGTTAGATTTGATGAACCTCTTCTGCCTGAAATATAAGCTACATTAGTATTGTTATTTCTGTAATAATTATTATAGAAGGAATATCCACCGTACCAACCATTCCCTGGCCAACCTCCGTATCCATATCCATATCCACCATATCCGTACCCCATATTATTCCAATAAGGATAAAATAAACCATTGTG
The DNA here is from genome assembly GCA_905182835.1 of uncultured Flavobacteriaceae bacterium. Lineage (GTDB taxonomy): Bacteria > Bacteroidota > Bacteroidia > Flavobacteriales > Flavobacteriaceae > SGZJ01. The sequence continues at coordinate 13,137 of CAJJDI010000024.1, read as the reverse complement.
AAAATTATTCCAATAAGGTTTAGTCCAGTACATATCATATCCAAATCCCCAGCTGTTTACACCATAGCCAAAAACATTACCATAACCATAACCATAATTCATAAGCCATGAAGGATAATTGCTTCTTGAGCCACGAAGATTATACATGGATTGTCCACCTATCATATTTATGGTCACATTAGTTTTGTTATCACCCCATGGTCCATAATTATTATTTGTTGAATCATTTTCAACACTAGAATCTGTGTATTCATCAGCATCAGTAAATAAAACATCATTTTCATTATTTACAGCTGCATATTCATTTGACTTTTCGCTAAAAGCATTTTGATAATAAGAACTCTGAGCATTAGTAGGTGCTGTATTTTGAGCAGTTTGAGGATTGACATTCTCACCAGATTCATAAATATCTTCTGTCATAATACTAGAGTATTGATAGCTACCACAACCGGTTAAAAAGATTAAAATAAATATTCTTAAAAATGATCTAATTGGGTTAGAAAAATAGTATAATTGCATATCAAAAGTATTTAATTGTTGAACAAATTAAAATTAATTAGTTTTGTAAAAAACAAACCTTACAACAATAACATTGCAACAGTTGTGCCACAATTTACAAAAGAATGAGTAAAAACCTTACGTCTAGAGAAAAAGATTATTCAAAATGGTATAATGAATTAGTCGTAAAAGCTGATCTAGCAGAAAATTCTGCTGTGAGAGGTTGTATGGTTATAAAACCATACGGTTATGCTATTTGGGAAAAAATGCAAGCTGAATTAGATAGAATGTTTAAAGAAACAGGCCACCAGAACGCATATTTCCCACTGTTTATTCCAAAGAGTTTATTTGAAGCTGAAGAAAAAAATGCCGAAGGTTTTGCTAAAGAATGTGCTATTGTTACTCATTATAGACTAGAAAATGATCCAGATAATAAAGGTAAACTAAGAGTAGATCCAAATGCTAAGTTAGAGGAAGAATTGATTGTTAGACCAACTAGTGAAGCAATTATTTGGAGTACTTATAAAAAATGGATTCAATCTTACAGAGATCTTCCAATATTAATTAACCAATGGTCGAATGTAGTAAGGTGGGAAATGAGAACCAGACTGTTTTTACGTACAGCTGAATTCTTATGGCAAGAAGGTCACACAGCACATGAAACTAAGGCTGAAGCTTTAATAGAAGCAGAGAAAATGAATTCTGTTTATGCTGATTTTGCAGAAAACTTCATGGCTATGCCAGTTGTTAAAGGATTAAAGTCAGAAAGTGAAAGGTTTGCTGGAGCTGAAGAAACTTATTGCATTGAAGCTTTGATGCAAGACGGAAAAGCGCTTCAAGCAGGGACTTCTCATTTTTTAGGTCAAAATTTCGCGAAAGCATTTGATGTAAAGTTTACTAATAAAGAAGGTAAGTTAAATTATGTTTGGGCTACATCATGGGGAGTTTCAACAAGGTTAATGGGTGCTCTTATTATGACTCATAGTGATGATAAAGGACTTGTTTTACCTCCAAATTTGGCACCTTTTCAGGTGGTTATAGTACCTATTTTTAAGACCGATGTTGAATTTGAACAAATTTCAAATTTAGTCACTAAAATCTCCGAAGAACTGAAGAGAAGTAATGTTTCGGTTAAGTTTGACAATAGAACTACTTACAGGCCTGGTGCTAAATTCGCACAACACGAATTGCAAGGAGTTCCACTAAGAATAGCTATAGGCCCTAAGGATCTGGAAAACAATACTGTGGAATTGTCAAGAAGAGATGATTTATCAAAAAGTATAATACCTGTTGAATCTATTAAGGATGAAATACCTCAAATATTAGAAGATATTCAGCAAAGTTTATATGATAAAGCTAATGACTTTAGGTTGGAGCATACAACTGAGGTTAATTCTTTTGAAGAATTTAAAGATATATTAAAGAATAAAGGTGGTTTTATTTCCGCACATTGGGATGGTTCTGCTGAATCAGAAAATAAAATCAAGGAAATAACAAAGGCTACAATTAGATGTATTCCTTTAAATATTGATAAATCTGAAGGTAAATGCGTTTTTTCTGGTAAAAAATCAGATCAAAGGGTCCTTTTTGCTAAAGCTTATTAATAATTTTTTCAAAAAAATGTATTAGAAGTTGCAACATTTAAAAATAGTTGTATTTTTGCAGCCGCAATACTTTTATTGATTACTATACGTAGTGCATAAAAATAGGGCCCGTTCGTCTATCGGCTAGGACGCCAGGTTTTCATCCTGGTAAGAGGGGTTCGACTCCCCTACGGGCTACAATAAATTACAAATCCTATCTGGAAAAGATTCGATTTTTTATTTTAGTTGAAAGTTTAGCAATAGTTAGCTCTTTTTAGCTACTTTATTAAGGAAAAAAATTAACAAGAAGTATTTAATTACTTAAAAAAAAAAATTATGGCAAATCATAAATCTTCTATAAAAAGAATCAGAAGTAATGAAGCAAAACGTCTTAGAAATAAGTATCAGCATAAAACAACTAGAAATGCTATAAAACAGTTTTGTGAATTAACTGCTAAAAAAGAAGCTGAAAAATCATTACCAACTATTATGTCAATGATTGATAAACTAGCTAAGCAGAACGTTATACACGCTAATAAAGCCTCAAATTTAAAGTCTAACATGACAAAGCATATCGCTTCGTTATAGAGAAATTATTACACAAAAAAAAACCAACAAATTTATTTGTTGGTTTTTTTTTATGATTTTTTTTTATTAAAACTAACTTCTACCCATTCATTGAGACAAGAAACTCTTCATTATTACGAGTTTGTTTAAATCTATCATTAATGAATTCCATAGCTTCTACAGGATTCATGTCTGCTAAATATTTTCTCATAACCCACATTCTTTGGATTGTTTTAGCATCTAATAATAAATCATCTCTTCTTGTACTTGATGATGTTAAGTCAATTGCAGGGAATATTCTTCTGTTAGATATTTTTCTATCTAATTGTAACTCCATATTACCTGTCCCTTTAAATTCTTCAAATATCACTTCATCCATTTTTGAACCAGTTTCAGTTAATGCTGTTGCAATAATTGATAAGGAACCTCCATTTTCTATATTTCTAGCTGCTCCAAAAAATCTTTTTGGTTTATGTAGTGCCGCTGCATCAACACCTCCACTTAATATTTTTCCAGATGCTGGCTGAACTGTATTATAAGCACGGGCTAATCTAGTAATAGAGTCTAGAAGTATTACTACGTCATAACCACACTCGACTAATCGCTTTGACTTTTCTAATACTATATTTGCAATCTTAACGTGTTCATGAGCTTCTTTGTCAAATGTTGAAGCGATCACCTCTCCTTTAACATTTCTTTGCATATCAGTAACCTCTTCAGGTCTTTCATCAATTAAAAGAATAATTTGATATACTTCAGGGTGATTCGCTGCAATAGCATTTGCTACATCTTTTAATAACATTGTCTTACCAGTCTTAGGTTGAGAAACGATCATTCCTCTTTGTCCTTTACCTATAGGGCAAAACAAATCCATAATTCTAGTAGAAATTGTATTGCTTTTATCTGCAAGATTGAATTTCTCTTGTGGAAATAATGGTGTTAAATGTTCAAAGGAGACTCTATCTCTTACTACTTCTGGATCTAGACCATTTATTTTACTCACTTTTATTAGAGGAAAATATTTTTCACCTTCCTTTGGAGGTCTTACGTTTCCAAGTACGGTATCTCCTTTTTTTAATCCAAATAATCTAATTTGAGATTGAGATACATATATATCATCAGGTGATGATAAATAATGGTAATCTGAAGATCTTAAAAATCCATACCCATCTTGCATTAAGTCTAAAACTCCTTCACTCTCTATAATAGCATCAAATTCAAACTCTGGTTCACGATATCTGTTTCTGCTATCTTTATTACCGTTGTCTTTATTGTTGTTATTAGGACGATTATTTTCGTGTTTAGACTGAGGTCTAGGTCGTGGCGTATTATCTGAATTAGGTTTTTTTCTCGGAAGATTATTGTTTTCAACTTTTTTATCTTCTTTAAGCTCTGTATCATTATTTTTTTGATCCATTTTTTTTTCAAAAGGTTTTTGAGCTCTTGGTTTCTGATCAACTTTTCCTTCTTCAGAAGGTTTTCTTGCTTCAACAGGTTTTCTTGCTTCAACAGGTTTTCTTGCTTTAATAGGTTTTCTTACTTCAACAGATGAATTTGAATCCTCAGTTGGATTGTCAGCCTGATGATCTAGAATTTTATACACTAAATCTAATTTTTTTAGAGATTTAAATTTAGAGATGCTTAATTTTTGAGCTATTTCCTGAAGTTCAGGTAGCTTTAATTCTTTTAATTTTGAAATTTCAAACATTTTTTATTTTTATGTTTATTAGTACTTTTATTTTGGGAATATTTTTCAGAAGTATTTTGTTGAATTCTTAATCTAATTACTTGAAAGAAATAAGTAATATCAATGCAATTATACAACTTTATTTTCAATATTGATTATTTTTGATGATAAACTATTATTTTTGATTTTTAATTTAAATTATTCATGATGATTCAAAGGATTCAGTCAGTTTATCTATTTTTAGCTAGTTTGTTTTATTTTCTTTATTGGTTTTTTGGTTTAAAATGGTATGAAGAAGGATATTCAATTCTCATAAACTTTGAATTTTTGTTAGTCTTGAGTAAAGATTTATTAAGTTTTTTAGATTTATTCCTGTCAGTGACTTCTTTTATTCCTCTTTTAATTTCAACTATTTGTTTGCTCACCTTATTTTTATTTAAATATAGATTAACTCAGATTAAACTTACAAAGCTATCTTTTTACCTAAGTCTATTTATGTCTATATATACTGTTGTTTATTTTATATTCACATTAAATGGTTTAATTGAAATTATGCCTTCAAGAATTTTTGAAATTCTTTTGTTTGCAGCAATAGTTAATCCTTTTATTTGTAGCTACTTAATTTATGCAAGTTTAAAATCTATAAATAGAGATCAAGATTTAGTTACTTCTATAGATAGAATAAGGTAGTGTGTTATCTTTTAAATTCAATTACCTCCAAGTTTATTATTTCACCCTTTGTTATCTGAAATCTTACCATTGTCCTTACTTGATGAAACCCTTGATTGCCAATTGCACCAGGATTTATGTGTAATAAGTTGAGTTTCTTATCATTTATTACTTTCAGTATATGTGAATGTCCACATATAAAAATATCCGGAGGGTTGTTATTTATCTCTTCTTTAATTTTATGGTAATACCTGTTAGGATAGCCTCCGATATGAGTTATCCATATTTTAACACCTTCACATGTAAACCTTAAATTTTCACCATACTCTGCTCTTATGATGCTGTTATCAATATTTCCATAGACAGCCCTTAAAGTAGCCACTTTTTCTAATTCATCAGTCACCTTAATGTCCCCAATATCACCTGCGTGCCAAACTTCATCAGATTCTTTAGCGTATTGAATCATTTTTTCATCAATATAACTGTGTGTGTCGGAAATTAAAAGAATCTTTTTCATTTTTATTTTATCAAGTTAATCTCTCTATATTTGTTGTGCTAACAAAAATATTGATTTGTTTTGAGATATTTCATGGATCTTTCATATGATGGTACTAATTACCATGGATGGCAAAATCAACCTAACGCTATATCGGTTCAAAGTTGTATTGAAAAAGCATTAAGTATTTTGACTAAATCTGACACGCATATTTATGGAGCTGGTAGGACTGATGCAGGTGTACACGCTATTAAAATGTTTGCACATTTTGATTCTCACAAACTAATAAATATAACTAAATTAATGCATGACTTGAATTCATTTCTAGCTAAAGATATTTCAGTCAATAATATTTACAGAGTCAAAAATGACTCTCACGCAAGGTTTGATGCTATTAGTCGAGAATATGAATACAATATTTCATTAAGTAAAGATGTTTTTAATATTAATAAAAGTTATTATGTTTACCATAATTTAGATGTTAAATTAATGAATGATGCCTGTACAATTCTTAAAAATCATGTTAACTTTAAATGTTTTTCTAGATCTAAAACTGATGTAAAAACATATAATTGCGATCTAACCTTGGCTAAATGGGAACTGAGTAATGACCAGTTAATTTTTACAATCAAGGCAAATAGATTCTTAAGAAACATGGTAAGGGCTATTGTAGGGACCATGATTCAAGTTGGTAATAAAAAAATTAATTTAAAGAATTTTGAGGAAATTTTAATCTCTCAAGATAGGACTAAAGCTGGTCCTTCTGCTCCAGCCCATGCTTTGTATCTGTCTAATATTGAATATCCTAAAGAAATTTTCGCTAATGAGTAAAAAAGAAAATATATTAAATACATATCTGTTTAAGAGACTTCTAGCTTTTGTAAAGCCTTATAACTACATTTTTATTTTTTCGTTATTAGCTGTTTTTGGTCTAGCCATTTTTGGTGCCCTTAGGCCAGTAGTACTTGAGAAAGTGTTAGATGAAAACATTTCTCAGGGTATTAGTGACGGGTTTTTACAACTGATCATTGTAATGGGTGTGTTGCTATTATTAGAAGTTTTATCTAACTATCTGTTTATTTATTTTGCTGGTTGGCTGGGTCAATCTGTAGTTAAGGATATTAGAGTTTTATTATATAACCATATTATCAGCTTCAAAATGAAGTATTATGACAAATCTTCTGTAGGAGTCTTAATCACGAGATCAGTAACTGATATGGAAAGGATTGCCGATATTTTTGGTCAAGGACTTTTTATGATATTTAGTGACCTTCTTAAAATGTTAATAGTTGGTATAGTAATGATTACTATGAATTGGGAGTTGAGTATAATTGTCTTTTTGACATTGCCTATAATCTTAGTCGCAACAAAAATCTTCCAGAGATATATGAAAATTGCTTTTGAGGAAGTTAGATCAGAAGTTTCAAATTTAAATTCTTTTGTTCAGGAAAGAGTAACTGGCATGAAAATTTTACAACTGTTTACAAGAGAGGATATCGAATTTGAGAATTTTAAAAACATAAATGAAAGACACAAAAAAGGATGGTTAAAAACAGTTTGGTATAACTCTATTTTTTTTCCAATAGCAGAAGTTTTATCGTCTTTTACCTTAGGAGTCGTTGTTTGGTATGGAGGGATTAATATTATTAAAGACAACACTGCTTCAATTGGGGAGTTGACGGCTTTTATTATGATGATTCCAATGATGTTTAGGCCGCTCAATCAAATAGCTAATAAATTCAACACTTTATTAATGGGGATGGTGGCAGCTGAAAGAGTTTTTAAAGTTATAGATACTAAGTCCAGTATTATAGACGAAGGTGAAATTGTAGTTGATACTTTTAAAGGGGAGGTTTGCTTTGATAAAGTAAATTTCTCATACAATGATGGTGTTCAGGTTTTAAATGAAATTTCATTTAATATTAAAAAGGGATCAACAGTAGCTATTGTAGGCTCAACTGGAGCTGGAAAAACTTCTGTGATTAATTTATTAACTCGCTTTTACGAAATAGATGCTGGTGAAATATTTATTGATGGCCGCAACCTTAAAGACTACAGGCTATCAACACTTAGAAAAAATATTGGAATTGTCTTACAAGATGTGTTTTTATTTTCGGACACTATATTAAACAACATCACTTTAAAAAATGATGATATCACAATTGATCAAGTAATATTAGCAGCTCAACAAATTGGAGTTCATGATTTTATAATGACCCTGCCTGGTAATTATTATTATAATGTTAAAGAAAGAGGTATTATGCTCTCTTCTGGTCAGCGTCAATTAATTGCTTTTTTAAGAGTGTATGTCTCTAATCCTCAAATACTAATTCTTGACGAAGCTACTTCATCTGTAGATACTGCTTCCGAATTACTTATTCAAAAAGCAATTGAAAAGATAACAAAAAACAGGACATCATTAATTATTGCACATAGATTGGCTACTGTAAAAAACGCGAATAATATTATTGTAATGGATTCAGGTAATATTATAGAACAAGGTTCTCATAAAGAATTAATCAATAATGTTGATGGGTATTATAAAAAGCTGTATGATGTTCAATTTGAAGTAAAAAAGACCTCTTAATTTAAGTCGTCTTTTATTAAATCACTTAATTTACCCTGATTGTCGTAAGAAATAAACTCCCCGTTTTTTATATAAGATATATGCCCGGTTTCTTCAGATACAACTATAGCAATCGCATCTGTTTTATCAGTAATTCCTATTGCTGCCTTATGTCTAAGTCCAAACCTGTTAGGGATTTGATTGTCATTATTAATTGGTAAGACAACTCTAGTAGCTTTAATAGTATTATTGGCTATAATCACAGCCCCATCGTGAAGAGGACTGTTTTTAAAAAATATACTTTCTAAGATTGATTGAGTTACTGAAATGTTCATCTGATCACCAGTGTCAAGTAAAAAATTTAGACTGTTATTTCTTTCTATAATAATTAATGCACCAGTTTTTGTTTCTGACATGTTTTGACATGCATTAACAATTGCAGCTATATCAGTTGCAATATTTTCTTGATTTTTCAAAAAATTTATCTTTTCGATAATAGACCCTTTTTTTGAAATATTTGCTGAACCTATCATTAATAAAAATTTTCTTATCTCAGGCTGAAAAACTACAATTAGAGCAATAATACCAACACTCATAAAACCATCTATGATGCTGCTAAGTAACTCCATGTTTAAGAAGTCAGTAATTCTCCAGGTAAAATAGATAAGTATTATCCCAATAAAAATATTTATAGCAACCGTACCTTTAAGTAATTTGTAGGAAGAGTAAAGTAAAAGTGCGACTAAAAATATGTCTGCAAAGTCTACTATAGAAAAATTTAATATTTCTTTAAAAATATCCATTATTAGATAAATATACACATAATTATTGTTTATTAAATTGGTTTGTAATCTTTATACATTCCATCGCTTCCTTTACATCATGTACTCTTAATATAGACGCTCCATTTATTAGTGCTATTGTGTTAAGTGAGGTAGTTCCATTTAACGCATTTTTTGGAGTGTTTTCTAGTAATTTGTAAATCATTGATTTTCTTGAAATGCCAACAAGAATAGGTAGTTCTAAAGATTTAAGTAATCCTAAATTTTTAAGCACTTTATAGTTCTGATCAATATCTTTAGAAAACCCAAATCCTGGATCAATAATTATATCATTTATTTTGCTATTTCTAGCGATTTTAACCTTTTCAGAAAAATAATATATAATATCTTTTAGTAAATCATCATATTTATTATTTTTCATCATATTTCCAGGCGTACCCCTCATATGCATCATGATATAAGGTGCATTATGTTTAAATGCTATTTTTAATATATCAGAGTCATATTCACTAGCCGTTATGTCATTAACAATTGAAGCGCCAGCTGTTAAACATTCTTCTGCTACTTGACTTCTAAATGTGTCGATCGATAAATTTGCATTTGGAAATTCTTGAACTATAAACTCAACAGTTTTAATAATTCTTTTTTTTTCTTCATCTTCTGAGACAAGGGTAGCTCCTGGCCTCGAGCTGTAAGCTCCAATGTCAATAAACGTAGCCCCATCACTTAGCATTTTTTCTACCTGACTTAATATGGATTTTTGATTATTATACATATTTCCATCATAAAATGAATCAGGGGTAATGTTTAAAATACCCATTACTTTTGGAGATGAAATGTCAATTAATTTTCCGTTGCAATTGATATTCATATTTATTTATATATAATTTAAAAATTAGTAACTTTTAAAAGTTTAATATTGAATGTTTGAAGTTTATAAATATTTAAGCGAAATTTACGCAAAATTCATCTTAGTTATGCAAAATACTATAAAACAATATGATTATGCTATTCATCAATGTAGAGAGCTCTTTACTAAAAAAATGAAAGATTATGGTTCTGCATGGAGAATTCTGAGATTGTCATCGCTAACAGATCAAATATTTATTAAGGCACAACGTATTAGAGGGTTACAACAAAACAATGTTAGAAAAGTTGATGAAGGTCAATATTCTGAATTTATAGGGATTATTAATTATTCAATAATGGCTCTAATTCAACTCGAAAAAGGAATAGCTGAACAGCCAGATATAAATTTAGAAGAGTCTTTAAATTTATTTAACACTCATAGTGAACAAACAAAATCACTGATGATAGATAAAAATCATGATTATGGAGAGGCGTGGAGAGATATGAGAGTTAGCTCATTAACCGATTTAATTTTACAAAAACTATTAAGAGTCAAGCAAATTGAAGATAATAAGGGTGAAACTTTAGTTAGTGAAGGTATCGATGCGAACTATCAAGATATAGTTAATTATGCGGTGTTTGCTTTAATTCATTTAAAAGAATAATATATGAAGTACTTAGTTAATTTTTCTAGATTATTTGTAGGCTTGTTGTTTATATTTTCAGGTTTAATTAAAATTAATGACCCAGTCGGTTTTTCATTCAAACTAGATGAGTACTTCGGCCCAACTGTCTTTAATATTGATTTCTTATTACCATATGTATTGCCTCTGTCAATTTTTATTGTTGTCTTAGAGGTTTTATTAGGTGTTTTTCTTTTAATTGGACTGAAGAAGAAGTTTACAATATATAGTCTCTTTGGGATGATAGTATTTTTTACCTTTTTAACTTGGTATTCAGCTTATTTTAATAAAGTTACAGATTGTGGATGTTTTGGGGATGCTATAAAATTGACTCCTTGGGAGTCCTTTACGAAGGATTTAATATTGCTAGTTTTTATAATAATTATAATGCTTGGTATAAAGTATGTTAAACCAATTTTTAATAATAAAATTTTATATTTTATTCCATTAGCTTCATTATTATTTTGTGTTTTGATTTTGAATCAAGTATTGTCTCACTTACCCTTAATAGATTTTAGACCATATAAAATTGGAAATAATATTATAGAAAACATGATAATTCCTGAAGACTCAAAGAAAGCTGTCTTTAAATATGACTGGCTATTTAATGTTGAAGGAGAGAAAAAAATCATATCAACAAGTGGTAATTTTCCATCTGTTGAAGGGGATTTTATTTCTGTAGAAACGGAGCTTTTAGAAGAGGGTTATGAGCCTCCAATTCATGATTTCTCCATGGAATTAGATGATGTTGATTATACAGATGACCTAATGCAAGAAGAAAACCTTTTAATCTTTGTTTTATATAACATATCTAAGATGGAGCCTAAAGCTATTGATAATTTAAAAACATCAATGAGTTTAGCAATGAATAACAATTATAAAATCATTGGACTTACCGCGTCAGGAAAAGATGATGTAAATAATTTTAAATCTAACTTTTTAGTTGATCTTGATTTTTATTTTTGTGATGAAACTGCTCTTAAAACAATAGTGAGATCAAATCCTGCTGCTATGAAACTGCATAAGGGAACTATTATCCAAAAGGCGCATTGGAATGATTTTCAATCCCTTGATTTAATTAACCATTAATGTATTTATTAAATAAATTTTTATATTCATTAATTACTTTATTTGGTGTCGTAACAGTTATCTTTTTTTTGTTTAGTGTTTTACCTGGGGATCCAGCTCAAATGATGTTAGGTCAAAATGAGAATTCAGAGCAGCTTTTAAATATCAAAAAAAAGTATGCTTTTGACAAACCTATCAGTAAGCAATATTTATTGTATTTAAATGACTTATCTCCAATTTCAATCCACTCAAAAAACAATAAAGATTATACGTTTCTGAAATTAAACAAATATTCACACTATAAGATTTTTGAAACCACTTCAAGCTTCTTAGTAATTAAATTCCCCTATCTAAGAACGTCTTTTACAAAGCAAGGTAAAAAGGTAAGTGATATTATTAAAGACACACTTCCAAACACACTGGTGTTGGCGGTTTCTTCAATTATTATTGCAATTCTAACAGGAATTTTTTTCGGTATTATCTCTGCACTCAACAAAGATAAATTTATTGATAATTTTATTCAATTCATAAGTACAATTGGGATGAGTGTTCCTTCATTTTTCAGTGCTATTATATTTGCTTGGGTTTTTGGGTTTGTTTTAAAAGAGTATACAAACCTTAATATGACTGGAAATATTTACGAGTTAGATGACTTTGGCGAGAATTATGTACTGAAGCTTAAAAATTTGATATTACCCTCTTTTGTCATGGGAATAAGGCCTTTGGCGGTAATTAGTCAATTAATGAGAAATGAACTTTTAGATGTATTGTCACAAGATTTTATAAGAACCGCAAGGTCAAAGGGATTGTCAGAATATCAAGTAATAAAAAACCATGCAATAAAAAACTCATTAAACCCAGTTATAACTGCTATTTCAGGTTGGTTTGCATCGATGTTAGCAGGTGCGGTTTTTGTTGAGTATATCTTTGGATGGAATGGATTAGGTAAAGAGATTGTAAATGCTTTAAATACATTAGATTTGCCCGTGATTATGGGTTCTGTCTTGGTAATAGCATTTATGTTTATTACAATAAATATTTTAGTGGATCAAATTTATAGATTACTAGACCCTAGAGTTAAGTTGAATTAAAAATAATATAAAATGTCAAGAAAAAAAATTGTAGCAGGTAACTGGAAAATGAATAATGCTTTAAATGAAACTAATAGCCTTATAAAGGATTTATTAAAAGAGTCAAATAACACTAATTGTCAGGTGATGATAGCTCCTTCATTTATTAGTTTACAATCCTCAGTTGTTATGTTGTCCGACAGTAATATAGAAGTTGTTTCTCAAACAATGCACCATGAAAATAATGGAGCTTATACTGGTGAAATTTCTGCAAAAATGCTTTCAAGTATTGGTATTAAAACCACAATACTAGGACATAGTGAGAGAAGAGAATATTTCAAGGAAACTCATGATATGCTAAAGTTGAAAGTTAATAAAGCTCTTGAAAATTCTATAAACATTATCTTTTGTTTTGGTGAAGAGCTTAAGGATAGAAAAAGCGAAAATCATTTTTCTGTTATATCTAATCAGATTTCAGAGTCTCTATTTCATTTAAAGGAATCGGATTGGGCTAATATTATTCTAGCATACGAACCAGTTTGGGCTATTGGTACTGGAGAAACTGCTAGCTCTGATCAAGTCCAAGAAATGCATAATTTTATTAGAAATTTTGTAGCTA
>CAJJDI010000023.1 GCA_905182835.1 uncultured Flavobacteriaceae bacterium | reverse complement strand
TCATCTCCTAAATCAATTCCTAGATCAAAACTTCCTCCCTCAAGAAATACAGCAGTATCTAAAGCGCTATCACCAGCATCTGCAACTGCTAACTTAATGTGATAAGTTTGGCCTGGTATAACTTCAGATTGCGCAGTAAAGGCTCTTGTATATCCATCATATGCAATGGGAGAGTCTCCTGTTGCTACGTAACCACCAAAATATTCTGGATTAGCAGCGCCGCAGACTCCATTGTCAGGGTGAATATTAGTTACTAAGATTGGAGTATCTGTATCTGGTAAAACTGCTAGATTTGTGGTTACTCCATCTTCATTAGTTAAAAAGAAACCAAATATATCAGAAAAACTACATTCAAATGATCCTTGATCGTACTCTTCAGATGCCATAATAAATCTAAAACTTATGCTATTGGATATTGGTACAAAATCAAATTCAATTACAGAAGCATTATTTGTATTATCATTTGCGCTATCTGTCTGTTCTAATAAAGTAGTTAAGTCAATATCTCCTGGCCATCCAAAATCTCCACTTGTTTGATCACCAATTCCTGAATTGGGTCCAGTTCCTAAACTAGCATCACCTGTGGCTAATATAAGCCCTTGTGAAAACTCAAAATTATCAGATATTTCACTAAAATATCCAATCCCATTAACATCATCAAAATTAGTTCCTGTAGAGTAAGTTATATTGGAAACATCTGCACATTCGTTATTAATTAAGATTTCAGTCACTAATTCTTCAACGGTATAAGTACATTGATCAACCATCACGTCTGGTGCAACTGGAACTGGACTTGGAAAAATTACAGCTTGAATTTCAATTCTTTCAAAATTATCACAAATCCCTTCTTCAAAAGGAGATACATAATAGGTAGTAGTTTCAGAAATATCTGGATTGAAGTTAGTTCCAGTAAAAACTAAATTTCCTCCAACTTGACTATCAAACCAGTAAACTTCTCCAGATTCAATATTTGAAACCGCTGAAAGTGAATTAGTACTTAGTTCATTTAAACAACCTACAAAAGGGGTTAAACTAAGGTTAGGCATATATAGGCTAGAACTTGATGATAAATTTAATATAGGATCCCCTGGCATGCCACCATATTCTACCGTATAACCTTTTGCTTGATAATCTCCAGAATTTGGTGTGTCATTCAATAAATCATTCCATGATCCAACATTACCGACATTTGGAGAGGTTACATGTAAATAATCTTCATCACCACTTTGATTGGGTTCATTAGTTCCGTTCCAATTACTATACATTCCATTTACTGCAAAACCTCCACTTCCACTACCATTTCCACTCCAAAAAGCAACTCCAGAACCGCCATTTTCTAAACCTTCTGGACCAGTAACCCATCTCCAATCATTTTCATTTTCTTGATCACTACCACCAATCCAGCCAAAATCATTTACTTGTACAGCGGCTATTTGATTTTCTACTTCGCTTGTAATCGTTGCTAAATATCCTTGTAAACCGAAATAAGTTGAATTTTCAGCCAATTCTTTAGCTTCAGTCCAAAGAACATTTTCATTTTCAAAATAAACATAATAATGTTCAGTTTCGTCTAAGTAATTAGCATCACCAATTGTAAATGAAAATGATTTGTCATTGGCTGGAGCAGGATTGGAACTTGAAAATTTAACATCATAAACCGCTGCAATAAGATCTGTATATAAAACTTCACCACCTGCTTGACCTTTTAACTCCAATTTTCCAGTAATAGCGTCCCAGGTTTCTTGAATACCTTGATTTTCGCCAGTTAATATTAGTAAGTCTTCTGCTTGTACATATCCCTCTGAAATTTGAATGTATAATGCTGTAACTGTAGTATCATCTGGATCAATTATGTTAAAGCTGGTGACAATATTTTGCTCTGTTAATGGACAATAAACCTCATTTCCTTCTGAAAATATTTCTGGCGGTATATTATCTTGAGAATAAATAAACTGAGAAACAAAAAAAATAAAAGGAAGAATTTTTTTAAACATACCAGTTTCTTGATTTTTTTTAATGAATTCAAAAATAATAATTAAAACAATGAATTCTCTACTTATAACATTTTTTTAATTCAAAAATTATACCATAATTTATTTGCATTGTTATATAACCTTTTATGCAATAATTAATTTTTAAAAACTCCTGCCTCAATTTGTTGAAATATAATAATATTAATTGTTGGTCAAATCCATAAGGTTAATTACTTTTGCTTTGCTAATAAATAAATAAATTTTTATGAATTTACACGAATATCAAGGTAAAGAAATGTTAAGTAGTTTTGGAGTACGTATTCAAAGAGGCTTAGTTGCTCAAAACCCTGATGAAGCTGTTGAATGTGCTAAAAAATTAACGGAAAGCACAGGTACAACCTGGTTTGTAGTAAAGGCTCAAGTTCATGCAGGTGGTCGTGGAAAAGGTGGTGGTGTTAAGTTAGCAAAGAGTTTAGACGAAGTGAGGTCTATTTCAGATCAAATCATAGGAATGAACCTAGTTACTCCGCAAACTTCAGCAGAAGGGAAAAAAGTTCATCAAGTTTTAATAACTGAAGATGTTTATTACCCAGGGGAATCAGAAACAAGTGAGTTTTACATGTCTGTTCTCTTAAATAGATCTACAGGAAATAATATGATCATGTATTCTACAGAAGGAGGAATGGATATAGAAACAGTTGCTGAAGAAACACCTCATTTAATTCATACAATTGATATAGACCCATCTACTGGTATTTTACCATTTCAAGCTCGTCAAGTTGCATTTAATTTAGGGTTAAGTGGATTAGCATTTAAAGAAATGACAAAATTTGTAGTTTCTCTTTATAATGCATATGACAAATCAGACTCCTCATTATTTGAAATTAATCCAGTATTAAAAACAAGTGATAATAAGATTTTAGCTGTTGATGCTAAAGTTACTATAGATGATAATGCTTTATTCAGACATAAAGATTATGCTTCCCTAAGAGATTTTAGAGAAGAGAACCCCATTGAAGTAGAAGCTAATAAGGCTGGTTTAAATTATGTTGACCTGGACGGAAACGTTGGGTGTATGGTAAACGGAGCAGGTTTGGCTATGGCTACAATGGATTTGATAAAGCAATCTGGAGGAGAACCAGCTAATTTTTTAGATGTAGGTGGTACCGCTGATGCTGAAAGAGTAGAAATTGCATTTAGAATTATATTGAGAGACCCTAATGTTAAAGCGATTCTTGTTAATATTTTTGGAGGTATTGTTAGATGTGATAGAGTTGCTCAAGGAATTGTGGATGCTTACAATAACATGAAAGATTCAATACATATTCCAATTATAGTAAGGCTTCAAGGAACAAATGCTGATTTAGCTAAAAAAATAATAGATTCGTCAGGTTTAGATGTTCAAAGTGCTATTGAGTTTGAAGAAGCTGCACAGAAAGTTAAAAAAGTTTTAGCTAGCTAAATTTTTTCGACTTTACTACTTGTAATTCTTTTATTTGATCTCTGTAATTTGCTGCTTCCAAAAAGTCTAGATTTTTAGCAGACTCTTCCATGAGCTTTCTTATTTCCCTAATCTTTTTATCGACCTCTTTTTTGTTTACGAAATGTTGATTTTTATTATTTGATCTAATTAATTCAGCTGCCTCTGCTTCTTTATTTTTTGTTAGGGCATTTTTAAGCGATTTTTTTATTGCGGTAGGAGTTATGTTATGCTTTTTATTGTAATCCATTTGTTTTTTTCTTCGGTAGGTAGTTTCATCAATTGTTTTTTGCATGCTTTTTGTAATTCTATCCGCATACAATATAGCTCTACCATTTAAATGTCTGGCTGCTCTACCCACAGTTTGAGTTAATGCTCTTGCTGATCTTAAAAACCCTTCTTTATCTGCATCTATAATAGCGACTAAGGAAACTTCTGGCAAATCAAGCCCTTCTCTTAATAAATTCACTCCAACAAGTACATCAAAGACCCCTTCTCTTAAATCTTGCATTATTTCTACCCTTTCTAAAGTATCTACATCACTGTGTATGTATCTTGTCCTGATATCAATTTTCATCAAATATTTGGTAAGCTCCTCTGCCATCCTTTTAGTAAGTGTGGTTACTAAAATTCTTTCATCTTTTATTACCCTTATTTGAATTTCATTAATTAAATCATCAATTTGATTTTTACTAGGCTTTACTTCAATTATTGGATCTAATAAACCAGTTGGTCTTATGACTTGTTCTGTGTATAAACCTTCTGTTTTTTCTAATTCATAATCTGCAGGAGTAGCGCTCAGATAGATTACGTTTTTTTGTAAACTTTCAAATTCTTCAAATTTTAATGGCCTATTGTCCATAGCTGCAGGAAGTCTGAAGCCATAATCAACTAGATTTTCTTTTCTACTTCTATCTCCACCATACATAGCATGAACTTGAGATACAGTCACATGACTTTCATCTACAACCATTAAATAATCATCTGGAAAATAGTCTAATAAACAAAATGGTCTAGTACCAGGATTTCTACCGTCAAGATATCTTGAATAATTTTCAATTCCAGAACAATAGCCTAATTCTCTAATCATTTCTAGATCAAACTCGGTTCTTTCTTTTAACCTCTTAGCTTCTAAGTGCTTACCTATTTCTTTGAAGTAATCATGTTGTAAAACTAAATCATCTTGAATATCTTTAATTGCATTTTGTAAAATATCTGGAGATGTTACAAATATGTTAGCAGGGAATATATTTAATTTCTCAAAATTTTCAATCTTATTGTTACTTATAGGGTCAAATGATTCTATTTCTTCAATCTCATCACCAAAAAAATGTATTCTAAATGCTTCATCAGCATAGCCTGGAAATACATCAACAGTGTCTCCCTTTATTCTAAAATTACCCCTGTTGAAATCTGCTTCAGTTCTTGAATATAAACTTTGGACTAATCTATTTAATAATTTAGTTCTTGATATTTTTTGATCTACATTTATCTCAATAATATTTTTTTGAAACTCTACGGGATTACCAATTCCATATAAACATGAAACCGATGCTATAACAATAATGTCACGTCTACCGGACAGTAATGAAGATGTTGTACTTAACCTAAGTTTTTCTATTTCTTCATTAATTGAAAGATCTTTTTCTATATAAGTACCACTAACTGGCATATATGCTTCAGGTTGATAGTAGTCATAATAAGAAACAAAATATTCGACTGCATTTTCAGGAAAAAATAATTTAAATTCTGAATATAATTGAGCTGCTAGTGTTTTGTTATGTGCTAAAATTAATGTTGGTCTTTGAACATTTTCAATTACGTTAGCGATAGTAAAAGTTTTACCTGATCCAGTAACTCCTAGTAGTGTTTGATATCTTTGATTAGATTCAATTCCGTTAGTTAACTCTTTAATAGCATTGGGTTGATCTCCAGTAGGTTTAAAGTCAGAATGTATCTTAAACTCCATTTAAGTTAATTAGTTAGAATTAATTATAAAAATCCTCATAGTCATCATAATTATCTACTTCATCTTCAGATTCTTCATCTTCAAAAATATTTTCAGATTTAAAGTTCTTTTCAGGGGCTTTAGTAGGTATTTGACCATTTGAATAAATTAAATTAGGATAATTGACTCCACTTGTCATCCCTACAATTTCCACTAATTCAATTAAAAATGTCCATAAATTTAAAAAGTCATAAACATAAATTAATCTAGTATTAGTTTTATCAATAACACCGTCTACTAAAACATCAGTCATTAGCCGATTGCTCTGATCTAACTCACCTAAATCAAATAATGAAATTTCCTCTCCTTGATTCCACTCTTGATCAGTTAAATAGAAGGAAGCCATTTCATTACCTTCAAACCCAAAAGATTGTGTTATTGTATTATGAAAATCTTCTAAGTTACAGTTCTTATCTAATTCAATATCTCTAAAAATATCGTCTTCTGTGTCATTATCTAATATTACTCTTAGCCTGTAAATCATTATGGTTCTATTTTGTTAATTGACTTACTTCTAAGCCAGTATTCTAGTAAAATATAAAATTGTAATCCAAATATTATAGTTGCTATTACTAAGTGAATCGGTTGACTTAATACAGGGAAATCAAAATAATACATTAAGATTCCTGTTAAAATTTCTACTCCTATTAAAAGAATTATATAATTGACTTTATTAAATCCTAATCTTAGTTTTTTATTAAGGTAAAGTAAATAAAAATTCACGATCAATACTATAATTGAAAAACTTCTATGTATGTAAAATTTTATTGGTACATCCGTTAGCCAATTTGCCTTGTCATAGCCAATTAATTTAACTTTTTCATCGACAAACTCTCTAACTTGAGTCCCTAGAACTACCTGGATTAAGGTTAGTGTAATCGAAAATATTATAAGATTTTTAAATAATTTGTTATTAACGGATTTACTTTTTTTTGTGTGTATTATCAAACTCAATATTAGACCAACAATTACTAGGGCCATTAGCATATGAATAGTTATTTTATATGGAGCTAAGTTTGAATCTACAACAGTTTTTCCTAACCATGCCTGGAAGCCCATACCTAAAACTGTTAATATGGATATTAGAGTGCGATGTTTGTAATCTCTCCAGTAGTAAACGCTTATTAGAGTAAACAGTAAGATAGGTATTCCAGCGAGCGCTCCTATTAATCTATTAATATATTCAATCCATGTATGTAGTGGGTCGTAAACAACATAATCATGTTTTTCAAATAAACTCCAATTATTTAAATCTATAGCTTCATTAGATTTAAAATCATTTGTAGCACTATATAGTTTTTCTGAATTTAAAATTATCATTTCTCCTTTATTGTAGTCATGAAATGATGTAAAGATCAGTTCACTTTTTTCAGTTGGAGGAATCAAATAGCCAAAACATTTTGGCCAGTCAGGACATCCCATTCCAGAACCTGTCATTCTAACTATTGCACCAGCTATGATTACAAGATAGATTAAAACCAATGAGATTTTAACAAGTAGATTGAATTGGTTATTCATTATTTAATCCTAGTTTTTTTGCTTCACTTATCATAAGATTGTATGCGGCATTATATTCATTGGGAATATCACCTTCTAAAATTGCTTCTTTAATGATCTCTTTTAATGTTCCAATAACTTTAGATGGCTTTAGGTTAAATTTCTTCATTATTTCTTCACCAGAAATTGGTGGTTGAAAATTTCTAATGCTATCTTTTTCTTCAACTTCAATAATTTTGTTTCTTACTATTTTGAAGTTATTGTGATATTTATTGAATTTATTGTCGTTTTTGGTGGTAATATCTGCTTCACACAATGTCATTAGGTCATCCACATATTCACCAGCATCAAATACTAATCTTCTAACGGCTGAATCTGTAACGATATCTTGAGCTAGAACAATTGGTCTAGAACTCATTAAAACTAGCTTTTGAATATATTTCATTTTATCATTAAGCGGTAGTTTTATTCTCTTAAATAAATGATATACCATTTTTGATCCTTCAAATTCATGACCATGAAAAGTCCATCCAACTTTTTTACTAAACCTTTTTGTTGTTGCTTTTCCAATATCGTGAAGTAGTGCTGCCCATCGAAGCCATAGGTTGTCAGTATGCTTACAGATATTATCTAAAACTTCAAGAGTATGGTAAAAATTATCTTTATGTGTCTGTCCTTCAATTTCATCAATACCTTTTAGTGATGTTATTTCAGGTAATATATATTTTAGTAATCCACATTTTTCTAGTAAAATGAAACCTGTAGATGGTTTATTGTTAAGCATTATTTTATTTAATTCTACAACTATTCTCTCTTTTGTTATTATTTCAATCCTTGAGGATAAACTAGTGATAGACTTTAAGGAGTCTTTGTTAATTTTAAAATCAAGATTAGTAGCAAACCGAATAGCTCTTAACATTCTTAGAGGGTCATCATTATATGTTATTTCTGGATCTAGTGGTGTTTTTATTATTTTACTTTGAATATCACTTAAACCATTAAATGGGTCTACTAAAGCTCCATAATTAGATTTATTTAAGCTGAAAGCCATAGAGTTAATGGTGAAATCTCTTCTATTTTGATCATCTTCTAATGTTCCAATACTTACTTTAGGATTCCTGCTTTCTAAATTATAGGATTCTTTTCTTGCTCCAACAAACTCAATTTCCATGTCATTGTACTTAAACATAGCTGTTCCATAGGTTTTAAAAATGGTAACCTTAGGGGTGTTCTTTAATTTTTTAGATACAGAATTTGCAAAATCTATACCATTACCAACTACAACTATATCAATATCTTTAGGAGTTGTTTTTTTTATTATATAATCTCTGACAAAACCTCCGATTACGTAACATTCTAAACCTAATTCATCAGCACAATTACCGATGTGATTAAATATGTTATTTTCTAAAGCTTCTTTGTAAATCATTTTTTAATTTATTACCTAATTTTTGAAATTGTTCCGTCTAAATTAATTTTAATAATTGACGATGCTGAATTACATGAATTAGTACTTGGCAAATTTACGACATAGTCCACTTCTTTTAAAATCTTGGTATTGATTTCTTTTAAATTACATGCTGTTATTTGACCACTTAAATTTGCAGAAGTTGATACAATAGGTTTTTTAAGTTTTTCTATTAGTTTTTTACAAAATTCATTATCAACTACTCTGAAACCAATACTATCATTTTCTCCTAATAACTGTTTGGGTATATTAATTGAATGGTTATAAATAATAGTTGTTGGTGTTAACGCTTCATCTAATAATTTTGTTGACTGATCTGGTACTGATATTAGGTATTTTTTTAACATTGAAGGCCTACTTATGAGGCAAAGCATGGGGTTTGATGAATTTCTTTGCTTTATTTTGTACAGTTTTTTTATTGCTTCTTCATTAGTAGCATCACAACCAATTCCCCATACTGTATCAGTAGGGTAGACTATAACACCTCCGTTTTGTAAAATTTTATAGGCATTTTCAACCTCTTTTATAATAATATTACTCATTAATAAATATATTTACATCAAATATAAAAATAACCTTTTGATAAAAGTTAAATTAATAAATACTGATTATAAAATTTATTCTGATGCTATTGAAAACTCTATCAATAATTTCTCTAAATCTGGTGCTATAATCAAGGATTCTAGAAATGTAATCAAATCT
The DNA here is from genome assembly GCA_905182835.1 of uncultured Flavobacteriaceae bacterium. Taxonomy (GTDB): domain Bacteria; phylum Bacteroidota; class Bacteroidia; order Flavobacteriales; family Flavobacteriaceae; genus SGZJ01. Next base: position 53,219 of record CAJJDI010000023.1, on the reverse strand, counting down.
TATGAATTAGATAAAGTTGCTTTTAACATCAAGTCATTTAAGGTTCCTAATATTTTTAATGCATTTATTTATAGTAACATTAGATCCAGTAAAGCTGAGAGGTCATATAAATTTGCTCAAAAATTATTAAAACTTGGTATTAATACACCTAATCCAGTAGCGTATTTTGAATTTAAAAATAGTTTCTTTCTAAAAAGCAGCTATTATGTGTCTGAGCAGTTGGATTATGATTTTACGATTAGAGAAGTTATTAAAGATTGTAATTTTAAAAATAGAATACAGCTTTTAAAAATGTTTTCTAGATTTACATATAAATTACATGAAAATAATATTAATTATTTAGATCACTCACCAGGGAATACGTTAATTAAAGTTAATGGTGAAGAATATGAATTTTATCTAATAGATTTAAATAGAATGCAATTTAAAGAGATGAGTTTTGAAGATAGAATGCAAAATTTTAATAGACTCACTAATGATTCTACTGTAATTGAAATTTTCAGTAGAGAATATGCAATTTTATTTAATCAAGATTTTGATTTGGTATTTAATATGATGCAAAGTTATTCACAGAGGTTTATTTCCAGTAGAGAGAAAACAAAAAAAATCAAGAGTTTTTTTAAAATCCAAAAATCTTGAAGATTTTTAACTTTCTAAATAAAGATAATTTTCTTTGGTTGGGCACTCCGTACTGTAATATATAGTTTTTCACTGCTTCTATCATTCTTAAGGATGACTTACCGTCATTATATGGATGATAATTCTTAATTAATTCTTCTCTATTATCAGAGTGTTTTCCGTTTTTTAAATTATCCTCTATTAGATATTTTAACCCTGTATATGTTTTAGAGTCTTGCCAGTATTTGTTTTTTGCTATATTATTAAATGTAATTACGGGTTTGTTTAATAGGCTAAATTCATAAATAACGGATGATGTGTCGCTGATTAATAAATCAGAAATTTTCAATAAATCAGTAATATCGTTATCATTAAAAATTATAATATTTTCATTTCCTTTTGCTATATTTTTATATTCATCTTTTAAAACTTTATTCATCAATGGATGAAACTTTATTATTAGTAAATATTTTGAACTACTAGCAATGGATATTAGCTCCTGTTTTAAATAGGGTGCAGACGTTAGCTTTGGTGAAAATGTAGGAGCGTATAAAACTATCTTTTCTTTCTTATAATCTTCTAAGAGATTTTCTTTTTTACTTTCTAGCTCTGAATCTCTTATAAACAGTTTGTCTATTCTAGACCAACCTGTCTCTGTTACTTGAAAATTTTTATTTTCTCTCCTTTTTTTTAAAAATTTTTGTGTAAAATAAGGACCTTGAGTTAAGTATAAATCAAAATAATCTCTTATTCTAAAATGTCCTTTTTTCTCTCCAGCAAAACCATGAAAAACTTGAGTTTTAACTCCCTTTAAGTAGTGTGGAACAGCATTTCCGCACACAAAAATAGCATCACTATTATATTTTTTTAATTCTTTTATAGAACTGCAGTATGGTTCAGATTTATAAGGGAAATCATTTAATATTTTATCATCTACATACCAAATGAAATCTTGATTTAGAGTTTTTAATTCTTTTCTAATGGGTCCTAATATTCCAAATGCATATTTATTTTTACAAAATAAAATTGAATTCATTAGATTAAATTATTTGCATTTTTAAGATCTTCTTCAAAATCAATTTCAATACAGTTAAATTCAGATATGTCTATAGCTTTTATTTTAAAACCATCCTTTTCAATAGCTATTTCCAATGCCCTCTCAAAATAGTCATTATCATCACACTCTTCTAGTCTTTTAATAAATGCTTCTATATAGCCTGAAGAGATGAAATTTATCCCCACGGCTTCTCCTAGTCCATTTTTTACTGTCTTAGATAATTCATCAATATAATCATCTTTTAAAGTGTATTTAACTTCTTCTTCGGTAACTTGACTGGTGTTAACCGACACAAATGAAATATCTTTATCTATGTATTCTTTTAATTTTAATAATAAATTTTTATCAAAAACTATATCTCCATTCATCCACAATATAGACTGGTCTTTGTTTTTTTTTATAGCTTTTAATAAACTTTTCGCAGTGTTGGTTTGGTCAAAATACTGATTATAGACATAAGTCATATCAGGAAAACTTTCCATAATTAAATCCTTTTTAAAACCAACAACAAGATTAATTATATTCGTATCATATAACGATGAGATATTTTCAGTCATCATTTGCATAATACTTTTATTGTTTTTTAGTTTTGTCAGAGGCTTTGGAAATGGATTACCTAATCTTGATCCGATTCCAGCAGCTAAAATTATAATTTTCATATAAACATATATTTTCTTTCAAAGTTATAATAATTAATTTGAATGTTATCTTAAGATATGTTTTTTGTAATTTTGTTTAACAAATATATTATGGAAAAGAATTATTTACTTTCACTTGTAACAAGATATACAGATATTCAACTAAGTTTTATTGATTCTACTAGTTTTTTGATTCTTTCAAAGGCTAAATTCTCGACTACAATATTTGATTTACTAAATGAACTTTTTGATAAATATGAGAATAATATATCGATTGTTTTTAGTGATAAATACACTATTACTGTTAACTATGACTTACCAAAGAAAAAGTACAATACTTTGTATACTACTGGCTGCTTTGATATTTTTCATTATGGTCATTTGAATATACTTACTAGATCAAAAGCGCTTTGTCATAAATTAATAGTTGGAGTTTCCACAGATGAATTAATACTAAAAGAAAAAGGTCAATCACCAGTAATACCTTTCGAAGAAAGAGTTAAAATTGTTGAGTCTATCAGACATGTTGACTTTGTAGTTCCTCAAACCAACAAGAACAAGCAAGAAGCTATTGATAAATATAATATTGATGCGATTTCAGTCGGTGATGATTGGAAGGGACGTTATCCTGAAACTTCTTGTCCTGTTGAATACTTCTCCTATACCCCAAGTGTAAGTAGTACGATTCTTAAAGATTTATTTTCGTTAAACAAACCTTAATTTAAAGCCTTATCATCTGTAAAAGTATTCCATTCTTTTACAGTTTTTTTCCAATCTCCATATCTGTATGTAAGATACTCTTCTGTTAAAAGGGGTATTGAAAATGAATAGTCTTTAAATTTTATAGATTTAAATTTAGTATAAAATTTTAAAGGAACATTTTTGGTAGTATTTCCTATCATCCAATAGGAATTGTTTTGTTTTGGGTACTTCACAAATATTTCAAGACAAACCTTACCTTTCAATAAGTTAAAAAATCTTTTATTTCTGATTTTAATTATTCTAATATCACCATTATTGAAAAATTCAGATGCTTTATTAAACTTTCTAACTCTAACACGTAATTTTTTTGATTTTAAATCCATTATTAAATTATCAATTTTATCTAATTCAGAATTATTAATTGATAAGTCTAGGTCATTGTCCCAAGGTAATAATCTAGACTCTCTTTTTATACCTAGCAAAGTTCCGCCTTCTAACCAATATTGAACTGATAAATCATCTAAAGATTTTACAACATCAAGAAGTAGAGACTCCGCTGTCTCTTTGTTCCCATTTGATAAATTTATTTTATATGCCAATTATATATTTTTTAACAAAAATTGATGAAGTTTATCTGTGGAATCTTTAGAGTTGTAATGATGAGTTTTTATTCCTAGAGATTCTGCTGATTTAACAGCTTCTTGGTTATGCTCTATGTAGATCAAATTATTAATACTAAAGTTATGTTTCTTAATAAAAAGTTTAAAATACAATACATCATCCTTATTTGGATCGTGTGAAAGACTAAAAACATCATATGGCATTTCTACTATGCCATAATCAATCAGTTCATTATTATTAGCATTAGTTAAGATAATCTTACGATTTTCAAATCTCTCTAATAAGTTGTATAAATCAATATCTAAATTCTTGTTTTTAATAAGAGTATTCCAAGCATCAACTAAAATTATTTTCATAATACTTAACAATTAAACAGCTAAATTATGTTCTCTTAAGACCTGGTTCAAAGAGGTTTTTTTATCCGTACTTTCTTTTCTTTTCCCTATAATAAGTGCACATGGAACATTATAAGTTCCAGCATTAAATTCTTTTGGAATTGAGCCTGGAATAACTACAGATCTCTCAGGAATCTCCCCTTTAATTTCAACTGCAACTTTTTTTGTAACGTCAATAATTTTTGTAGAAGCTGTTAAAACTACATTAGCACCTAACACAGCCTCTTTTCTCACAATTACACCTTCAACAATGATACTTCGTGAGCCTAAAAAAACATTATCCTCTATAATAACTGGCGTTGCCTGTATTGGCTCTAAAACCCCGCCAATACCTACACCACCTGAAATATGAACGTTTTCTCCAATCTGGGCACAACTTCCTACTGTAGCCCAAGTATCAACCATTGTTCCTTTTCCTATATAAGCCCCAATATTTACATAGCTAGGCATAAGAACACATCCGCTAGAAATAAAAGATCCATATCTAGAAATTGCACTAGGGACAACTCTTATTCCTTTCTCAGCATAATTTCGTTTTAACGGAATCTTGTCATGAAACTCTAAAGGACCAGCTTCTAAAGTTATCATTTTGTTAATCGGAAAATAAAGCAAAACAGCTTTCTTAATCCATTCATTAACAATCCATTTAGATCCTTGTAATTGGGCAACTCTCAGTTCACCTGAGTCAAGCAGTTCAATGGTGTCATTTATAGCTTTAACGATATCTAAATCGGTTAATAAGCTTCTGTCGTTCCAGGCTGATTCTATTTTTTGTTTTAAATCCATTCTTTAAGTTATGTAAACAAATATAATTCTATTATAGAATCATTTAATAAAGTATTAATAAAAAATACTAATTATTTTTTTTTAAGTTATGCTATATTTGTAAACATTATGCCGAGAATATTATCTATCGATTTTGGATCTAAAAGATGTGGGATTGCCGTTACAGATGAAAGTCAAATAATTGCTTCTGGTCTAAACACTGTTATCACTGAAAATTTAATTGATTTTTTAAAAGATTATTTTAAAAATGAAGAAGTAGAATTAGTGGTAGTTGGTTTACCTAAAAACATGAAAAATGTAGAATCTTTAATTGAGCCTTTAATATTAAAGTACATTAAAATTATTAATGATAATTTCCCATTACTATCAATTGAAAGATTTGATGAAAGGTTTACCTCAAAATTAGCTTTCCAAGCAATGATTGATGGAGGGTTGAAAAAGAAGAAAAGAAAAAATAAAGAGACCATTGATATGGTTAGTGCTACAATTATATTACAAGATTATTTACGTAGTAGAAAAGTTTAATTACTGAATCATTGTATAAATAAGTGTTGTATTTTTGCAAAAAAATTTATTTGTTATGTTGTTACCAATTATAGCTTATGGACATCCTGTTTTAAAAAGAAAAGCTAAAGTTATACCAAAAGATTACCCTAATTTAAGTGGACTGATTGAAAATATGTTTGAAACAATGTATAATGCAAGTGGAGTAGGTATAGCTGCACCTCAAATAGGTTTATCTATTAGGCTTTTTATAGTTGACACAAGTCCTTTTTCTGAAGATGAAAGTCTTAGTGATGAAGAACAAAACCAATTAAAGTCTTTTAAAAAAATATTTATTAATCCAGAAATAATTGAAGAGTCAGGTGATGATTGGAGTTTTGATGAAGGTTGTTTAAGTATTCCAAATATTAGAGAAAGTGTCCTAAGGCAGCCTGAAATAAAAATTCAATATTTTGATGAAAATTTCAATAAACATGTAAAATCATTTAACGGATTATTAGCCAGAGTCATTCAGCACGAGTATGACCATGTTGAAGGAGTTTTGTTCACGGATAAATTATCAAGTTTCAAAAAGCAGTTACTTAAAAAAAAATTACTCAAGATTTCTTCAGGTAAATTAAGTTTTGATTATGAAATGGAATTTTATAAAAGTCCTAAAAAGAGATAATTGCTAAAAAATTACACCAAAGAATTTAATTATAATTTAAAATTGTCATTACCAGTTATGCTGGGGATGCTTGGTCACACATTAGTGAGTCTTGTAGATAATATTATGGTTGGTAAATTAGATCCTACTAATCTTGCTGCTGTTTCACTTGGGAACAGTTTTGTGTTTATTGGTATGGCAATTGGAATAGGCTTTTCATCTGCAATTACTCCTTTGGTTGCGGAAGCTGACTCCGAGAATGATAAAGATAAATTGCAATCTACCTTTGTCCACGGAATAGTTTTGTGTACTGCACTGAGTTTAGTCTTATTTTTATCAATTTTTCTTTTTAAAGATATAATGTTACTAATGAATCAGCCTAAAGAAGTAGTAACACTAGCGTTACCTTATCTAGAGCTAGTCGTTATATCTTTAATTCCGCTTTTGATATTCCAAGCTTTTAAGCAATTTTTTGATGGACTATCACTCACTATTTACCCTATGTATGCTGCAATTCTAGCTAATGTAATTAATGTCATAATTAACTATGTCTTGATTTTTGGAAAATTTGGTTTTCCTCAAATGGGCATTATTGGTGCAGCTATTGGTACATTGATTTCTAGAGTAGTTATGTTGTTGTTTCTTATACTTATAATCAAATATAATAAGAGGATTAGAGAGAGTTTAAGTAATCTTCGAGCTGTAAAATTTAATAAGCTTATGTTTAAAAAGATTTTGAATATAGGTATACCAAGTTCAATGCAAATGGTATTCGAGGTTGTTTTCTTTACAACAGCTATTTGGTTAAGTGGTTTACTTGGTGAAAATTCCCAATCAGCAAATCAAATAGCTCTAAACTTATCTTCGATGACATTCATGATTGCCAGTGGACTAAGTGTTTCCGCAATGGTAAGAGTTGGTAACCAAAAGGGATTAAGAAACTACGTTGATTTAAGGAGGATTTCTTTTTCTATTCTTTTGCTAGGCTTACTCTTGGCTCTATTTTTCGCACTCTGCTTTATATTTTTAAATGATTTACTGCCATACATTTATATAGATTTAAATAATCCATTAAATTATGAAGATAATTTAGAGGTGATACGAATTACTTCTAAATTACTTATTATTGCAGCTATATATCAAATATCTGATACAATTCAAGTTATTATTTTAGCAGCCTTAAGGGGTATGCAAGATGTGAAGATACCTACCTTAATAACTTTTATTTCCTACTGGCTAGTAGGTTTTCCGGTTAGTTATTTTTTGGGTTCAGAACAAATGTTAGGTAGCGAAGGAATTTGGATTGGACTATTAACAGGGTTAACAACTGCAGCTGTTTTATTGTATATTAGGTTTGATATTTTAACTAAAAAATTAATTTTAAATAATTAAGACATGGATTTACCTAAGTTTATTCTGGGAGATAACACAGATTTTCCAGATTCAATTTTCATCATTCATACTGACTATCCGAGGTTTATTCTGAATCTTGAAAATGACTCGATTAAATGGTTTGAAAATTTTAGCGAATCAGATGAGGAAGAACTTTTAACACAAACTAAAGATCTTATTGAAGAGGCTTCCGAGTTTTATGATAGGGAAGTTAGTAGATATAAGTAATTATGTTAGAAAGTTTTTTGAAATTTGATAGAGATTTATTAATATATCTAAACAATCTTGGTTCTGATAATTGGGATCCAGTATGGTTACTTTTAACAGATAAATTAGCTTATTTACCTTTTTTTGTACTAATTATTTATTTTCTTTTTAAGAATTTCTCTACGAAAGAACTATTATTTATTTTACTCTCAATAGCACTTCTAATATTATTTACTGATCAATTCACTAACTTTATTAAAGACTCCTTTCAAAGACTCAGACCTTGTCGTGATGATTCTCTTAATTTTTTACTAAGATCTATTAATGTTCGATGTGGTAAGTTTGGATTCTTTTCTGCACATGCTGCTAACTCGATGGCTTTATCTGTTTTTTTATATAAGTTATTTTATGACTTTAATTTTAAAATTTTAAATTACTTTCTTATATGTTGGGTATTATTATTTTCTTACAGTAGAATTTATTTAGGAGTACATTTTCCTTTAGATGTAATATTTGGTCTATTCTTTGGATTGGTATTTGGATACTGTGCCTATAAATTATTAAATAAATTTATTTTATTCAGGACTAAATAAATGGTAATAAGTAATAAGTCTTTTTTTATTATTTAAATTATTTAAATCATACTTTGTTACTAGTTTGATTTTATAGCTTACATCATTTAAAACAGTATCTTTTATCAATAGAGGCTTGTTAGTTAGTAGTCCAAATTGTAATTTATTTTCTGTTATTTCCTTTATTTTTTTAATATCTATATTCTCTATCTTCTTGCCAAAATTCCATATAATTTCTGGAGACAGATTGTAGTTTGTAAATATTTGTGTTTTAGAGTTATTCAATTCATTAACTGATCTATATAATTTATTTTTATTCTCCATTAGAGTTGGGGAGTTTGAAATTGAAAAAATCAATATCAGTAATGAGACTGTATTAATATTTATAAATTTTAAATCATTTAAATTAAGTAATCTAACCATTATCAAAAGACTCAAAATAACAAGTGTTACATCTAATGCATTAATATTTAAATTCAATACAAAACCTTTTATAAATATAAATGAAAACCCAATAATCATGATCAGTAAGTAATGAAATAGTAGTACTTTTCCAGAACTTTTTTTCTTTTCATAACACTCTTTAATGTACCTGAAAATAAATCCAATATTTAGTGCTAAAGGAATTAGTATTGGCATTAAATATCTGGGTTTTTTTTCTGGAACTATAGATAAAAGGATAACTCCTATTATAGTCCATAAAAATGTTAGTTTATATTTTTTATACTCTTTAATTTTATTTTTATAATATGGATAAAATATGCTTAAGACTGCGAAAATAGCCCAGACACCTGATTGAATAAAGAAACTCCAGTAATAATAAAACGGTCTAATATTATAGCTTGACCAGTTTGATGTCTCTTTTTTTGTTATATTAATTAAGTTTGTTGGATCTTCTATTAATAAAAATAGATACCATGCTGCTCCAATAACTAAACCTGTAATTAGAATTGGTGTAATTTTCTTAATTTTTTTTACTACATAACTAGGGTATGTAATGAAATATGAAATTAAAAAAGGTATTAATAGTGCGTATATAGAAATCGGGCCTTTAGATAAGAATGAACATCCAATGAAAATACTTGCTAAAAAAGCAGTTTTCAATTTAAACACTTCTGAATTTAAGGATCTAAATAAATAGTATATAGCAATAAACATAAATGTATGACTATAAATGTCCCACGGTGCCTCAATTACTATTGCTATTATGTAGAATGAGGTTACAGTTATTATAGCATTAATAAAACTATCTCTTTTGTTGTTTAATAACTCTAAACTAAAGTAGTAGGATGTAATTCCTGTAATTGCTAAGACCAAAAAACCTGGAAGCCTGTAAAAGTACAGGCTTTTAAATCCAAACATAAATGAAGATAGCGCTGTAATCCATGTAGGTAGTGGAGGCTTTTGGTACCTGGGCTCTCCATTAAATGTTGGCATTAGCCAATTGTTTTCTAATATCATTTCTCTTGCTGTAACGAAATTTCTAGCCTCCATTATGGTTATGTCTATGTAACTCAAATTCATTGTAAAAACTAGGCATACTGCAGTGATTAAAAATATAACTATTGAATTTGAATTTTTTTTTGAAAATACCATTTACTTAAATTTAAAATATATGTAAATATTTCTTGCATATAAAAATGAGCCAATTATATGACCAATAAATAGCACAGGATCAGATCTGAATATAGAATAAATTAAAATTAATATAGATCCAGTGATACTTAAAACCCAAAAACCAAGAGGAAGAGTAGATTCTTTTCTTTTTTCTGAGTATAACCACTGATAAATAAACCTTAAGGTGAAAGTTAATTGAGAAATAACACCTAAACAAAGCAGCCATTTAGGTATGTCAGTTTTTCTTAATAAAACATCTAAATCTATAATATTATTATTGTAATAGTAAATCACAATATATATAGGAAATGTTATAAATATGAATCTTAAAAAAACATTCAATTTATTCCATTCACCTTGTAATTGAAGATTTCTTATATAAATAAAATAAGTTAAGGACTGACCTAGCATTATTGCAAAATCATTTCTTAAATAACCGTATATAAACAATAAAAATGAGCCTAATAGACTCAGAACCCAAAAAATTGTAGGAGTAATTATCTTATTCTTTTTTTCAGAATAAAACCATTGAATTATCAACCTTGATGAAAATAAAGTTTGAGCAATAAACCCAATAGAGTATATTATTATACTACTCATTCTCTTTAATTTGATAATTTATATATTTTTTTTTCATCCACAGGTAAGCAAAGCAGTCAATTAATGGACCTGTTAGCCTATTAAAGAAACCAAACTTAGCTTTTCCAGCTATTCTAGGATAATGTCTTACGGAGACTTGAGTTACTCTACCTTTTTGAAGTAAAACCATTGCAGGTAAAAATCTATGAATTCCTTTAAACATTGGTATTTTTTTAGCAAAATCTGATCTAATAATTTTTAATGGACACCCGGTGTCATCCATTTTATCGTTAGTAAACACCTTCCTAATAGTATTAGCAATTAATGAGGATATATTTTTAATTATGGAGTCTTTTCTAGATGTTCTAACCCCTGTTACTAAATCATTATTATTTATTTCTTTAAGTAGTAAATTAAAGTCTTCGGGGTTAGTCTGAAGATCTGCATCAATATATCCTACTAAGCTAGTCTTTGCATTATCGAATCCTGCTTTTATGGCAGCGCTTAATCCATAATTTCCTTTAAAGCTAATTAACTTAAATCTATCATTTGCTTCACAAATTTTTTTTATTAGCTCTTCACTATTGTCACTTGACCCATCATTAATAAATAATACCTGTGAATCTACAAGTGATATTTTTAAAAAGGCATTTAATTCCTTATTTAGTCTATCTATGTTTTCTTCCTCATTATACAGCGGTACTATAATTGTTAAGTTATCTTTCATACTACTTTACCTGTATTAATAATTATTTCTGTTGCAGCTAAAACTGTTGTTTGATTATTTTCTAATAATCTGACTTGATTCTTTAATTCAATCCTGATTTTTTCATTATTAAAAAATGTTGTTTGAACTCTATGATTAAGAGTTTGCATTAGCCAATGTTTTTTTTGATTTTTTCTGTTGGATGAAAAATACCCATTGGTTTTCGTTAATTTGAAATAATCATCAATTTCTCCCCATATTTCTTTAACTCCACTAGAATCAATTGAGCTACATGTAGAGACCTTGGGTTTCCATTTCGAAGATTTTAGAGGGTACAAGTTTAGTGCCATTTGAAATTCAGATTTAGCAATTTCTGTAGCTCTAATATTATCTCCATCTGCTTTGTTAATTATAATTGAATCCGCCATTTCAATTATACCTCTTTTAATTCCCTGAAGTTCATCTCCAGCACCAGCTAATTTTAGCAGTAAAAAATAATCAACCATTTCATACACACTTATTTCGCTTTGCCCAACCCCAACTGTTTCAATTAATATAATATCATAACCTGCCGCTTCACATAATATTATCGACTCTCTTGTCTTATTTGATACACCACCTAAATGATTTCCAGCTGGGCTAGGTCGAATAAATACATTTTTATCTTTAACTAAATTTTGCATTCTAGTTTTATCACCTAAAATACTTCCCTTAGAAACGCTGCTTGAAGGGTCTACAGCCAGGACTGCTATCTTTTTGTCTAAAGTGGTTAAGTAAGTCCCTAAAGACTCTATAAAGGTGCTTTTACCAACACCAGGGACTCCAGTTATTCCAATTCTTATTGATGTAGCCTTTTTCAACAAGCATTCTTTTAAAATTTTGTTAGCGATTTCTCTATCAATATTGCTTTTACTCTCTACAAGAGTTATAGCTCTACTTAGTGAGACAACATCTCCAGCTAAGATTTTATTTATTAAATCTGTGTGAGATAATTTCTTAGAATGGGTAAGGTATGCCAATGTATTTTTTTAAAATTGTTAATAATTTAACTAATTTTTATTAAAAATAACCCATTCTCCTTTAAGAATTAATGGTTCGGCTTGTTTATATTTTAACTCTTTACTATCTCCAGTTTTTACATTCTTTATAAAAACCTTATCATTCCTACCGATTTTAGGTTGATCTCTAATGATTGTTTCAATAACCTCTTGGCTTTTAGATTGATTATTTCCAGCTGTTCTATTCCTGGCACTTAATTCATCCATGTTAGGAATCTCCTCTTTTGAAGTATTTACATTAGCTGTTTTTCTAGATTTAGCTTCTTTTATAAGGTTAGTGTTCTCACGTGGAATTTCACCTTTAAATAAAAATGACAATATATCTTTATTTACTTGATCAATCATGTTCTTGAATAATTCAAACGATTCAAATTTGTAAATTAAGAGAGGATCCTTTTGTTCGTGAACAGCTAATTGAACAGATTGCTTCAGCTCATCCATTTTTCTTAAATGAGTTTTCCAAGAATCATCTATAATAGCTAGAGATATATTTTTTTCAAAATCCTTTACTAATTGTTCTCCTTTTGAATTATATGCTTTCTCTAAGTCTGTAATTACCTGTAGTGTTTTTATGCCATCAGTAAATGGAACTACAATTCTTTTGAATTTATCCTTTTGTGTTTCATATACATTCTTGATGACAGGGAAAGCTGAAACTGCATTTTCTTGAATTTTAGCTAAATAATGCTTTAGTGCTACGTTATATATTTTATCTGTAATTTCTTCAGATGATAATGTGTTAAATTCCTCATTATCAATATTTGTAGTTAATGAAAAGTATCTAATTAATTCGTATTCAAAATTCTTAAAGTCACTTGCAGATTTATTATTTTCAACTATGATTTCTGTTGTATCATAAATCATGTTAGCAATGTCAACCTTCAGTCTATCTCCAAACAAAGCATTATATCTCCTTTTATAAATGACTTCTCTTTGTGCACTCATTACATCATCATATTCTAGAAGCCTTTTTCTTATTCCAAAATTATTTTCTTCTACTTTTTTCTGTGCTCTTTCAATCGACTTAGTAATCATAGAATGCTGGATTACCTCACCTTCATCTAAGCCCATTCTGTCCATCATTTTAGCAATTCTTTCACTTCCGAATAACCTCATTAGATTATCTTCTAAAGAAACATAAAATTGAGAACTCCCTGGATCACCTTGTCTTCCAGCTCGCCCTCTAAGCTGTCTATCAACTCTTCTAGAATCGTGACGTTCTGTACCTATTATTGCTAAACCTCCAGAATTTTTAACTTCTTCTGATAATTTAATATCTGTACCTCTTCCTGCCATATTTGTAGCTATTGTAACCTGTCCAGGATTACCAGCTTGAGATACAATGTCAGCTTCTTTTTTGTGTAGTTTTGCATTTAGAATATTATGAGGCACTTTTCTTATGCCCAACATTTTACCTAAGACCTCACTTATTTCAACTGAAGTAGTACCAATTAATATAGGTCTGCCATCATTTGATAATCTTGTAACCTCATCAATTACAGCATTATATTTTTCTCTTTTTGTTTTGTAAATTAAATCCTCTCTATCGTCCCTAACTATAGGTCTATTAGTAGGGATTTCAACTACATCTAATTTATAGATCTCCCACAACTCTCCAGCTTCAGTCACAGCAGTTCCAGTCATTCCAGAAAGTTTTTTATACATCCTAAAATAATTTTGTAATGTAATTGTTGCAAAGGTTTGAGTAGCAGCTTCAATTTTTACATTTTCTTTTGCTTCAATTGCTTGATGTAAACCATCGCTATACCTCCTGCCGTCCATTATTCTACCTGTCTGCTCATCCACAATCATTACTTTATTGTCCATGACAACATATTGAGTGTCTTTTTCAAATAATGCATATGCTTTCAAGAGCTGACTAAGAGTGTGAATTCTTTCAGATTTAATTCCAAAATCACGATATAAATCCTCTTTTAAACTTGCTTCTTTTTTAGATTCTAAATTTTGGGATTCTATTTTAGATATTTCTATACCTATTTCTGGCATTACAAAGAAATCAGGATTGTCTTTCCCAGATAAAAAATCAATTCCTTTATCAGTTAATTCAATTTGATTATTCTTCTCGTCAATAACATAATAGAGCTCTTTATCTATTTTAGGCATCTCCCTATTGTTATCCTGCATGTAAAAATTCTCTGTCTTTTGGAGCAATTGCCTTATTCCATCTTCACTCAAAAACTTTATAAGTGCTTTATTTTTTGGTATACCTCTATAAACTCTTAATAAATTGAAAGATCCTTCTTCTTCGTCTCCGTTCAAAATTATTTTTTTTGCTTCAGACAATAAACTAGTCAGGTATTTTCTTTGCACTGAAACGATACTTTCAATTTTTGGTTTTAACTCATTGAATTCATGAATATCACCTTTTGGAGTAGCTCCAGAAATTATTAATGGGGTTCTAGCATCATCTACTAATACAGAATCTACTTCATCTACAATAGCATAGTTGTGTGGTCTTTGCACTAAATCATCTGGTGAATTAGCCATGTTATCTCTTAGATAATCAAAACCAAATTCATTGTTAGTTCCAAACGTAATATCTGCTTTATATGCTTTTTTTCTTTCCTCAGAGTTTGGTTTGTAGTAGTCAATACAATCAACACTAAGTCCATGAAATTCATAAATAGGTGCCATCCATGCACTATCTCTTTTTGCTAGATAATCATTTACAGTAACTAGATGTACTCCTTTGCCAGATAAAGCATTTAAATATACAGGCAGAGTTGCTACTAAAGTTTTTCCTTCTCCAGTTTGCATTTCAGCAATTTTACCCTGGTGCATTGCGACACCACCAATAAGTTGGACATCATAATGAATCATGTCCCATGTTACTGGCTTTCCAGCGGCATCCCATGAGTTATTCCATATAGCATATTTTCCTTCTAAATTAACATACTCTTTGTTACCTGAAATTTCTCTATCAAAATTATTAGCCTGTACTTTTATTTTTGTATTTTCTGTAAATCTCTTTGCAGTTTCTTTAATAACAGCATAAGCTTCAGGTAAAATTTCATCTAAAGTCTCTTCTGTAGCTAAATATATTTCATCTTTTAACTTGTCTATATTGTTGTATAGCTCTTCTTTTTTATCAAAGTCGTCTGTAGATTCAACTTCTGACTCTAAGCTTTTTATTTGATCATTAAGAATTTTAATAGAGTCTTCAATTGTAGATTTAAAATAAAGAGTCTTAGCTCTTAGCTCATCATTCGAAAGCTGTGAAATATTTTTTTCAAATGATATTACTCTTTTAACGATAGGAGAAATTATTTTAACGTCTTGTTTGGACTTGTCTCCTACAAATATTTTAAGAATGGAATTTAAAATACTCATTAAATTTATTTTTTTTTAAAATAGAAAAATCAAAGATACGATTTGTTGCTTTTCTTTTGAAGTAAATGTGTAATAAAAAAAAGTCTCTAATGAGACTTTTTTTTATAATTTATTAATACTCATCTTCATTCCAAAGATAATCATCATCAGTAGGGTAGTCAGGCCAAATTTCTTGAATTTGTTCATATAGATCTCCTTCATCTTCAATAGATTGTAAGTTCTCAACTACTTCTAATGGAGATCCTGTTCTAATAGAATAATCTATTAATTCGTCTTTGGTTGCTGGCCAAGGTGCATCACTTAAAAATGATGCTAATTCTAGTGTCCAATACATAGTAAATAAAGTTTTATAATTTGCAAAAATAAATTTTTAATGGAATTTCACAAGTTATTTGAATGTTATTTCACAATTACTTATTAATCCACTTGATTTCCTGCGTATTTGTGTCTTGTGTAATTTTCCTAGATAGAATAAATAAATAATCAGATAGTCTATTTAGATATATTAAAATGTTTTCGTTTAGCTGATTCTCTTTATTGAATTGGATACAATTTCTTTCAGCTCTTCTACAAACACTTCTTGAAATATGGCAAGTAGATACGGTGACATGTCCACCAGGTATTACAAAGTTTGTCATTACTGGAAGGGTTAAACTAATTCTATCTATTTCTTTTTCAATAGAAGAATTTTTTTCTTTAGAGAAGTTGATATGCTCTTTTTGGTTATTTGAATAATCAATGGCTAGTAAAGACCCAATAATAAACAGATTTTCTTGTATGTCTAAAATAAAACTTTTATCTCTTTTTAACACGCAGTAATCTCTTAATAAACCTAAATTAGAGTTTAGTTCATCAATTGTACCATATGCTTCAATTTGAATTTCATCCTTAGCTACTCTTTTGCCACCTATTAATGAAGTGTTTCCTTTGTCTCCGCTTTTTGTATAAATTTTCATAAGCTACTTGTTATTCGATTTAAATATACAAATATTATAACCTAATTATATAATCTTGTTTTTGTAGTTTATTAACCTTTAAAATTATTATTCCAAAATAATAAAAATCTATACTTACTTGGATTTCTTTTCTTTTGATTAACTGTTTCCAAATTGAATATTCATTTTTGAATTTTATATTTTTAATTATTAAAATCGTGTTTTCTTTATTTTTGCAATATTCTTTTAAAATTTTAGATAATTTATTTGTTAATATATTTTCAATGGTGTTTATTGAAAATTGTTTTTTATAATTTTTAGTAAGGCTCAAATTCAAGAAATGAATATTTTTTTTTAATTTTTTTTTCCCCTCTTTATAAATACACTCTGTCAACAACTTGTAAACAACAGGTGAATGAACAGAGTATTGATTTGAAGAATTGTAAAGATGACTAATAAACCTTAAAGCTTTATAGATCATCAGGCTTTTGAGTAATACTTAATTAATTGTATATATCTGTAAGCAAGGAAGATAAATAGAGGGTACAACCCTATATTAAAAACCTGAACTTCTGTTATGGAGTGTAAGACAATTAGAACTAAAGACAAGAGTAATAGCTTTAGGTATGCAATTTTCCATTTCTTATTAAGTACACTAATTAATAGTATAAAATTCATTGGATTAGCCCATAGTAAATTATAGTTAAACGCTGCTGTACTGTGGTCCGTAAAAAACCACAAAAATATTAATAAACAACCTATCATCGTGGTTAGTATATGAATAGATTCTAATGCTAAATGAATTTTTTTATTTTTTCTCTTTTTGTAACTCAGTAAGAATAAAGCTGTAAATATTAAAATAAAAATAAATAGAGGGGAAGTTAAAGAATTATTTAATCTTGACTTTTCAATTTCCTTGACTTTATTTATAAATCTAATACTTTTAACAAGTTTAATTTCTTCAACTACTTTATCAATATTTGAATAATTGTAATAAGAATAATTTAAATATTCAAATAGATATTCAGGTAAAAAGGTATTTTTTTCAGGATCTATTCGTTGATCTATATAGGAACCTAAGCAGATGTCAATACCTAATGAACCCCAGGAGTTTTTGTTTATATTTTCATAAATCAAACTTCGATATGAGTTCTTGTCTTTGCTTAGAAGGTTATAATTATTCCTATAATCAAACTGGACAAGTGATTCATTAATATGGTCTTTTATAATTGTTGTACAGTTATTTAAAAAATAATCATAAAAATAATCTTTGTTTTCAGGTTGGGAATTAAAAATTAATTTTTCAACTAGCTTTTCTTTTAGTTTGTCAGGTAATTGTAGTACTTGTTCTTTTATCGATCTATTATTAGAAATGTAACTGGATTTAAAATCTTTAAAATAATTTACTCCCAGGCTATAGTTTAAGTAACCTTTTATGAAATTAGAGTAAAACTGTGGGTCATTAAAATCAAATACACCGTAATTAAATACAAGATCATATTTCTTTTCCTTACTCTGTACTCTAATTGCGCTATGTCCAAAGGAATCACTTAAAGAGGTTCCTGGCCCGATAGTTAATACACTTATAGTGTAGTCATTAGTTTGTGCACTTATGAAACTAGAAATAAATAGAAGTAGTGTAAAGATTCTAGTTTTCATCATTTATCTAAATATATTAAAGTTAATTTTTAGAGAAAATATATTAGAGTAAAGTGCTACACTCTGATCGCCAATATCGGTAAAAGCGTAATCAATTTCTATATCTTTATATTTAATTCCTACTCCAAAATTTGGTTGAAATGTCATATTGTTACTATTGTCAAATTCAATTTCATTTTGGAAATTACCTAAGCCCAATCTTAAAAAAACAGTATCTATATATCCTAACTCGAAACCAAGTGCTGGATTTATACTGACGAATTCTGTAGATAATAAGTTGTTATTTTGTTCAAACTTCATTATTAAATCAAATGCTGTTAGTAAAGTATAATCATAATTAAAAGTATGATATTTTGAAACTCCAAATTGAATCTTAGGAATTGTAATTTCTGTTGAGTTAGGAATTTCTTGATTCTGACCGTCAATCGCATTTTGAATGTCACTTAATCTACTTTCATTTATTGACCATGAGTTGTATGTAGTAGTAATATCTCTAGCCATTAAACCGAATTTCCAATTATTATTGGTTTTTAATTGGATTCCTATATCAAATCCAAAACCCCATGACGTTGCAAATTCTCCAATAAGCCTTCTTATAATTTTAGCATTAATACCGTAGCTGATGTCTTTTGTTAGCATTTTTCTAGCATAGGAAACGATAAATCCGTAATCAACAGCGGAAAATAAATTAATTCTATCATAATTAATATTACCCTGATCATCAATTAGTTGTGTAGTATCAAGAATATCATCTACTCCAAACCTAATCATTGAAAACCCAATTGAAGATCTATCATCAATAGGAGAGGCATAAGCTAAATAGTTATAGCTTGCAATATTTGCGAAATAATTAGAATGCATTAGTGATATTCCACTTTCTTCTATTTCTACTAAACCAGCTGGATTCCAATAACCAGAGTTGACATTATTAGTCGTAGAAGTGACTGCTCCACTCATTGAGATAGAAGCCGCATCTACTCCTATATTCATAAACTCATTTGAGTATTTTGAATTGTTTTGTGAATGGACTACAATAACAAAAAAGAATATTAAATGTTTAAAAACTCTCATACTTTATAAACAAACTAAACTAAAGCTTATTGTGTATATAATAACTTATACAAAATTAGTTTATTACTTTTACATTTAAATTATTATTATGTTAAAACATATCCCTAATTTCCTGACTCTTTCTAATCTTTTTTGTGGGTGTATTGCTATAGTGTTATTATTTGAAAGTGAATTTATTGATATTCAAGTTAATACAGTTGCTTTTGTTATTTTTTTAGGTATTTTTTTTGATCTATTAGATGGATTATTGGCAAGAAGATTAAACGTTCAGTCAAAGTTAGGATTAGAGTTAGATTCTTTAGCTGATTTAGTTACTAGTGGGGTAGTTCCAGCAATTATTATTTACAGGGTATTAGAAAAATATGTAGATTTAAATATTTCATTTATTTCAAATGATTTACTTCCTTATTTTGCTTTTTTAATTACGATAGCATCTGCTTACAGATTGGCAAAGTTTAATATACAAGAAGATTCAAAAGGTTATTTTATAGGCTTACCTGTTCCTGCAAATACAATACTAATACTATCTTTATTATTAATATTAGAGAATAGTGATAATGAATTTCTTTTGAATTTAATTAAAAATGAAATTTTTCTAATTGCACTTATTCTTATATCTAGTTATTTATTGAATTCAAACTTAAAATTAATCTCTTTGAAGTTTAAGAATTATTCACTCAGTAAAGAAAATAATATTCGTTATTTTATAATAATAAGTACTGCAATATCATTGATTGTATTTGGATATTTAGCTATTCCAATTTTGTTTCTAATATATTTTGTTTCCTCTATTATTACTCTTAGATAAGATTTGATTTACAAGTTTAAATTTTTTTTTCTAAGCTCAAAGTTTTGACCTAAATAGACTTTTCTAACCATTTCATCTTCCGCAAGCTCTTCTGGTTTTCCGTCTTTTAATATATTTCCTTCAAACATTAGATATGTTCTATCTGTAATTGCCAATGTTTCTTGAACATTGTGATCTGTAATCAAAATACCGATATTTTTTTTTGTCAATTTGGATATTATTCTTTGAATATCTTCAACAGCAACAGGATCTACACCTGCAAAAGGTTCGTCTAATAAAATAAAACTGGGGTCTGTCGCTAATGCTCTAGCAATTTCTGTCCTTCTTCTTTCCCCACCTGAAAGTAAATCCCCTCTATTTTTTCTTATGTGGTTAAGTCCAAATTCATCAATTAACGACTCCATTTTTTCTAACTGTTGTTTTTTTGAAAGTTTTGTAAGTTGAAGTACACTTAAAATATTGTCCTCCACACTTAATTTTCTAAAAACGGATGCTTCTTGTGCTAAATAGCCAATGCCACTTTGAGCCCTCTTGTACATTGGGAAACTTGTAATCTCTTCATTATCTAGATATATTTTACCTCCATTGGGTTTTATTAAACCAACTATCATATAGAATGAAGTTGTTTTACCTGCCCCATTTGGTCCTAATAAACCAACAATCTCACCTTGGTTTACAGTTAGTGAAATATCTTTAACTACCTTTTTCCCACTATAGGATTTCATTAAATTTTGAGCTTTTAATATCATTTATTTTTTTTTAAATCTTTTTTAATTACATATCTAGATATATATATACTAATCTGATATAGAATAAGGATTGGAATAGCTACAATTATTTGACTTGCAACATCTGGTGGTGTTATTACAGCTGCTAATATTAATACAATTATTAATGCATATTTTCTGTAATTTATCAAAATTTCAGGTGTCACTAAGCCAACTTTTGTTAAAAAATACATAATTATAGGCAGTTCAAATACAATGCCACAAGCTAGTGAAGACGACCTTACTAGTCCTATAAATGAACTCAGATCTATCTCATTTAAAACCTCTTTTGACACTTGATATGAGCCAAGAAAGTTTATTGAAAATGGTGTAACTACATAATAACCAAATAAAACGCCAGTAAAAAATAATACTGAAGAAACAAAGATGAAGCCTCTAGATTTTTTTCTTTCATTTTTATGCATTCCAGGACTTATGAATTTCCATACTTCATAAATTACATAAGGGAATGAAATAATAAACCCTCCAATTATAGATGTCCAGATATGGGCAGAGAACTGACCAGCCATAGTTCTGTTTTGAATAACAAAGGGGAATTCTTCAGCACAAAAATTTGTTTCAATGTTTACAAAAGTAGCAGCATTACAGAGTAATCTATATGTTGGAAAAGATAATTTTTTTGGACCAAAAATTATCACATCAAAAATAAAATCTTTGTAAACAAAACAAACACAAGCCGTGATCATAATAGCAATTAGTGATCTAATAATATTCCACCTTAGCTCTTCTAAATGGTCTATAAATGACATTTCATTTATGTTACTCATACCTTAAATTATTCCTTCTTTAATAATGCTTTGTATATGTATAATCCCATGATATTTATTGTCTTCTTCAACAATTAGATGTGATATTTTTTTTAACTTCATTATTTTAAATGCTTCTATTGCCATCATTTTTGAATTAATTATAAGAGGCTTTATTGTCATTATTTCTCCTGCCGTAATTTTTGATATCTCTAAACTTTTTATAAGTTGTCGTCTTAGATCTCCATCTGTAATTATCCCTTCAATATTGTTTTCTTTATTTATTACCACAACAGCACCTAGCATTTTTTCAGACATTTCAATTATTACTTTACTAATGTTATCGTTAATGTTGATTTTAGGTTTATCATTTATATTTATTAAGTCCTCTACTTTTAAATATAATTTTTTACCCAAACTACCTCCTGGGTGATACTTAGCAAAATCTTTCGATCCAAAACCTCTTAGCTTTAATAAAGCTACAGCTAATGCATCGCCAATCACTAATTGAGCTGTTGTACTTGTGGTTGGTGCAAGGTTGTTTGGACAAGCTTCTTTTTTTACATTAGAATTTAACACTAAATCTGCATTTAATGCTAAAAATGAACTCAAATCACCAGTTATTGCAATTAATTTATTTGAGTCACTAGCTTTTATAAATGGAACTAGTGCTTTAATTTCTGGAGTGTTACCACTTTTAGATATGCAAATAACCACATCCTCTTTTTGAACAAGACCTAAGTCACCGTGAATAGCATCTGCAGCGTGCATGAAAATTGATGGTGTGCCCGTTGAATTGAAAGTTGCAACAATTTTCTGGGCTATAATAGCGCTTTTACCAATACCACTAACTATAACCCTTCCTTTTGATTTTAGAATTAATAGTATGGAATTAACAAAGTCAATATCTACATATTTATTTAAATCACGGATACTATCACTTTGTAAATCGATAGTTTCTTTAATTATATCTAAGATTGATTGATTTGAATTCAATTTTTTTTAGTTTTAGTTTTTAAATAATTTACTTATGCACTATATTTATTATATACAAAAAAACAAAATTTTTATCAGACTCTAATTTATTTCAAGATAATATATTTAAGAATGAGAAGTGATGTATAATAATTTATTTAAATTTTAAGAACATATTGGAACATAATCTTCATTTAGAGTTAAAAAAATACTTTGGTTTTGATCAGTTTAAAGGTCTACAAGAAAGCGTAATTAAGAGTCTACTTGATAAGAAAGATACATTTGTAATAATGCCTACAGGTGCGGGTAAGTCTTTGTGTTATCAACTACCTGCTCTTATGAAAGAAGGTACAGCGATAGTAGTTTCCCCCCTTATAGCACTTATGAAAAATCAAGTTGACTCGTTAAGATTTATTTCTAATGAAACAGCAGTAGCTCATGTGTTAAACTCTTCTTTAAATAAAACTGAAATTGATAATGTAAAACTGGATATTTCGAGCGGTAAAACCAAATTGCTTTACATGGCTCCAGAATCATTATCTAAAGAATCAAATATTGAATTTTTGAAAAATCAAAATATTTCATTTATGGCTGTTGACGAGGCCCACTGTATAAGTGAATGGGGACACGACTTTCGGCCTGATTACAGAAACTTAAGAAATATATTAGATAGGCTAGATAAAGATATACCAATTATCGGCTTAACTGCTACAGCTACTGAAAAAGTACAGGAAGACATAATTAAAAATTTAAAAATTTCTGGAGCTAATACTTTTAAAGCATCGTTTAATAGACCTAATTTGTATTATGAGGTTAGGACAAAAGATAGTGAAGTTGAAAAAGATATTATAAAGTACATAAAAAATAATATTGGAAAATCTGGAATAATTTACTGTCTAAGTAGAAAAAAAGTAGAAGAATTAGCTTATTTATTACAGGTTAATGAGATCAATGCTTTGCCATATCACGCTGGATTGGACTCCAAAACTAGAGCTAAGCATCAAGATATGTTTTTAATGGAGGATGTAGACATTATAGTAGCTACAATTGCTTTTGGAATGGGTATTGATAAGCCGGATGTTCGGTTTGTTATTCATCACGATATACCAAAAAGTATTGAGAGTTACTATCAGGAAACTGGGAGAGCTGGTCGTGATGGAGGTGAGGGGCATTGTATAGCTTATTATGCATACAAAGACATTGAAAAGTTAGAAAAATTCATGTCTGGTAAACCAGTTGCAGAACAAGAAATTGGCCATGCTTTATTACAAGAGATGGTTTCTTATGCAGAAACGTCAATTTCTAGAAGAAAATTTATACTACACTATTTTGGTGAAGAGTTCGATAACAATACAGGTGAAGGTGGTATGTTAGATGATAACATGAAATACCCTAAACCAAAGTCTGAAGCTAAGCTTGATGTTTTAAATCTAATTAAGATAATACATCAGACTAAAGAGATTTATAAATCAAAAGATTTAGTAAATATTTTAGTAGGTAAAGAAAATGCGTTGATTAAATCTCATAGTATTATAAAGAGCCCTTTATTTTCTATTGGAAAAGGCAAGCCTTATGAATACTGGATGGCATTGATTAGACAGTGCATAGTAGGTCTTTTATTGAAAAAAGACATTGAGACCTACGGGATTGTGAAAATGACTAAAATGGGCCTTGACTTCTTAGATAACCCTATCTCTTTTATGATGACTAAAGACCACCACTACAAGGGTCAGTCTGGTAAAAACACATTTATAAAAAGCTCAAACATTTCTGGTGATGAAATTTTACTTAAAATGTTAAAAAAATTGAGAAAAGATATAGCGCATAAATTGAATATACCACCATTTGTAATTTTTCAAGATCCTTCTTTAAATGATATGACTTTAAAGTACCCTACAACAATTCCTGAAATGTCTACAATTCATGGAGTTGGTGAGGGTAAGTCAAAAAAATACGGTCCTGAATTCATTGAATTAATAGCCGATTATGTTAATGAAAATAATATTGTCATTCAGGAAGATGTAGTAGTAAAGTCTACAGGGTCAAATTCAGCTCTAAAACTATACATAATTCAAAGTATAGACAGAAAACTCCCACTTGATGATATTGCATCAGCAAAGTCTCTAGATATGATGGATTTTATTAAAGAAATGGAAGTGATAGTTTATTCTGGTACCAAGCTAAATATTAAGTATTGGATTGATTATTTATTTGATGAAGATCAGCAAGAAGAACTTGATGAATATTTTATGGAATCTGAATCTGATGACATTAGTTTAGCGATTGATGAATTTGACGGAGAATATGAAGAAGAGGATTTAAGATTATTTAGAATTAAATTCTTGAGTGAAGTTGCAAATTAATGCAACTGAGTTTGTCAATAAATTAACTAATATTGTATCTTCGCGCTCAAAATAAAATTATATTATGGAAAACGGCTTATATGCAATAGTTAAAACCTCTAAAGGTGAAATTACATTAAACTTAGAATTTGAAAAAACTCCAGCAACAGTTGGAAATTTCGTTGCTCTTTGTGAGGGTGAAATGAAGAACTCATCTAAAGATATTGGAGTTCCTTACTATGATAATATGAAGTTTCATAGAGTTATTAATGACTTTATGGTTCAAGGCGGATGTCCTGCAGGTACAGGAACAGGTAATCCTGGTTACAAGTTTAATGATGAATTTCACCCTGACTTAAAGCATGATAAACCAGGTATCTTATCTATGGCTAACGCTGGACCTGGTACAAATGGTAGTCAATTCTTCATAACTCATGTTCCTACAGCGTGGTTAGACAATAAACATACTGTTTTTGGCAATGTTATTAGTGGAATGGATGTTGTTAACGCTATTGAGCAAGGAGATGAAATAAAAGTCATTAAAATTTCTAGAATAGGGGATATGGCGACTAGTTTTAAGGCGCTTGATTCTTTTAATTCTCTTAATGAGTCTGCAGTACAAAGACAAAAAGAACTTACAGAAAAAAACTTAAAAACTTTAGATGATATTTCTGAAGGCTTTGACATTACCGAATCCGGATTAAGATATAAAATTAATGAGAAAGGTGGTGGTAAAAAAGCAGTTAGCGGAAAAAGCATTAAAGTTCATTACAAAGGTCAACTATTAGATGGAACAGTTTTTGACTCTTCATTTAAAAGAGATGAACCAATTGAATTTACTTTAGGAATTGGCCAGGTTATTAAAGGATGGGACGAAGGCTTAGCTCTTTTGTCAGTAGGGGATAAGGCTAGGTTAGTTATCCCTAGTGATTTAGCTTATGGAGAAGCAGGTGCTGGAGGAGTTATACCTGCAAATGCAAATCTAATTTTTGATGTTGAGCTTGTCGATGTAATTAGTTAATTACTCTATTTATAATCATAGTCAATATTAGGTTTTTCTAACTTATTATTTATTTTTATTTATTGTATTTTCGTATTATGAATAAAGATATGAATTTTGATGATTTTTCAAAAATAGATATAAGAGTAGGTACAATTATTGATGCTTACTTAAATAAAGATTCTATAAAGCCTGCATATATTTTAAGTATAGACTTTGGACCATTAGGCGTATATAAATCATCAGCGCAAATAACAAAAAACTATAAGACTCAAGACTTAGTTGATACTCAGGTGACAGCTGTCGTGAATTTCCCTAAAAAGCAAATTGGAAAAATCATGAGTTCTTGTTTAGTTTTAGGAGCTGTAAAATCAGGTGATGTTACATTGATTAAGCCATTAGATAGAGTTATTAATGGAAGTGTCGTTTCTTAAATTAAAACTGATTGCTAAAATAAATAGCATTCATTAATAATTTATTAGTACCATACCAAAAGGCTCTAAAGTTTGTATTATCTGTAAAACAAGTTACTTGCCCTTTTTTATAACTACCTGTTTTAAATGGAACACTTGTTTTTAAGTTTTCTAAATTTTCTTCAGAAATATATCCACTAAGTAGAGGGTTTTCTGTATAAATTATTGGATTGTTATAACTAACTTCATCTGTATCCATAAATATTGTTGTATTTCTGAATAGTGAAATATGTTCATTTTTATATCCAAAATTAATAGGGTGGCTTAAGTCAAGTTTAGCTTCAAAAATAGCACCCCCAATAACCTGAGCTCCTCGATGATTATCTTTTTGATCAAAGGATATGTTTTTTGTAGGTATTGTACTTGATTTTATTTTTAAATCCAATAATTTATTTTTGTTTACCCAATTTAATGAATTTTTAAAAGTTATTAAATTACCACCATTTTGTGTCCATTCAATAATTTTTTTTGAGTTGGAGTCAGATAATCCTCTAGAACTTGGAATAATTATAGATGAATACCCTGTTAAATCTACTCTGGAGATAGATTTAACGTCTAGTTTAGTAAGGGTAATATTGTACCTAGTGTCAAATAAATGCCATATTTCACCTGCATCATAGGAGCTTATCCCGTCCCCAACAAGTATGGCAACATTTTGTTTATCTATTTTTTTAAATTTCGAGCTCCCTAAGTCGATCCCATCTGTCAGTCCAGTCTTTACACCATCAATAATTAGATGATTTTTGTCTGCTAATCTATTCAGCAGTTCATATAATGTGTTACTTGAAATGTCTTGATTTTTTACAGGTATTAAAATTGTACCATAATCATATTTCTTATTATTTAGTACAAATTCCTTTAAAGCTACTTTAGCTAATATATTTTTTTTTAAAATTTCATTTAAAAGACCAGGAGAATAGTAATCATTCCAACTTAATAAGTACGCATAATCACTTTTAGATGTAACAAAACCTGTAGGTGTATTTAATTCTAATACTTCTTCTGCTGCTAGATCCATATTTACGTCCATATCATAGTCTAAGTTAAATGCTAGTGGAAATGTCCAAGCAGATACATCATAAAATAAACTGTCTTGAAATTTTGTTCTTTTTTCAAACATAGCATTTATCAACCTAAGATTTTTTTGATTTTTAGGCACAATAAAAGAGTGGTTCTTTTTATAGTTTTTTTTGTTTTTTGTAAAGTTGTCTTTTATATAATGAAATTTAATTTTATGTCTTTTTAAAATTTCGGCTAGGTGATAGGTCTTTGCTGCATCTTTTTCATCACCAAATACTATAGCAGATTTTTTTTGCTTTTTAGCCTCTTCTCTTGAATTTTTATAAAAACTATATTGATAACTTAAAATCTCTTCTCTCATATTTAGAGCTGCTTCGAGAGTTGATAACCCAGCAGTCAATTGATTTTTAATTGTAAATGGAAAAGTGAGTATACCATTATCACTATTTTGAATATGACCCCTAGAACTAGCTTGTTCAAACAATATCCCAATCCCTCCATTTATATCTGGAAAAGTTGACCCTTTTCCGTAGTAAAAGTCATCAAACTGCTCTTCGGAGTAATATAATGAACCAATTTCGTCTAATGCTTTCACATGGTATTTTGATATTTTCCTAGTAAGGTCTTGGTTTAACTTTGATGTTAATGGGTGAGTTCTTGATGGTACTCCGGGTTGAAAAAAGAAAGTAGAGTTTGTACCCATTTCATGATGGTCAGTAAGAATATTAGGAAGCCATTTGTGAAAAGTTTCAATCCTTACCCTTGACTCGGGTAACTGTACAGGTAACCAATCTCTGTTCATGTCAAACCAATAATGGTTAGTTCTTCCTCCGGGCCATACTTCACTATACTCTCTATCATTAGTATCTGGATTTAAGTTTATATTTTTATTGGTATTAGCCCAATATGCAAATCTTTGTAAGCCATCTGGATTAAAAGATGGGTCTAGTAATATAATTGTACTGTCTAATAATTCATTTGTAAATTCACTATTGGATGCAGCTAAGTAATATGCTAATAATAATGCAGAATTAGAGCCGCTTGGTTCATTTCCATGAATAGAAAATCCTTGGTAAACAACAATGGGAGTTTTTTCTAAATTTGGCTTTTCACTGGCGTTTGTTAAGTCTATGTGATTTTTTTGAATTTCCTTAATATTTTTATGATTCTTTTCAGAAGTAATAGTTAATAAAATTAAGGGACGATCTTCAAATGTTTTACCTCTTTCTTCTATTGTAATTCTTTCAGAACTAGAAGCTAGTTTTTTCATGTATTCCACAAGCTTATCATGGGTAATATGCCATTTACCAACTTGATGTCCTATTACACTTTCGGGTGTAGGTATGTTTTGATTTAGAGTTGTGATATCTTGTTGTGAGAAATAATAATCTAAATTAATATTCTTTTGAGCGAAAGAAAACAATACGAAGTTTAAAAAGAAAATGTAAATAATATTTTTCATTGGGTATGATTTAGAACTAAATATAAAAAAAACCGTAATGAATAATTACGGTTTTTAACTTTATTATTTTTTAATCTTAGATGTCTTCGAAACTGACATCTGTAAAGTCAGTAGGTTTATCACCCTCTAATTTAGTGTCATCACTTTCAGAAGTGTTAGTATTGTTACTTTCAGTATAATCTTCTTTTTTGAAATCTTTTTGATGGCGATCACTTATTACCTCTTCCCCTTTTTCATTAATAACATAGTCTGTCATTTCGTTTAGTATGCTGGAGAATTCACTAAAATCTTCTTTGTATAGGTATATTTTATGTTTTTTATAGTGAAACGATCCGTCATCATTAGTGAATTTTTTACTCTCAGTAAGAGTTAAATAATAATCACCTGCTTTTGTAGATCTTACGTCAAAAAAATATGTTCTTCTTCCGGCTCTTAATACTTTAGAAAAGATTTCTTCTCTATCTCTCATTTCATTGTTTTCCATAATATAAAATTTAATTATTTAATTCAAATCTATAAAAAAAACTAAACTTCACAACTTATTCAGAAATTTCTTTTTTAATTAGCTGCTGTTCATAGGTCTCTTTATAGTACCCATTCATCTGCATTAATTCACTATGTGTACCCATTTCTTCTATATGTCCATTATTTAAAACTATTATTTTATTAGCATTTTTCATTGATGAAACTCTATGGCTTACAATGATTGTTGTTGTTGAGTAGTTTAAATTATTCAATGAATTAATAATATTTTCTTCCGTCTCTGTATCTACTGCAGAAAGGCAGTCATCTAAAATTAATAATTTCGGTTTACGAATTAATGCTCTAGCAATTGAAATTCTTTGTTTTTGTCCGCCACTTAAATTCACTCCTCTTTCCCCTAATATAGTTTTGTATTTATTTTTGAAGCCTAAAATATCATCATGTATATCTGATATTTTACTAACTTCAATTACTTCTTTATCACTAGAATTAACAGATCCAAATCTAATATTATTTTCTATTGTATCTGAGAATAAAAACACGTCTTGAGGTACGTATCCAATTTGAGATCGTAAAGATTTAATATTAACATCATTTATTTGATTTTCATCAATTACTAACTCTCCATTGTCGATATTATATAGCCTTACAATTAAATTCAGAAGTGTGGATTTTCCTGATCCTGTTTTACCTATAATACCTAACTTATCACCCTTGTCTATTTTGAAATTAATATTTTTCAGAGCCTGTATCCCTGTATCTTTATAGGTGAAATTTACATTTTTAAATTCAACATCTCCACTAATGTCGACTTCTTTATTATTTTTGCTTATTATCTCTGATTTTTGTTTTAAAAATTCATTTATTCTTTTTTGTGAGGCTTCTGCTTGCTGAATAATTGAACTTATCCATCCTAATGAAGCTACTGGCCATGTCAACATATTAACATAGATGATAAATTCAGCTATTGTTCCAATTCCCTCTAGTTTACCTTCCAAGTATTGTACTCCACCTACGTAAATAACAAATAAATTACTTAACCCAATTAAAAAAATCATTAGAGGGAAAAATAAGGCTTGTATTTTTACTAAACTTATTTGACTGTCTTTGCATTTTTCAGAAAGTGTATTGAACTCCTCATAATTCTTTTCTTCTATCGAATAAGATTTTATGAGTGCTATCCCACTAAAAGATTCTTGGCTAAAAGAAGATAATTCTGAAAGGTACTCTTGAACAATAATACTTTTCTTATTAATTAACTTGCTTAGTTTATATATAGTGAAAGACAAAAATGGTAATGGACTCAACGTATAGAATGTTAACTCGGGTGATTGCTTATACATATAAATAACTACTATGATTAAAAGTGTTATTGTGTTTATGGAATACATTACGGCTGGACCAACGTACATTCTAACCTTAGCAACATCCTCACTTATTCTGTTCATCAAATCTCCAGTTTGACTGATTTTGTAAAAATTTAATGAGAGTTTTTGATATTGACTATATATTTCATTTTTTAAATCAAACTCTACATATCTAGAAACATTTATAATAGTTTGTCTTGTTAAAAATGTGAATATCCCAGCAAGTCCTGAAGCCAGTAGGATTAAAAATATATTTGTAACTAACTCACTTTCAACAAGCTCTAAATTTGTATTGACTCCTGTTCTGTAGTTATCAATTACATTAATGGAGTTTCTTATTAAGCCTGGGGTTATTAGTAGTAATATCCTTGCAGCTATAATTATTATAATTCCACTAAGCAAATTTTTCTTATACTTTGAAAAGTATTTATTTATGTAGGATAATTCTTTCAATTAAGATTTATATTTAAATGTCTAACTTATAAATAATACACCATTTTTTATATTATATTGCGCAAAATTAGAGTAAAGTTTTTTAATTAATATTAATATCTATAAATAGTTCTTTAAAATGTTAAACAGAAGGCATATTCGTCTAAAAATAATGCAGATAATTTATGCATTAGAAATCTCTAAATTTAATTATGATAATGACGTTAATAAACAGCTTTTTAAAAGCTTAGAAGATATTTATGATTTATATCTTATTTTAATATCTTTACTTATAGAAGTTCAATTAAAAGCTGAATCTTACCTTAAAATATCTCAAAAAAAACATTTAGCTACTTCTGATGACATCAATCCTAATAAGAAATTTATCAATAATAGGATGATTTTATTATTAAGATCTAACAAATTAATAGAAGGAGAGTTAAAAAAAAGAAAATTAAATGTGTGGAAGCTAGATAACGAATATGTTGATGTGGTTTTTAACGATTTAATTAAAAGTGACCTATATGCAGATTATTTAAATGATGTTAACAATGACTTTAATTCTGATAAAGTTTTTATAGTATCTTTCTTTAGGAAAATAGTAGCAACTAACGAAAAATTATATAATTATTTAGAAGATAAAAATATAACCTGGAGTGATGATTTCCCAGTTGTTAATACTTCAATTGTGAAAATGTTAAACAAGTCATCCGTAGACTCCCCTGTTTCTTATTTCATTCCTAAGCTATTTAAAGATTCAGATGATAAAACTTTCGCTAATGATTTATTGAAATTTACAATTGATAATTATAAAACTTATAATGAGGAGATATCAAAGAAAACTGCGAACTGGGACCCTGATAGAATCGCAAATATTGACTACGTTATTTTAAATTTAGCGATTAGTGAATTTTTAAACTTCCCTACTATTCCAGTTAAGGTTACAATAAATGAGTACATCGAATTATCTAAAGAATATTCTACTCCGAAGAGTAACGTATTTGTAAATGGAATTTTGGATGCGATTGTAAAAGATTATTCTAAAAATAGTTTAATCATTAAAGAGGGTAGAGGTTTGGTGGAATAAGTTTTTTTCCTATTTTTACAAAAATAATTTACCAATATTAAATACTTAATTATGAAAAATATAATCTTATTATCTGTATTGTCTTTTGTTTTTACTTTCACTTCATGTAAAAACGATCCTTTTAGTAAAGTTGAATCAAAAAATGTAGAAGTTGCCTCACAAAGAGATGCAGTCTCAACAAATTTTGCCGAAATGACATTTGATAAATCTTCTCACGACTTTGGAACTATAAATAATGGTGCACCTCAAGAAACTATGTTTAGTTACACAAACACTGGGGATAGTCCTTTAGTAGTTACAGATATTAAAAGTACATGTGGATGTACTGTACCTCAAGGATGGAGTAGAGAACCATTATCTCCAGGAGAATCTTCTCAGTTTACAGTTAAATTCAATGGTAAGGGATCTAATAAAGTTTCAAAAACAGTCACTGTTACAGCTAACACGAAAAAAGGTAGAGAGACAGTTAGAATTTCTGCTTTCATCAATAACCCAAACTCAGTTAAGCAACCTCTTTTACCTAAACTAAATCAGTAATGGATAACTTAATGGATTATATTTTTCCAATAGCTATATTTTTAATATTCTATTTTTTTATTCTAAGACCTCCTATTCAAAAGTCTAAAAATGAAAAACTATTTGTAACTTCTTTGAAAAGAGGTGATAGAGTTGTGACTAAAAGTGGTATGTATGGTAAGGTTTTTGAGTTAAATGATAAAGATAACACTTGTGTTATTGAAACGCAGGCAGGTAAAATCAAGTTTGATCGAGCTGCTATCTCAATGGACATGAGTCAGAAGTTAAACAAACCAGGAATTAAATCTAAATAGATTTGTTATAACTAGTAGTTATTTCACAAACTTTACAAATAACTTCTATAGCACTCAGCATGCTATTTACGGGTAAATATTCATATTTACCATGAAAGTTGTGGCCTCCTGCAAATATATTTGGACAAGGTAGTCCCATGTAGCTCAATTGAGAGCCATCTGTACCTCCTCTAATAGGTTTTATAATAGGTTTTATATTTAATTTTTTCATTGCATCCTCGGCTATATCTACGATATGCATATGGGGCTCTACTTTCTCCTTCATATTATAATATTGATCAACTATTTTTATATCAAATATTTTTTGATCATATTTTTTGTTTAAAGACTTTACTAGGTTAGTTAGAAACGCCTTTCTGTTTTTAAATTTTTTTAAGTCATGATCTCTAACTATATATTGTAATTCTGTTTCTTCTACTAAACCACTTATTGAAGTTAAATGATAAAACCCT
The DNA here is from genome assembly GCA_905182835.1 of uncultured Flavobacteriaceae bacterium. GTDB lineage: Bacteria > Bacteroidota > Bacteroidia > Flavobacteriales > Flavobacteriaceae > SGZJ01. The sequence continues at coordinate 19,840 of CAJJDI010000023.1, read as the reverse complement.
TCATACCCTTGAGTCTTTTCTGGAGTCTCATCTAAAGGAATCATATTTATAAATTTACTAGCATAATACATTGAGTTAACAAGTTTTCCTTTTGCATATCCTGGATGAACTATTCTACCTTTAATTTTTATAATAGCTGAGGCAGCATTGAAATTTTCGTATTCTAATTCCCCTATTTGACTACCATCCATTGTATAGGCCCAGTCTGCCCCAAATTTAGCAACATCAAATTTATGAGCTCCTCTTCCAATTTCTTCGTCAGGAGTAAAACCAATTTTAATTTCACCATGTTTTATGTCAGGATTATTTATTAAGTATTCCATTGCAGAAACAATTTCACAAACACCTGCTTTATCATCAGAACCTAGTAGTGTATTTCCATCAGTTGTAATTATTTTCTGACCTATATATTGTTTTATTTCAGGGAAATATTCTGAAGATAAAACTATATTATTTTTTTTATTTAAAACAATATCTCCTCCGTTATAATTTTCTATTATTTGAGGTTTAATGTTAGTACCTGAAAAATCAGGGGAAGTATCAAAATGTGATATAAAACCTATAATTGGACATTTTTTTTTAATATTAGATGGAAGTGTTGCGTAGATATATGCATTTTTATCAATAGAGACTCTACTTAGACCAATGTCTTTTAAATCTTGAACTAGCTTATTAGCAATATCCCATTGTATTTTTGTACTTGGAGTTACCTCTGAGTCAGCATTGCTTTGAGAATCAATTTTTACATAAGAAATAAAGCGTTCAATTATTTTTTGTTCATCTAACATTGAATATCGTTTTTTTTCAAAACTATGTATCTATATAATAACTAACAAGAACTATCTGACATACTTTTTAGTTCATAGTTTTTATTTTACTTTTGTACATATAATAATTTAATAATGTACAAGAAAATAATTTTACCAATTCTTTTTTTAATCGACCCTGAAAAAGTACATAATATTATATTTTTTGTCATAAAAATTCTATTTAAAATTCCATTTGTTAAATCTATTGTTGGTGGTATTTATTTAATAAATGATTCAAGATTAGAAAAAACATTATTTGGTATTAAATTTAAAAACCCAGTTGGTTTAGCAGCTGGGTTTGATAAAAATGCTGAATTATATACAGAACTGAACAGCTTTGGTTTTGGTTTTATTGAAATTGGTACTGTAACCCCAAAACCTCAACTGGGTAATCCGAAAAAGCGACTCTTTCGCCTTGTCGAGGATTCTGGTATTATTAATAGAATGGGGTTTAATAATGTTGGAGTTGATAAAGTAGTAGAAAACTTAAAAAAAAATAAAACTATCTTGATTGGTGGTAATATTGGTAAAAATAAAATCACTCCCAATACATTAGCAACTGATGATTATATAGCTAGTTTTAATTTATTATTTGATTACGTAGATTATTTTGTTGTAAATGTTAGTTCACCCAATACTCCTAATTTAAGAGATTTACAAGAGAAAGAGCCTTTAACAAAATTAATTAACTCACTATTTTTAATTAATCGAACTAAAGAATCACCAAAGCCTATTCTACTTAAAATTGCACCCGATTTAAATGATAATCAATTAATGGATATTATATCTATAGTTAAGGATACTGGACTTGATGGAATAATTGCAACTAATACTACGATTAACAGAGAAAATTTAAAATCAAACAACAAAAATGAAACGGGTGGATTAAGCGGAAAACCTTTAGCTTCTAGATCTACAGAGGTAATTAAATTCATTTCACAAAACAGTAATAAAACTATTCCAATAATTGGAGTAGGTGGTATTCACTCTGTTAAAGATGCTTTAGAGAAATTTGATGCAGGTGCAGATTTAATACAGATTTACACTGGATTTATCTATGAAGGACCAAGACTAGTTAGGTCAATTAACAAGGCTTTATTAAATAGACTTTAAGCCAATTTTTACAGCTTACCTTTTAATGAATTTTACTGTTTCTTTATAAGTTCCAGATTTAATTTCTATAAAGTAAATACCTGAATAAATGTTCTTTAATGAAATACTTAAATCCTTTGAATAATTATTTGTGCTTTTTAAGATCAAGCTACCTTTTATGTTGTAAATTAAATAGCCGTCAATACCTGAGTCACTTTTTAAATTAATAAAATCACTAGCAGGGTTTGGATAAATCAAGAAATTGATAGCTGTAGAATTTGATAATCCTAAATATTCATTTTTTATTGATGTAGATTCTTCAGAGCCAAAATCCCTTCCGTATTTTATTGAAACATTATTTTCGTCTAGTAATTCATAATACTCAGACCCTAAGTTCCAACTGTCATTAGTTAGACCATCTCCTTCAGAATCATACATAGTGAATATATAGCAGTCAGAACTTGTTTCAAACTCATGACTATAGGTTTCATCAACTCCACTTGCAGTCTCGTATGGTCCTCCTGAATATAATACATCTCCTGAACCGTCTTTAAATTCCCAAGTGTTTTGATTTACACCATTTTTGACACTAACATTTAAATATATTTTTGATGTTTCGAATAAATTTGCTTCAAAACTTATATAGTTTGGAAAAACTTTTGTTATAGTCTCACTTCCATTAGAAATCTTTAAGCTAACATCATATGAGCCAGGGGATTCATATGTGTGTGAAAAATTTTGAGTTGTATAGTCAATTACATCATCCCCGTTAACATCCCACTCCCAAGCGCTAGAGTTTGTACTATTATCACTAAAATCAACTAGTAATTGCTCACCACAATCAATTGCTGTTTGTTCTGAGATGAAAGAAACATTTAAAGACGGGCATGCGTAATAATTCTTAAAAGCATGGTAGCTTGCGTACATTCTTGCATACTGTTGATCAGTGATAGTATTTGTACATTCTTGAGGAGCGTAAGACATTATGTTACTAGTGTCTGGGTCAAATAAATTCCCTTGAGCATCAGTAGTTGGAGGACCTGACTCAGAGTATAAACAATTAACATCATTAACATTACTATATCCTAGCTGAGGGTCAGCAGGCGTGTCACATAATAGATCTCCAGCAACAGAGCAATTAGTACCACTAACTAACTCATCCGTTAGAGTTCCATTTTGAGGTCCATGTGTATGAATTAAATTTAGATGGTGTCCCATTTCATGTGTTAAAGTTGTTCCACTTTGTGAAGTTGTACAATCATTGTCCATTACTACAGCATCATAATATTGATTTGTATTTCCAGGTAAATAAGTATAACCACATGCTCCACCTGATCCAAATGAAATGTCATTTACAAAATAAACGTTTAAAATATTTTCTTGATGATTTGAAAATAATAAATCTTGCTGTGTATCTGAATCGAAATCATAAAGCGATGAGCTATTAATATAATTAACTTCATCACATACATAAAACTCTACGAAAGAGTTTTCAAAATATGTGTTAACTTCATTTAGCTCTGAAATGACATCACTTATATCTATTCCACCACTTCCGTCATCATTAGTAATTATGTGAACCTTTACAGGTATACTCGTCAGAGCTGTAGAGGTTTTAGTCTCTTTTAATTGATAAAACTCATTTTCATAATACCTAATTAAATCCATATTATCTTCTATAAACTGTAAATTTTCTTCTGTTGTTTCGGTTGCACAATATTGCGTTTGTTGAGAAAAAATATTTATATTAATGAGTGAAAAAATTAAAGCAGATAGTAATGAGTAAGAAAATTTCATGGGAATATATATTTTTATGCAAATATATAATAAATATTAAAATAGTTACTTTTGTATAAAAATTAAGAAATTGGAAATTATATTTTCTTTCACGGTTGCTAGTTTTTTAATGGCATTATCTCCAGGCCCTGATAATATTTTTGTTTTATCCAATACTTTATATAATGGAAAGAAAGCAGGCCTATTTACTGTCCTTGGTTTAGTCGCTGGATGTTTGTTACATACTACCTTAGTCGCTTTTGGAGTATCAGAAATCATAAGGTATAATGAAAATATTTTTTTTGTAATTAAAACATTAGGTTTTTTCTACATGCTCTTTTTAGCTTTTAAAGTATTTAAGTCATCTAATTTTTTTCATCTAAAAAAAATTAAAAAAATTAAAAGATCAAATCTTAATAATTTTTTAACTGGTCTTTTAATGAATATTCTAAACCCAAAAGTGTATTTTTTCTTTTTTACATTTTTTCCTGCTTTTATATTCTCTAATCCAATTGAATTAACTTATGTATCTCAATTTTACATACTTGGAATTTTATTTATGTTAATAACTGCAATTGTTTTTTTACTAATAGTATTCTTTTCATCGTTTGTGTCAAAATATCTTCTTGAATTTAAAAACTTTCAAGTTTTGATGAGATGGACACAGTTTTTAATCTTTATTTCCATAGCCTGTTTAATACTTTATTCAGTTTAAACCTTTATTAAATAAATTAGTTTTATTTTTATTTAATGTTTGATAATGTAAAGATCATTGAATGCCCTAGAGATGCTATGCAAAGTATCAAGACCTTTATTCCGACACTTACAAAATTAAGTTATCTGCAAAGTGTTGTCGATGTTGGATTTGATGTTGTAGATATAGGTAGTTTTGTTTCTGCAAAGGCGATTCCTCAGTTGTCAGACACTTCAGACATTATTAACGGTATTGAATTGTCAAATTCTATTTCAAAACTATTAGTTATCGTCGCTAATAGTAAAGGAGCGTTAAAAGCATCTAAGTTTGATAAAGTTAGTTATTTAGGCTACCCATTTTCTATATCTGAAAATTTTCAGATGAGAAATACAAATAAGACTATTAAAGATTCAGAGGATGAATTGAAAGAAATTATTTCAATCGCAAAGGATAGTGATAAAAAAGTTGTAGCGTATTTGTCTATGTGCTTTGGAAACCCCTACGGAGACCCATGGAATTTAAATATTGTCAACCACTGGGTAAATAAATTAAGTCAAATGGGAATTAAGATTATATCTTTAAGTGACACTATTGGTACATCTAATCCTGATTCGATACATTCTATATTTTCATCTGTACTAGATAATCATAAACACATTGAATTTGGAGCTCACCTTCATTCTGACCCAAATACTTGGTATGAAAAAATCCATAGCGCGTACGAATCCGGATGTAGAAGGTTTGATGGAGCAATCAAAGGATTTGGTGGTTGCCCAATGGCTAGTGATGAGCTGGTTGGTAACATGCCTACAGAAAAAATTCTTTCTTTCTTAAATACCCATAAAATAACTAATAATGTAAATCCGTTACGATTTGAAAGTTGTTACAATCAATCTCTACAAATTTTCAATAAATATCATTAGTTATTTCGCAGTTATCATTTTCTCCAAACCAATTATATCTGTTTCTTGCTATAAAATCATATCCTATATCTCTTATTTTTTTGGGTATTACCGAAAAGATATTAAATATTTTAAATACAAAATTAAGCCTAGAAATTATAGCTATAACAGCGTCGGATTTAATTAAAAATTCTTTTTCACTTGTAAATAAAATTATTGTTTGAGTTGTTATAGAGTTTAAATTGTAATCAGTAATTATTTTTTTTCCAGATTTACTGTTGTTTGAAATAAAATTAAATATACTTTTACTGTCTATTTTCATTATATTTTTAACAGTTTTAGAACATAAGTTACATCTACTGTCAAATAATATTGTGTTTTTTTGTATCATTTCAAAGTAAATATACACTTTTTTATCTCTGTTTTATCTCTGTTATATTTTTTTTATTTAAAATTATTCTAAATAATATTTGTGTAATTAAATATGTGTTATATATTTGCGTAATAATCACTATTAATAATTAGTCTAAATAACAATAAGAAAAAAAATGAAATATTTAAAAATTACATTATTCGCAATTTTAGTTGGTTTTGGAACAATGTTTTCTCAGTCAGAAAACATAGAAGAATCAATAACTGAACAAGCAGCTGCACAAAATGCATCTCAAAAATTATTTGATGAAGGAACAAGTAATAAACTTACAATAGGAGGGTATGGTGAGATTCATTCTAATCATCCAGAAAACGGTAATGGTAAAGTTGATGTTCATAGATTAGTAACTCTTTTCGGTTATAAATTTAATGATAAAGTACAGTTTATTTCAGAAATTGAATTTGAACACGTAAAAGAAGTTTATGTTGAGCAAGCATTTATGAGCTATTCAATCACTGATAATTTAAACTTAAGAGCTGGACTTATGTTAATTCCTATGGGAATTGTTAATGAGTATCACGAGCCTACTACTTTTAACGGAGTAGAGCGACCTGGTATGGATAAAAGTATAGTGCCTTCAACTTGGAGAGAAATAGGGTTTGGAATTAATGGAAGACTAGATAATGCTTCTATCAAGTACCAAGCTTACATCTTTAATGGTTTTTCATCGAATGGTCTAGGTGGTTCTAACGGGTTAAGAAGCGGAAGACAAAAAGGTGCTGAAGCAATGTTTAACGAATCAAATTTATCTACTAGAATTGATTATTACGGAATTGGAAATCTTAAAGTTGGATTTTCTGGATATTTCGGAAACACAAATGTTGATGTAGACAGTGATGCGCCTAAAGTTGGAATCTCAATGGTTGGCTTTGATGCTAGGTATACAAATAACAGGTTTGGAGCAAGAGGACAATATATTACAGCTTCAATTAGTGATACAGAAGATTACAATACATATTATGAATCTAACTTAGGGTCTAAGTTAGCAGGATATTATGTTGAAGCATCTTATAATTTACTTGAGACAAGTAAAACAGAAAAATTAGATTTATTCGCTAGATATTCTAACTATGATACTCATGCTAGTGTTGCAGGTTCTTTAGTGGCTAATGATGCATATGATAGAAATGTTTTAACCACAGGCTTAACATGGCATGTTGCAGATGGTGCTGCTTTTAAAATGGATTATCAAATATTAGGCAATGAATCATCAGATGATACTTCAAGTGTATTGAATTTTGGAGTAGGAGTCTGGTTTTAGTAAATTAGTTTTCATAATTAATTTGATTTAGTTTAGTTTAAAAAAAAGAAGTAAATGATTATGTCTTTTACTTCTTTTTTAATTAATAAAAAAACATATTTTTGCAAAATGAAATTTTTACAATATTTAATATTTTTCATTATTTTCAGTAACCTAAATTCTTTTTCTAATAATAGAATAGAAAAAAAAGTAATAAAAGAAATACATTCAAGTTTTAATATTCAGAAATATAACAAAACTGAAATATTATTAAAAAGTAATGATCTGCTAAACGTTAAATCCATGTTTAATAGAGGTAATTTTTTTAAAATATTTAATAAAGAAAACCACATAGGTTATTATTATAAATCTATTGCAAAGAGTAAAACAGATTATTTTGATTATTTAATATTATTTGATTTAGACTTAAATATTCTAAATTCAAAAGTTCTTGCTTACAGAGAGGATTATGGTGGTGAAATAGCAAGTAAAAGATGGTTAAGACAGTTTGTAGGTAAAACTATTAATGACAGACTTAAATACAGAGAAAATGTTATGGCGATTTCTGGTGCAACAATTTCTGTAAAATCTATGACAATTGCCATTGATAATTTAATGACATCCCTTAAATTTGTCAAATCAAAAAAATATTTAGATTGAAAATAAACGGACTTATATATCAGTTACCAACATTAATTAGATCGCTAATTATAGCATTTGTTTTAGTGTTAAGTATTGGCTTTTACACTGGACTATTATTTGTAAGTGACACTTCAGATGTTTCTGTTAGTGGTATTGAAGAGCAGTATAATGGGAATGAACTTCAGCAGAATGCTGATATTATGAAGTTTAAGAAAAGCTCTCGTGAAATGTTAACTATAATTCACACTCACATTTTATCAATGTCTTTAATTTTTTTCCTTCTTGGAGGTTTATTATCTATAACAAGATTAAACAAGCAACTTAAGTATTTCTTGGTTTTAGAGCCTTTTCTGTCAGTAATTCTAACTTTCGGAGGTATTTACTTGATGTGGTTAGGAATAACGTGGATGAAATATATAGTTTTAATTTCTGGTATTTTAATGACTGTTAGTTTTATTTTAAGCAGTCTTATTGTTCTCTACCAATCTATTTGTAAAAAATAAATATTTAGTCGTATATTTACATGCAATTATAACGTAATTGCAATGAACTCACACCAAAACAAAATTATCGGAGAAGGTCTAACGTATGATGACGTACTACTAGTGCCTGATTTTTCTCAAATTTTACCTAGAAATGTATCTATAAAATCAAAATTTTCCAAGAACATACCTATAAACATTCCTATTATTTCAGCTGCAATGGATACAGTGACTGAAAGTAAAATGGCTATTGCTATAGCACAAGAAGGTGGTATTGGAGTTCTTCATAAAAACATGACTATACAAGCACAAGCTGATAAAGTAAAAAGAGTAAAAAGGGCGGAAAGTGGTATGATTAAAGATCCGGTAACACTTCCTATTGAATCAACTGTAAATCATGCGAAATCTTATATGAAAGAGTATAAAATTGGTGGTATTCCGATTGTAGATAAAAACAAAAAATTAATAGGAATAGTAACTAATAGAGACTTAAGATTCGAGAAAAATAACAGTAGACCAATCTCAGAGGTAATGACTACTAAAAATCTTGTTACAGTTTCTGAAGGTACGTCTCTACAGGAGGCAGAAGTGATTTTGCAAAACCATAAGATTGAAAAACTTCCGGTTGTTGATAAATCTTACAAATTAGTTGGTTTAATTACATTTAGAGATATCACAAAACTTACTCTAAAACCCAATTCTAATAAGGACACCTATGGTAGGTTAAGAGTTGCGGCTGCAATTGGAGTAACGTCTGACGCATTGACCAGAGCAGAAGCGCTAGTTAAATCTGAAGTGGATGCTATAGTTATAGACACTGCACATGGACATACAAAAGGGGTGGTAGATGTCTTAAAAAAAATTAAAAATAAATTTCCAAACTTAGATATAATTGTAGGTAATATTGCTACAGCTGAAGCTGCTAAATATTTAGTTGAAGCAGGTGCCGATGCTGTAAAAGTAGGGATTGGGCCAGGGTCAATATGTACCACTAGAGTAATTGCAGGTGTAGGTTTTCCTCAATTATCTGCTATTATCGAAGTGTCAAATGCTATAAAGGGGTCTGGTGTGCCTGTTATTGCTGATGGTGGAATTCGTTACACGGGTGATATTTCAAAGGCAATTGCTGCGGGTGCTGATTGCGTCATGCTAGGCTCTTTGATCGCTGGTACAGAAGAATCTCCTGGTGAAACAATTATTTATGAAGGTAGAAAGTTTAAAACCTATAGAGGAATGGGATCAGTTGAGGCTATGAAACAAGGTAGTAAAGATAGGTACTTTCAAGATGTTGAAGATGATATTAAAAAACTAGTTCCAGAAGGAATTGTTGGAAGAGTGCCATTTAAAGGTAGACTTAATGAAAGTATTCACCAGTTTATCGGAGGCTTAAGAGCTGGGATGGGTTATTGTGGTTCTAAAGATATTGAAACTTTTCAAGACACTTCTAAATTCATAAAAATTACATCTTCTGGTATCGTTGAAAGTCATCCACATGGAGTTAGTATAACCAAAGAATCACCTAATTATTCTAGATAAATTAGATCAAAAAAAACTATAATTATGAAGAAAATATTTTTATATTTTTTTTTAGCCCCTCTTTTGTCTTACACTCAGATTGATTCTAAAGACATTCTTTTTACTATTGATGATAAACCAGTAACTACTGCTGAATTCTTAAGAGTTTATAATAAGAATTTGGATCTAATTACTGATGAATCTCAAAAAGACATCGATAATTATCTACAGCTTTATATCGATTATAAGTTGAAGGTTTCAGAAGCATACGAAAAAAAATATGATAAGAAAGAGAGTTATATTTTTGAGTTGAATAAGTATTCTGCACAGCTTGCTGCAAATTATTTATTTGATAAAGAATCTCAAGATTCTTTATTAATTGAAGCTTATGACAGAACAGCTACTGAAATAAAGGCAAGTCATATTTTGATAAGGATTGATGAAAATGACTTGGACACATTAGATGTGTATAATAAACTTGTTAGTTACAGGGAGGAATTTTTAAAAAACAAGTTAGAATATTTAATTAAAAAGTATCATGATGGAAAAAACACTTTTGTTGAAGACTTGGGTTACTTCTCAGCTTTCAAAATGATATATTCTTTTGAATCAATAGCGTATAATACTATTATTGGAGATATTTCTATGCCGTTCAGAACTAGATTTGGCTATCATATTTTAAAAGTAGATGATAAAAGAAAATCATTAGGAGAAGTTACAGTTGGTCATCTAATGTTATTAAAAAAAAACAATGATTCAAAAGTAAAAATAAATGCCTTATATGATTCTATTTCTAAGGGGGGTAATTTTGAAAGTTTTGCGAAAAAATATTCTGACGATAAAAAAACATCTAGCATTGGCGGAAAGTTAAAACCATTTAAAAGTGGCCAATTAAACTCTCTTCCATTTGAAAATGCTGCCTTTAAGTTAAATGAGATTAATCAAATTTCGAAACCAATTGAAACTAAATTTGGTTGGCATATTTTAAAATTATACTCAAAATCTAAATTGGCATCTTTTACAGAAATGAAACCTTCCTTATTAAAAAAAATAAAAAACAATTCAAGATCTTCAATAATCACAAAATCGTTTTACAATAAACTTTTGAATAAATATTCTTTAAACTATGATAACGATCTCAGCTATTTTGTGGAATCGCTAAAGGGACATAGTAGTCAAAATGTATGGAAAATCCCAATTAATATGGATAATAACAAGCTTTTGTTAAAATTCAATGATACCAAACTTACTTACTTAAATTTTGCTAATTACATAGTTGAATCTTCTTTAATAAATGAAACTAATTATAAATTAATTAATGATTTATATATAGATTTCATAAACCAATCTATTATGAATTATTATAAATCTAACTTGTTGTCTGAAAATCAAGAATATAGATATGTATATAATGAATATAAAGAAGGTTTATTGTTATTTGACTTAATGGAGAGCGAAGTTTGGAACAAAGCTAAAGATGACACGTTAGGCTTAAAAAAATATTTTAATGAAAACAAATCATTATTCAATGATAGTGAGATGGTATTTAATATAGAACAGGAAATTCCAGGCGAAGTCATCTCTAAATATCAAGTCTTGTTTGAAAAAAAATGGATTAAATCTCTTAGAGAAAAAAAAGTTATTTTTATAAATAGAAAAGTTTTAAAAAAAACTAAACAAAACATCAATAAATAATGCGTTATCTAATAGTATTTTTCTTATTTTTTTCTTGCGATAATTATTTTAAAAAAAATTCTACTATTGATATAGCTAGAGTAGAAGATGATTTTTTATCTCAATCCGAAGTTGATGAAATATTTGATTCTAGCACAAATTTTACAGATAGCACAATAATTTTAAATAACTATATAAACAATTGGGCTGCCAATAAACTATTAATACAACGTGCATTAATAAATCTGCCAGAGGAGAATCAAAATATGATTCACGAGTTAGTTAATAATTACCGAAATGATATATTGATTAACTCATATGTAGACGCTTTAATAAATTCGAACATGAATTTGGAAATCCTCCCTTCTGAGTTAGACAGTCTCTATAAAGAATATAAAGAAACTTTTAAATTAAGTGAAGAACTTTTTAAATTTAGTTTCATCTATCTACCGAAAGTTAATCCAGACATAAGATTATTTAAATCTAAATTGAAGAGATCCAATAATGATGATATTCAATATTTAGATTCACTCTCTTTTCAGTATAATAGATATTTTTTAAACGATACAGTTTGGAGAAATAAAAATGAACTTTTTTATCAATTGCCTAAGTTGAGAAAGGTTAATAATAATTTGTTAAAAAAACCTAATTTTATTGAAATGAAAGATTCATTAGGTTTATATTTGATTAATATAAAAAAAGTACTTAAAATTAACCAATACGCTCCTTTAGAGTATGTTTCTGAAACACTCAGAAGGATGATTATAAACAAAAGAAAATTGATATTTATTGATCAATTACGAAAAGATATAACTAAAGATGCAATTAAAAATAAAAGCTTTGAAATTTACTAAAAACTTATACCGAACCTCTATAGTTATAATAGCTGTATTGACCAATAATTTAATGTTATCCCAAAACGATTCTATTACAGAAGTTAGTAAGAATAAAATTGATGGAGTTGCTGCAGTTATTGGTGATTTTTTAATATTAGATTCAGATATTGATAAACAATTCGATCAACTTAAAGCTTCAGGAATATCTACAGATGACATGACTAGGTGTCAAGTTTTTGGAAAATTATTAGAAGATAAGTTATATCAGCATCATGCAGTGCAAGATAGTATTGTCGTAAATAACTTAGAAATCCAATCTTTTGTAGATCAACAGATAGATGCATTTGCAAAGCAAATTGGTTCGATGGAGAAGTTAATTAACTATTACAATAAAAATTCCGAACAAGAACTTAGGAATGAAATGTTTGAGTTAAATAAGAGTTCAGAATTAGCAAAACAAATGCAAGAAAAAATAATTGAGGAAACTGAAGTTACACCTGAAGAGGTTAGACAGTTCTTTAATTCTATTCCAGAAAATGATCGCCCCCTTTTTAATACTGAGTTAAAAGTTGCTCAAATAGTAGTAATACCTAAAACTACTGAAGAGGAAAAGCAAAAGGTGATTGACAGGTTGGAGCAATTTAAAGCAGATGTTGTAGATAATGGGTCTAGCTTTACTACTAAAGCTGTTTTATACACTGAAGATTTCCAATCTAGAAAAAATGGAGGTAAATACACGCTTAACAGAAAAAAGCCTCAGATGGTTAAGGAATACAGAGATGTAGCTTTTTCATTGCAAGAAGGAGAAATTTCCGATCCTTTTGAAACCTCATATGGTTTTTTTATTATAATCCTTGAAAAGATTAGAGGTCAAGAATATGATGTTAGAAGTATATTGTTAAAGCCTAAAATAAACTCTTCTGAGATAGAAGAAGCAAAGGAAAAGTTAGAAAATGCTAGACAAAGAATTCTAAGTGGTGAAATTACTTTTGCTGAAGCTGCATTAGAAGTTAGTGATCAGATAGAGACTAAATATGATGGCGGTCAATTAATTAACCCTGAGACTCAAGATTATAATTTTGAATTAACTAAAATTGATCCTGAATTATACTCGCAAATTGAAAAACTAAAAGATGGAGAGGTAAGTATTGTACTTCAAGATGAAGATAGAACTAATCCAGTTAAGTTTAAACTTTTAACGGTAACTGATCGTACAGATGAACATGAGGCGAACTTTGCTAAGGATTATTTAAAAATACAATCACTAGCACTTCAAAATAAAAAATTAAAAGAAATTGAAAAGTGGCAAAATATTAAAATTGAGGACACTTACGTTAAGATTGCTAATGAACACAGAGATTGTGATTTTTTTAGTAATTGGTTGAAAAATTAATAATATAAATTAAGTAGATATGGCATTTGATATTAATATGATTAAAAATGTTTATAAAAACATTTCTGAACGTGTAGATATAGCTAGAAAAATTACCGGCACTCATTTAACTTTGTCCGAGAAAATATTATACTCACATCTTTGGGATTCCATTCCTAAAACTAAACTAAATAGAGGTGAAGATTACGTAAACTTTGCACCTGATAGAATAGCATGTCAAGATGCAACAGCTCAAATGGCACTTCTTCAATTTATGCAAGCTGGAAAAACTAAAGTTGCGGTACCTACTACTGTGCATTGTGATCATTTGATTCAAGCTAAACAAGGAGCTTCAATTGATTTAAAAAGAGCTAATTCAGTTAGTAATGAGGTTTTTGAATTTTTAGCTTCAGTTTCAAATAAATATGGTATTGGTTTCTGGAAACCAGGTGCTGGAATTATTCATCAAGTTGTTTTAGAGAATTATGCATTCCCAGGAGGAATGATGATAGGTACTGATTCACATACGGTTAACGCTGGTGGATTAGGTATGGTTGCAATTGGAGTAGGAGGAGCAGATGCGGTTGATGTTATGGCTGGAATGGCATGGGAATTAAAATTCCCAAAGCTAATTGGAATAAAATTAACTGGTAAGTTAAATGGTTGGACTTCACCAAAAGATGTAATATTAAAAGTAGCTGGTATACTTACTGTTAAAGGTGGTACCGGAGCTATTATTGAATACTTTGGAGAAGGAGCAAAATCAATGTCCTGTACCGGTAAAGGTACTATTTGTAATATGGGTGCAGAGGTTGGAGCAACCACTTCAACATTTGGTTATGATGAATCTATGGAAAGGTACCTTAGAGCAACTAATAGGGATGCTGTTGCTGATGCGGCAAATGAGGTTAAGGAATATCTTACTGCAGACCCCGAAGTTTATGCAAATCCAGAAAATTATTTTGATCAAGTTATTGAAATAAATTTAGATGATTTAAGACCTCATCTAAACGGTCCATTTACTCCAGATTTAGCAACTCCTGTTTCAGAAATGAGCGAAAAAGCTAAGAAAAATGATTGGCCACTTAAAGTTGATTGGGGTTTAATTGGATCTTGTACAAATTCATCTTATGAAGATTTGGATAGAGCTGCTTCAATTGCAAAACAAGCAGTAGATAAAAAGCTTGTTATTAAATCAGATTTAGGTATTAACCCTGGTTCTGAACAAGTTAGATTTACAGCTGAAAGAGATGGATTATTGAAAATATTTCAAGATTTAAATGCAACAATTTTCACTAACGCTTGTGGCCCTTGTATAGGACAATGGGATAGAAGTGATCGTAAGGGGCAAGAAAAAAACACTATAGTTCATTCTTTTAATAGAAACTTTTCTAAAAGAGCAGATGGAAATCCTAATACTCATGCATTTGTCGGTTCACCAGAAATGGTTACTGCAATTGCTATTTCTGGAAGATTAGATTTCGATCCGGTTAACGATTTTCTAATAAATAAAGATGGAGATAAAGTTAAATTAGAGCCTCCATATGGTAAAGAATTACCTCCTTCTGGGTTTGATGTTGAAGACGCAGGCTATATAGAACCTATTAAAGATGGAATTAATGTTGATATAAATGTGAATGCGAATTCTGAAAGATTACAACTTTTGATTCCTTTTACCCCTATAGGAAATGAGATAATCAATGCAAGACTATTAATTAAAGCATTTCAAAAATGTACTACTGATCATATCTCTATGGCAGGTCCATGGTTAAGATATAGAGGTCACCTTGATAATATATCCAACAACTGTTTGATTGGTGCTGTGAATATATTTAATAAGAAAACAAATTTTGTTAAAAATCAACTCACAGGAGAATATGCTGGTGTTCCTGATACTCAAAGACAGTATAAATCGGAAGGTATAAAAACTGTGGTAGTTGGTGATCATAATTACGGGGAAGGTTCATCAAGAGAACACGCTGCAATGGAGCCTAGGCATCTAGGCGTTTGTGCAGTAATCGTTAAGTCTTTTGCACGTATTCATGAGACTAACCTGAAAAAACAAGGAATGTTAGGCTTAACTTTTAATAATGAATCTGATTATGATTTAATTCAAGAGGATGATATATTTAATTTTATAGATCTAGAGACCTTTAAGCCTGGTAAGCCATTAATTATAGAAGTTATTCATTCAGATAAGACTAAAGATTTAATTGTTACTAATCATACTTATAATCAATCTCAAATTGATTGGTATAATGAAGGCTCAGCTTTAAATCTTATTAAAAAGCAGAATAAATAATATCACAGCTGCTTAATCCCTGAAGTTAAAAAAGGTTTTACAGGGAAGCTTGTAAATACCTTAAAATCTTCTAAAAAGGAACTCTCATTCCCTAAAAAAGCAAGTATTTTTTCTATTGGTACTTTTTGAAACATTTTTGTAAAAACATCCTTCCCTGTTAACTTATTAGATAATAAAACATCTATTAACGTTCTGTCAGACCATTGATAATATTTGTTTTTAAAAGATGTTTGTTGAATTATATTATTCCCTTCAACTAGATTATTTATAATCTCTATAATATTTTTTTGAATGAATTGAAAAGTATAACCAGAACTTGCTTTAGTATATCCTCCTGAAGTTCCAATATTGATAACATTCAGTTTCGGATTTTGCTCAAACTTTTCTAAGGACATAGGGATCACTCCAGACTCCTGGTGAATAAGAGTATAATTATCAATTTCTAATTCTTCTTTTATATATTTCTTTAATTCTAAAGTATATACTTCTTTATCAAGGACTCTTGGGCTAAACAAAGTGTATTCAACTAAAGCTTCTGTGGTGGATGTTGGTAAAACATACATAAAGGTTGCTCCATTTTCTTGTGACACTCTAAAATCCATTAGTCTTCCAATTTCTGGATTAAAAACTGGTTTTTCAGTTTTAATAAGCCATCCTTTAAAATGTTGAAGTAAAGAATTTTGTTCGTTAATTTTTGGATTAAAAAGATTTGTCGAATTGAAAATATAATTTGCTGTATATCTATTCTTAGTTGTTTTTAAAACAGCTTTTTTATCGATATTATCAATAGAGTTTATCGACTCTTGAACAAATGATACATTTTTAAATTTCTTGGCATAATTAATTACAAAATTGTAGAAATCTATACCTTGAATCATTTTGTACGTATATGATTCTAAATCTAATTCTTTTTTGAAATCTGTAGAAAGAAATTCTAATTTATTCCATTTGGCATATACAATAGATTCGAAAGGCCCTGGATTTTTTTCCCAGAAACACCATGTTCTATCATTGCTTTTTTTTTGATCTTTATCAATAACTAATATCGACTTGTTTTGTAATGAAGGAGTTTGTAATATTTTATATAATAAACTTAATCCCGCACAACCCGAACCAGCAATAATATAATCGTATTTCATATTACTATTATTTAAAATATTTGAAAGGAACAACTAACATGCCAAAGCATTCACTTTTTTCTTTACCAATATTTTTGTGATGTATTTTGTGAGCTCTTCTTACTCCTTTTGCATACCAGTTATTCGCTTTTTTAAAAAACTTAAATCTCTGATGAATAAATATATCATGTACAACAAAATAAGATGCTCCATAAGCCATTATACCAAAGCCTATTGGAAGTCCATACCAAAACCCTTCATAACTCCATAAATAAAAACAACTCATGCTTACAACAGCATAAAAAATAAAAAACAAATCATTTCTTTCAAACCAACTATCGTGTTTTTTGTGATGGTGGTCTCTGTGTACACTCCACAAAAATCCATGCATGATGTATTTGTGTGTAAACCAAGCCATAAATTCCATTATTGAAAATGTGATTATAAATGTAGCAAACCAAAAAATTATATTCATAATAAATTATAATAGGTTAAGTTGATATTTAACATAGCTTCTAGTTAATAGTTCAATTTTTTTGTAATTAGGTACTCTTATTCTAGTGTTTTTTATGTCTAAAGCTGGGGTCTTTTTAAGTTTTTTTAATAATTGGCTATAATATCTGTATGCCATAAAAACTCCAAATTTAGCCTCTATAGGTAATTTCTTTATGCCGTTTAAACCTTCTTTAAAATCCTCTTCAATCTCATTAATTATTTTAATTTTTGACTCTTCATTTAATTTATTCAAGTCAGTATTTGGAAAGTATGTACGGTTTAAAACTTCAAAATCATCTTTTAAATCTCTTAGGAAATTAACTTTTTGAAATGCAGAACCTAACCTCATAGCAAACGATTTTAATTCTTCATACTTTTCTGTATCTCCATTTACAAACACTTTCAAACACATTAGACCAACTACATCAGCAGAACCATATATATAATCTTCATACTCTTGATCGGTCATGTATTTCTTTTTATGCAAATCTTTCTCCATGCTACCCATAAAAGAATCTACTAGATCTTTATCGATATTAAATTTGTGGTAGGTTGCTTGAAATGAATTTAATATGGGGTTCAAATGAATTTTATTTTTTAAAGACTTTTCTAAATCACAAGAAAAATCTTTAAATAATAAATTCTTATCATAGTCATGAAATGAATCTACAATCTCATCTGCAAACCTAACAAAACCATAAATATTATAAATATGTTGACGAATACTTTTAGACAACATTTTTGTTGCTAATGAAAATGAAGTGCTGTAAGTCTTTGTGACAATTTTACTGCAATCATTTGAAACATCATCAAAAGTTTTTTTCATAATAACATTAATTTTGGTTAAAGCTAATACATTTTATTTGTTATTTATTAAATCAGCTACAAGTTTACCTGAAACAATTGCTGGAGGTACTCCAGGTCCAGGCACTGTTAGTTGACCAGTGAAATACATATTTTTTACTAATTTACTTTTAAGCTTTGGTCTAAGGAACGAAGTTTGAAGCAGTGTATTAGCTAATCCGTAAGCATTTCCCTTATAAGAGTTATAGTCCTCTATAAAATCACTAACGCAAAAAGATTTCTTGTAGATAATACTATCCTTTATTTTTTGTTCTGTTATTGTTTCAAGTCTTTTTATTACAATTTTAAAATATTTTTCTCTAAGTTCTTCTGTATCGTCCAAGTCAGGAGCTAATGGTATTAAAATAAAACCATTTTCACACCCTTCTGGTGCCGTGTGTTTATTGGTTATTGAAGTAAAGTTTGCGTAAAATAAAGGTTCAGAAGGCCACTTGGGGTCTTTGTAAATTTCTTTTGAATGCAAATCAAAATCAGTGTCAAAAAACAAATTGTGGTGCGCTACATTTTTTAACTTTTTATCAAAACCTAGATAAAAAAGTAATGATGATGGAGCTAGTACCTTACCTGACCAATATTTTTCTGAATACTGTCTAAGCTTCTTTGGTAATAGTTTTTCTGTATGGTTGTAATCAGCTCCAGATAATATTATATCAGAATTTATTACTTTATTATTAACTTCAATTCCAGTAGCTATATTTTTGTCAGTAATAATTTTGTTGATATTAGATTTGTTGTGATAACTAACGCCGAGTGATTTTCCAATACTCATCATCGCATTTACAACATCATAAAAACCATTTGTAGGTTGCCAAGTTCCAAGACCGAAATCTGCATAATTCATAAAATTATAAAAAGCTGGGGTGTTAGAAGATTCAGCCCCAAGGAATAATACTGGAAACTCCAATATAGACCTTAGTTTAGGGTTCTTAAATTCTTTATGAACCTCTTTTTTTATATTAGAAAAGAAATAACCAACTCTTTTAATTGTGTCAACTGAAATAAGCTCTAGTGGAGTGAGTCCTGGCATTTTATACAGCATGTCTGTTACTGCAATTTTATAGTTTTGTTTTGCTTTAGAAATAAACTTCTCAAGTCGTTTTGAACTCCCTTTTTCTTCTTTTTCAAAAACTTTACAAATTTCTTCTAATGAGTCTGGAATTGCAATAAAATCCTGTTTACCAAAATACACATGATAAGCTGGGTTTAGTTTTTTCAACTCATAATAATCTTTAGTTTCTTTGCCAAAATCATTAAAAAATTTCTCAAAAACATCTGGCATCCAATACCAGCTAGGGCCCATGTCAAATGTAAAACCACCTTCCTTAAATTGTCTTGCTCTACCACCAAAATCATCATTCTTTTCGAAGACATCAACTTTATGCCCCATTTTTGCTAAGTAACATGCAGCTGATAGGGAAGAAAACCCTGAACCAATAATTGAAATATTTTTTTTCATAAATTATATTTGTGCGTACGAGAAGACTCGAACTTCCACAACTAAATAAGTCATTAGGCCCTCAACCTAACGCGTCTACCAATTCCGCCACGTACGCATAAAAATAGAAAAACAAAGATAAAATTTATTAAACCATTT